>CAJKOS010000023.1 GCA_905201565.1 uncultured Erysipelotrichaceae bacterium
AAGTAACCGATACATACAAATCCTTCCGACACTTCTGTCAATGACATCGGAAGTGCGGATTCCGCGAGCAATATCGGATGACAACCGATTCCTCAGATTTGCTTCGTCCGTTATCAAGGATATTTTTATGACTCTGCAAGCACTTGCGTCTAATTCCTTGATTATACGATTGATGATGGATTGTTCATGCATGACCCAGCAGAAGATGATGTTGTCATAGGCAGAACAGGAGAGGAAGTTATTGAGAACATAACAGATGTTATCGATGACCATCGCCTTTGTTTCTTCATTTACCTGAAAGGGATGCCCGTCCCAGCACCAGTCACCATCGAGGAAGACACTGTTATCGAGAGAGTGTTTCAGTTGTTGGGAGATGGTTGTTTTGCCAACACCCATCGTTCCTCCGATCAGATAGAGTGTTTTCATCACTTTACGGGTTCTCCACAGAATGTGCGGGTGAAGTCAGTTTCATCATGGTTAGTGATGATCTTTATGGCAAAGTCTGATGCCTTTGCGTAGAGGTCATCAAACGAATCATAATAGACAATACTTCCATCAAAGACTGGTGACCATGGCAGGTGGTTGGCATTGAGTGCTGTCTCCTGTTTCTTGTCCGATAACATCATGCCGCTGACAAGCTTTGGGGCATGTAATGTATTCTCAATGAAGTTCACCGTTGCATATTTGAGCTTTGATGGTTTGAGAAGGCGGGTCATGAGGGAAACATCTCTGATGCCGCGCATCAGCTTTGTGCGGGTGACGGATATGGAGAATACCTTCTTTAACATACCTTCATAGAGGATGGCGAGTTTCTGCACATCGTTGTCAGATAGTTTCAGGCTTTCATAGACATTGTATTCCTTCCAGGAACGTCCCTTTGCCTTCAGTACATGGACATCATATTCACCTTCTATGCGGAAGTGGATTTCTGTTTCATTTCTGCCGGTTTGTTTTGCTTCCTTTTGGGAATAGCAATAGACGAGGGGATGGACATTGGCATCGAGTGCATAATGGCAGAGATACCCATAGAAGTAGGAACGCAATGCATCATCGATCACAGCATGTTCATCGAAGTACTGGATGACTTCATAGATCTTTTCATCATGCATTTTTCCACCAATCCACTGCATGGAAGAAGGCAGTACGGAAAAACCGGAGAAGAACAGAAGATCTGGTCCCTGGGAACCGACGAGAAACATCGGCAGGTCTGTGATTTGTTTTTGTAAAGGTGCTGGAAGATGCAGATAGACATCTTTGGCAAATTCAACATGTGTTGTAGCAGCTGGCATAGTTACTCCTTATTTGAAAAGCGGAAACAGCTGTTTCCGCATGCTTGTTATCAAAGGCAGTTGTCCATGATGGACTTCATCTTTGCGGCAAGTCCTTTGACTTTTCGAACAGGTAAAGAACATACCGCTACGCGGATACCCTTATTGACCTTGACTGTATAGATATGGTTTGCCATGAAAGCATCATGAAGCTTGTCACGGTTCTTGTTGTCCTCAATGCGCAATGTGACAAAGAAACCTTCTTTGTATGGATATGTTTCAAGTTTTGCTTCATCTGCTTCTTTGAGGAAGATGTCACTTCTTTCCTTCATGAGGTCAATGTACTTCTGTTTCTCAGAAAGGAATAAATCCCTTCCTTCTGTGACAGCCCAGACGAAGTTTGCCATGGCGGCATTTGGAATGTTGGACCATGTGGCACGTGCCTTCTTTTCCATGATGATTTCTACTTCTCTTACATCCTTTGCATTCTTTGCAAGGATGATGGCAGCACCACAGCGAAGACCATAACTTGTCAATGTCTTTGAACAGGAGAAGCATACTTCTACCATGACATTTTCACTCAGCTCTTCAAACAGTGACATGTAGCTGCGGGCATCTTCCATAGAACGGTTGGCATAGTCGATATAGGCGATGTCATTGATCAAAACAATGTTGCAGTCCTTTGCTTCTGAATTGAGCAGGGCAATCATTTCCTTCCATTCTTCATTGGAAAGGGAATAGCCTGTCGGGTTATGACATGGGTCATTGAGGACAATGACGATGCGGTCCTGTTTCTGTTTGATTTCTTCAATTCTTTCCCTGAGGGAGGTGAAGTTGAAGTGGTCACCATCAAAGTTCTTGTATGTGACATAGTCAATGCCATTTTCATGGCACATGAGTGTGTAGGAACCCCAGGCAATTTCCGGAAGGATGGCAGTTTCGTGTTCATCGAGGAATGTGGTAAAGCCCATGGAGACAGCACCACTTCCACCAGGCGTTGCAATGACGCTGTGTGGCATGTCGAGGTTGTTTGTTACCCATGTATAGACATTTTCCCGATAATCCGGATTGCCGGTAAAGCTTGATGCATAGGCTGCCTTGACACGGTGATCAATGGCATCATAGTGGTCAAAGACCGTATCGAAGGCTACAAGCTGTCCCTCTTCGTTGTACAAAGATCCGATGGTCGCATCCGTAACAACATCTGCACCATTTTCCACAATGTCCTTTTTGGCAAGGGAGACAATCGCAAATACCGTATCGACGATAGGTGTAAGATCTGCACTTTTCTTTGTGAATGACATATTCTAATCCTCCTCAAACAAATATGTACCTATGCGCACCATGGTGGTGCCACATTTGATCGCTGTTTTATAGTCACTGCTCATACCCATGGAAAGGGTATGGATAGTTTCTTTGGAATAGATGCTTTGAAGCTCTACAAAGAGGTCATGCGCCTGTACAAATACAGCTTCTATCGCTTTTGTATCATCAGTATGCGGTCCCATGACCATGATGCCACCAACTTCGAGGTGTGGCTTATCCATGCAATACTTTGCAAAGGGCAGAGCATCGGATGGATCGTGACCTGTCTTGTTTGTATCAGTGGAAGCCATATGAAATTCCAGCAGAACCGGAATGGTCTTGTTGATTTTTGCGGCTTCTTTTTCGATCGCATCCGCCAGTTCATAAGAATCAAGTGACTGTATGCAGGAAATGATGGGAAGTATGGATTTTACCTTGTTGCGCTGCAGGTGGCCAATGAAGTGCCATTGGATATCCATAGGTAATTGCGGTACTTTCTCCAATAGTTCCTGGGCATGGTTTTCACCGAAGATTCTTTCTCCTGCTTCATAATAGGAACGGATTTCTTCTATGGAACGCTTCTTGCTGACAACACAGAGGTCTGTATCCTCTCCGATTGCTTTGCGTACATTTTCGTAATGTCTGATGACCATGCAAGAATTATATCACTAAAAAAAGGTCCATTGACCTTATTTGAAGGGAATGGGTCTTTGCTGGGCAGGGGTGATGTACTTTTTCTTTGAAAAGAAGGGAAGAAGGAAGTTGATGATAATGATGATGAGGATGATCTGTATCGGAAACAGGATTGTATTCTTGTAGAAACTGACTGCCGCATATGCCCAATAGCCTTTGGAACCTACCATGAGATATGTCCAATAGGAACCGATCAGCACATTGACAACATAGGAAGAAAGAATCTTGGCAAACAGGATTTTGAGGATGGTAATGCGCTGTCCATAGAGGAAAAGGGCATAGCATAATACGCCAAGCATGGCAGATAGCGTATAGCCAAAGAAGAAGCCATACCCACTTGGAAACAAGAGGAACTGCAGGATGTCTTCGGTGAAGGCAAATACCATGCCGGCAACCGGACCAAACAACATACCTGACAAAGCGACGAGGATGAAGCTGAAGGAAATGGTGAGGTTTGTGGCAACGGTGATGGAAAATTGTGCTACCACAATGCGCAGGGCAAGGAAAATTGCCATGATGGCAAGCCATTTGATGGACTTCAGCTTGAGAGCAGATGACTTCCAGATTTCTTTAACATTCATAAAAATACCTCCTTTCACCAATCCGTGAAGGAGGTCAGAATCACGTCTTGGGAATTGCAGCCTACCGCAAGATTTCTCTTTTCGTCCATAGCCTCCCCTGACTACAGCACTTGACGCAGACTTGCATAAACAAAATACCACATGGTCACACATGTCACAAGCATTATGTTCCTTATGGTACAATGTGTGGCGATAAAGGAGCGCATATGAACGATTTACTGATGACAGAACTGGAAGAAGTACATGATCTTCCGGCTTTGATAAATGCCGGTGCTGATATATTCCTTATCGCACTGGATGGATACAGCTTTACTGCACAACGCAAGATGAAGATAGAACAGGTTTCTTTTGTAAAAGACATGGCACAAGGCTTTGGCAAAAGTGTTGCCCTGCTAGTAAACAAACTGTTTCATGAAGGGGAAGTGACAAAGCTTGATGCCCTGTTTGAAACCATCAGGGATGTGCAATATATCATCTTTCAGGACCCTGCTGTAATCATGAAGGCAAAGCAATATGGCTATGGTGGAAAGCTCATCTATATGCCAGATACCCTTGTCACAAACAGGCAGGATGCAGAGTTTTACCGCCAACAGGGCATTATGCCTTCAGTTTCCCCGGTGCTGATCAAAGAAGAAGTGATGGGCATTGTTGAAGATGGCGAAGCGATGGTGACGGTCTTTGGACATACCATCCTTTCACGTTCGGCAAGACACCTGCTCAGCGCATGGAGTGCTCACTATGAAAAGGAAAGCCTTGTCAAGAAGGAAGGTCTTGTGCTTGTGGAAGAAAAGCGCAACGGCAGGATGCCTGTATATGAAGATGAGGAAGGCACATGTATTTACAGCGATGAAGTGTTGATGGCATGTGCTGAGATGCAGGAAATCCATACAGAACATTCCCTCATTTATTTTGTGGATGGGGTGTTTCTAGAAAGGATGGCACATATTGATGGTGTCCATGCCGTAAAAGAAGCGATGGATGGAAAAGATGGAACAGAAGTAGAAAATGCATACAGGGAAAAATATCCATCTCTGCAGCTTGGAAAGGGGTACAGTTATGCAAAGACCATCCTTTGACAAAAAGATAGAATTACTTGCGCCGGCTGGTGATCTTTCCCGGGCAAAGACAGCCATCCTCTATGGTGCAGATGCTATCTACCTTGGTGGTATGCACTACTCCCTTCGCTCAAGGGCATCGAACTTTACGATGGAGGATATCAAAGAAGTCTGTGCTTTTGCAAAAGCTCATGGAGCAAGAGTCCACGTGACCACCAACATCATTCCCCATGATGAGGATTTTGATGGTGTAGCGGATTACTTCAAAGCATTGCAGGATTATGGGGTAACAGCCATCATCACGGCTTCACCTTCTTATATGAAGATAGCGAAAGAATGTGCCCCAAAGCTGGAAATACATTGTTCCACCCAGCTTTCCATCACAAACAGCCAGACAGCCCAATACCTTGCGGATATGTTACAGGTGGACAGGGTAGTTCTTGCCAGGGAATGCACATTGCAGGAAGTGCAGGAAATCACAAAACACTGTCCGGTAGAAACAGAAGCCTTCATCCATGGTGGCATGTGTGTCAACTATTCCGGCAGGTGCACGTTAAGCAACCGCATGACATTGCGGGATGCCAACCGTGGTGGCTGTGCACAGAGCTGCCGCTGGCAATACCACCTTCTTGATAAGGACAAAGAACTGAGTGATGAACAGTCGATGTTTTCAATGGGATCCAAAGACCTCATGAGTGCTTCTATTGTCAAAGACCTCATCCTTGCGGGTGTTTCTTCCTTAAAGATTGAGGGCAGAATGAAGACGGAATACTATGTGGCTTCGGTTGTGTCCGGATACAGGCATCTGATTGATGCATTGTATGAAAAGAACTTCGAACTATCCGAAGAAGAACTGTTATTTCATACAAGAGAAATCGTCAAGGGAGAAAACAGGGATATCTGCACTGGTTTCTATGAAGGTGATGCTGGTGAGGAATCCATCATCTTCCATGCCTATGATAACAACCATGTTTCCCATGACTTCCTTGGAAGGGTACAGAAATATGAGGATGGTATCGCATATCTGTTGACCCGCAATCCAATCGATGCAGGTGATGTGATTGAAGTACTATCTCCTGGTATTGCTAACAGGAAGTTTACGGTGGAATGGATGCAGGATGATAAAGGGGAAATGTTAACAGCCTCCCGTCGTCCGATGACCATCATTTCCATGCCGGTACCATTTGTGGTTAAAGAAGGCGATATCTTCAGGAGGGCAGGATGATACAGATTGAAGGAGGAATCAGTGTCAAGGCTGCGATGCTTGGCCATAAGCGCATTGTACAAAAGATCTTTCTTGATGAATCAAGGCATGATAAAGATGCATACTTTATAGAAAGAAAGGCAGAGGAACGATCAATTCCTTTTGAAAAACTGCCCCGTCAGGCAATCGATGAGATGGCAGAGGGCAGAACCCATGGTGGGGTATTGGCACATGTCGGGCAAAGACATTACCAGACAAAGGAAGAAACATTGCATGGTATGCCATTGCTTGCATTAGTGGAAGGGGTGGAAGATCCTTTCAACCTTGGTTATATCATGCGTTCCTTATACAGTGCAGGATGCACTGGATTGTTGTTGAGAAACAGGGACTGGTCCAATGCGGAAAGCACCATTCTCAAGTCTAGTGCAGGTGCCTTTGAATATCTCAATGTCGTACTTTCAGATGACCTTGCCAGTGACATGCAGTGGTATAAACAGCAGGGCATACGGGCATATGCGGCAATGCGAAAGGATGCCCTTCCCTATTGGGAGAAGGATTACAATGTGCCTTGTCTTATCGCCATTGGTGGAGAGATGCGGGGACTATCTTCCGGGGTACTCAGAGAAATGGATGCCAATATCTATATTCCCTATGCTAACGATTTCCGGGCAGCATTAAATGCGGCTGGGGCATGTGCAGCAATCTTCTTTGAAGCATTTCGACAAAGGGAAGCGGTTACATCAAAAATGCAGTGATACAACTGCATTTTTACATGCTAAACTGTACAGGTCAGAAAAGGAGATACCATGAAAGAAGCATTTTATTTTCACGATGATACGGTCATCATCAACTATTCCAAGGTGTATGTGAGAAATTCCCAGGAACTTCTCGATTGTGAAGGCTTTAATGCTTTCCTGCATCACTACATGCATTACCTTGAACATCGCCATTATGATCTCCATGAGTATTTGTTCAAAAATCATGAGGATATTGATGAGGTGTGTGATGATATCATCAACGTTATGAAATTACTGCTCGTTCTGGACTATGAACAGGTGGAACATCCATATGTCAGCGAACGCCATGTACTGCTTGACATCATTGAAGAAGGTTATCACTTCTGGAGAAGCATGCAGAGATATTCCTTCCTCTATACACAGAATGAAGAAGGCTATCAGATGCAGTCCTTCATCTCCGCAGATGGTGGATTCAATGCGACAGTCCTTGGCATGTACCGTCTGATTCAGCAGAAAGTACAGGGTTCTCCAAACAAGGTATACCGTCAGCTGCAGGCTGGTACAAATGCTGCACTGCTGCTGCAGTACTACAAGTGGAATGTACCGGCAGGGTATGAAGCGCTGGATGGTATTCCATTCATTCATGAAATCATGATGCGCACACCGCTCATCGTTCATCCAAAGTCCAACAAGAGAACAAATGTATTCTCTGATGCCGACCACAATCCGATCGAGGACTTCATCCCTGGTGATGAGGAGTGGGTATGTTTCCCGGCAAAGGTCGGACAGCTGATGATCTTCTGCTACTTCCACAGAAACTACATCACTTCTGCTGTAGCTACGGCAAACCTGTTTGAACTTGCCGGTATCCGTGAAGTAGCTGATACAAAACCGGATGCGATCATGATCTTCGGTAATCCGGATGGCAAAGATGATACCGTCTTCTATCAGGACAAAGCAAATGGAATCTGGGTTGCCAAGAATTCCGCAAATGCGAAGATTGACTACTTTGGTTATACAAAGAAGACTATGTTAACACTCCATAACCTTGTCATGATGGAAAGAGGCTGGCTGCCAATTCATGGTGCCCTTGTCAATATCTATCTCAAGGATGGTACAAAGAAGGGTCTCATGTTTATGGGAGACTCTGGTGCAGGAAAGTCTGAGACCATTGAAGCACTCTCCACTGTCGCAAGTGATCTCATCGACCATCAGGAGACAGTATTCGATGATATGGGTACCATCCATCTTGATGAAAATGGCAATGTCCGTGCCCAGGGTACAGAGATCGGTGCTTTTGTAAGACTCGATGACCTGGATAAGGGTACAGCATATAAGGACATGGACCGTTCCATCTTCTTCAATCCGGAGAAGTCCAATGCCCGTGTCGTCATTCCGGCTGCACCATACGATGTGGTCACAACCGATCATAAGATCGACTGTTTCCTCTATGCCAACAACTACACCGACAAGCGCGGTATGCACTTCTTCGAAGACAGAAATGGTGCGGAAGAAGTCTTTGTACAGGGTAAGCGTTTTGCCCTTGGTACAACCCAGGAAAAGGGTATTACAACAACATTCTTCGCCAATCCATTTGGTCCAATGCAGAGACAGGAACAGTGCTCTAAGCTCATCACAAAGCTGTTCGATGCTCTCTATGAGCAGAACATTCCGGTTGGTGAAATCTACACATGCCTCGGTCTTCCGGATAAAGGAGACCATGGTATTGACAAGGCTGCTGAAGCACTGCTCGATTTTGTCAAAAACGGAAAGAAGGAATAAAGCAAAAAGCAACGGGATCCCGTTGCTTTTTCAATGCAATTGCGCAAATGCTTTCTCCATCCACAAGGAGTCTTTGAGAATAGCTCTTCCTACACCGATGAGATCTGCTGCACCTTCAGATAGAAGTTGTTCTGCACCAGCAGCTGTCACAACACCACCTGTCAGGATGACGGGGATGTTAACGGCTTGTCTGATCGCTGATGAAACAGGGGAGAAATAGCCTTCTTCACTATGCCCTGGAATCGTATAGCCATTATGACCACCGGAGATATCGAGAAGGTCAATGCCTGCTTTTTCAAACTGCTTTGCAGCATAGATGGCATCTTCGATGGTTGAACCACCTTCCAAGTAGTCACATGCCCCAAGGCGAAGGGCAATCGGGACAGCATCCCCAACGGCTTTGCGTACAGCACTTATGATTGCAAGGTGCAGGCGGATGCGGTTATCCAGTGTTCCTCCATATGCATCATGGCGCTTATTGGAAAGCGGGGAGTAGAACTGGTTGAGCAGATACCCGTGGGCTGAATGGATTTCTACACCATCATAGCCTGCCACAATTGCCCGTTTTGCACCATCATAGAATGCTTGGATAATGCGATGGATGTCTTCTTCATCCATTTCCTTTTCCGCCATGTTTTTGCGCCATGGAAGTGGGGTGATGGAAGGACCGATGGAAGGAAGTCCTGAAGCGGTTGTATCGGCTGCTCCACCCGCATGGTTCAGCTGGGCAAAGACAAGGGTGTGATTATCATGGATTGTGGCTGCCAGCTTCTTTAATCCTTCGATGACACCATCATCCGCAAGGGATAGCTGTCCTTTGGAAGCCATGCCATCTTTTGTGATATAGGCATGTTCAGTGATGACCATGCCAATCTTCTCGCTGTCAGTTTTGTCTTTGTAGTATGTGATCAGATCCTCTGTTGGTGTACCAGCTTCATTGGATTTGCCAGTTGCCATCGGTGGCATGATCACCCTTGATGAAAATGTCAGGTTTTTGATTTGTAATGGTGAAAATAATGTAGACATATGTGCCTCCTTATGTGTCTATTGTAGCAGAGAAGGGAAAAGAAAAAGAACCTTGCGGTTCTTTAGCGGGCAACCGGGAAGCGGACAGTGAAGGTGGAACCAACGTTCTGTCTGCTTTTGACGGAAATTTGTCCTTTGCACAATGACACAGCATGTTTGACGATGGAAAGTCCAAGGCCTGTGCCACCGGTTGAACGGGAATGGGATTTATCCACGCGGTAGAAGCGTTCAAAGATGCGATTGATGGCATCTTCCGGAATACCGATACCGGTATCGGTGACAGAGACGATGGATTCATTGCCATCGGTATATGTTTGTACGGTAACAGTGCCGTTTTCCTTGTTATAGCGGATGGCATTGTCCATGAGGTTGAAGATGATTTCATAGACAAGTCTGTTATTGGCACGTATCTTTGCCGGCTGCAGGTCCATGTGCAATGTGACATGTTTCTTTTCAGCAATCGTAGAGACAGCTTCTTTTGCCTCGTTTGCCATGTCGGAAAGATTGAGGATGTTCGTTTCTACCGGAGCACCTTCATCAAGCTGTGAAAGGCGGATGATGTCATCGATGAGATCAAGCATTCTCTTTGCCTCAAAGCGGATCTTATGGATAAAGTTGTCCTGGTCCTTTGGCTGTACGAGGTGGTTTTCCAACAGTTCAGCAGAGCCCATGATGGACTGTAATGGTGTCTTGAGTTCATGGGAGACATTGGCGGTGAATTCACGCCTTGTCTGTTCTGCTTCATATTCCTCAGTGATGTCATAGGCGATGATATCAGCACCTGTCAATATGCCATAGGAAGTGATGGAATGACCCGATAACTGTAACCGCCTGCCACGGATTGTGCATGTTGTTTCAGCAGAACCGTGGATGAACAGGTTTTTGACAAGTTCGCTCATTTCCGGAATACGGCATGCCTGGGTGATGGTTTTGACCGTTGGATCGGTATGGAACATCTGCAGGGCAGCGTTATTGATGGAGATAATCTCTTCATGGGTATTGATGAGAATCAGTCCTTCATTCATGTTGGAAATGACAGAATTGAATTCCTTTTTCTTCTGGTGGAGCTGATCGAGCTGTTCATTGATCTGGTCATTCTGTTTGTCAATTTTGACAAGCAGGGGAGCGATCTCTTCATAGGTATCTGCTTCAAGAGGATGGTCGAGGTCGATGGTGTTGATCGGATCAGCGATGGCAGAACCGAGCTTGTTGGCGATGAAGCTCGAGATCACAATCGCACCGACAATGACAATGAGAATCGGAGATAACATCCTTATGGTCAATACACCAACGGTATCATAGTCTTCCGAAATGCGGATTACCGTTCCATCGTTCAGTTTGATGGCATGGTAGATGGTGCGCTGACCAATGGTTTCAGAAAGTCTTGAAGCACTGCCTTCACCATCCGCATATGCTTCTTTGATCTCTTCGCGGTCTCCATGATTCTCCATATCTGTTTCATATGCTTCAGAATCATAGATGACAGAACCGTCAGTGTCGATCCATGTCAGACGGTAACCATCGGTATCGATATTGTTGAGATAAGTTTCTGGATCTGTTTCCATACCAGCAGAGGCAAGTCTTGCCTCAGAGGCAAGGCGTCCCTGTTCACTGGTGATGAAGTAGTTATTGAGAATATAAATGATAAGAGCCATGGACACACAGAGGATCAGTGCCATGGATCTTACCACGTAGCGGAAAATCTTTTTCTTCATTCCTTATACATCTTCACGGAAACGGTAACCAACACCGCGGACCGTATCAATGTGTTTTCCTTCCTCGCCAAGCTTCTGACGGAGAGTTCTGACATGGACATCAATTGTCCTTGTTTCACCATCATATTCTGTTCCCCAGATTTCATTGAGGAGCTGTTCACGGGTGAATACGATACCCGGATGAGAGACAAGCAATGAGAGCAGGTCATATTCCTTGAGTGTCAATTCAACAGGTTTGTCGTTGACAAGCACTTCGTGTTTATCAAAATCGATGTGGATGCCGCTGTTTTCAATGACCCTTCCGGATTCATGGCTCGTTCTGCGCAATACTGCTCTGACACGTGAGACCATCTCCATCATGCCAAATGGCTTTGCCAGGTAGTCATCTGCACCAAAGTCGAGTCCCTGCACCTTGTCATATTCTGTTCCTTTGGCACTTGCCATGATGACAGGAATGTTGCGGGTAGAAGGATCTTTTTTGAGTTTTTTGAGAATTTCCGTACCGTCTTCGTCCGGTAGCATGATATCGAGAATGATGAGTTCTGGCTTCTTTTCCTTCAAAGCTGTAAAGAAGGCGGCTCCGTTTTCAAAACCAGCCGCCTCAAAGCCTGTGGAATGAAGCGTGTAGATCTCGATTTCACGGATACTTGCATCATCTTCAACACAGTAAATCATATGATTTTACTCCTTGCCGTTTACACCGGTAATGGAATAGATGACCCATTCTGCAATGTTGACAGCGTGGTCACCGATCTTTTCGTAGTATTTTGCGAGCATGACGAGGTCAACCGCAAATTCTGCCTTTTCTGGAGAAGACTTGAACATATTGATGACTTCAGCCTTTGTTTCATGGAAGAGCTTGTCTACTGCATCATCATGGCTGATGACATTGCGGGCAATGTCTTCATTGTTTCTGACAAAGGCATCGATGGCATGTCTTACCATCGCAGAAGTGTTGGCAGCCATCTGCTGCAGGGAATCCGGTGCTGTATCTTTTGCCATATAAGCGATGACATCGCTCATGTCAGCAGAGATTTCACCAATTCTGTTGAGGTCTGTGACAAGTTTCAATGCTGAGGAAACCGTGCGCAGATCCTGTGCCATCGGCTGCTGCAACAGCAGAAGTCTCATACATACATTTTCAATGGACTTTTCATTGTGGCGGATGGATTCCGCAAGAGCATGGATTTCTTCAAAATCTGCAGCATCACGTGTCAGAAGAACATTATTTGTGAGGGCAATTGCCTTTTCACACTGTCCACCGAGACGGATGATGTCATCATTGAGCTCACGAAGCTGATTGTCGAGTCTTGTACGCATAATATTAACCAAACCTCCCTGTAATATAGTCCTGTGTTCTCTTGTCTTTCGGATTTCCGAACAGATCAGCAGTCGGCTGAACTTCGATCAGTTCACCGAGCAGGAAGAATGCTGTACGGTCAGAAATTCTTTCTGCCTGCTGCATGTTATGGGTGACAATGACGATTGTGTAATTCTTTTTGAGTTCCATTGCCAGCTCTTCGATCTTCTGTGTAGCAATCGGGTCAAGAGCGGATGTCGGTTCATCCATCAGAAGAACAGATGGGTTGACCGCAATGGCACGGGCAATGCAGAGTCGCTGTGCCTGACCACCGGAAAGACCAAGGGCAGGTTTGCTGAGACGATCCTTGAGTTCATCCCATACAGCTGCTGCACGAAGTGACTTCTCGACGATTTCATCGAGCTTTGCCCGGCTCCGGATACCCGAAATACGCGGACCATAGGCAACGTTGTCATAAACGCTCATGCCAAATGGATTTGGACGCTGGAAGACCATACCTGCAGCAGTGCGCAGATCATCGGCAGACATTTCCTTATAAATATCTTTTCCATTGAGCGTTACTGTTCCTTCAATGCGGATGTCGCGATAAAGGTCATGCATTCTGTTAAGACTTCTCAGAAATGTGGACTTGCCACAACCGGAAGGTCCAATCAATGCTGTAATCTGTTTCTCAGGCATATCGAGATTGATATTCTTGAGAGCCTGTTTTTCACCATACCAGAGATTCAGGTTTCTGGCAGACATTCCATTCATAAATTTCTCCCTCTATAACGCGCATATCATACGGATCGATCGTAAAATCCGTAACCAGCACAATGTAAAATTTGTGTAAAGAGCATGTAGTGATTGAAAAATACATCCAAATCCTATTAAATAGTTCCGAAAGAACAAGGATATCTTATGGAAAGAATTAAATCACTGCAGAATGCAAAAGTAAAGAACCTGGTGAGACTTCATCAGAAGAAATATCGCGATGAGACGGGATTGTTCCTGGTAGAAGGGGAACATCTCATCCTGGAAGCAAGACAAGCCGGCATATTGCAATATGTCATCACGGATGAAGAAGAATGTCCATATGATAACATTCTTCTTGTGACATCCGAAATCATGAAGAAGATTTCCGCCAATGTCAGTGCTGTGCACTATATTGGTGTCTGTACAAAATGTAAAATTGCTGTGAAGGAACCAGAACGTGTCATTCTGCTCGATGATGTACAGGATCCGGGAAATCTTGGTACCCTCATCCGCACAGCGGTGTCCTTTTCCTTTGATGCCATCTACTGTTCAAAACATACCGTAGATGTCTATAACGAGAAGGTCATTCGTTCCACCCAGGGGGCATTGTTTTACATTCCTGTGATTTACAGCGATTTAACACAAACGATAGCGGCATTGAAACAGGATGGTTTTACCATTGTTGGTACGTCCCTGCATGAAGCAAGTGCCATGCGCACCTTTCAAAATGAAGAAAAGATGGCATTTGTGCTTGGCAATGAAGGGCAGGGGGTATCTGAGCAAATCCTTTCCCTTTGTGACAAAAAGCTCTTTATTGAAATGCAGGGCTTTGAATCACTCAATGTGGCAGTCGCTGGTGGTATTGTGATGTATGCTTTTCAGCCTCACCACGAGTGACCATAGCCATAGCCAAACCGCTTTTCGCCTTCGACAACTTCCGTTTCCTTGATGCTCATATCATCCACCCGGATGAAGCGGTCACCAGCCTGCACTTTGGCAAGGAAGTAATCGATGTCAGCAGGTTCTCCCTGCACATAGATCTCGACCATTCCATTATCGAGATTGGCAGCACTGCCAGTGAGATGGCGCTCCAAAGCAATGCGCATACAGAATCCACGGAAGCCCACACCCTGAACGCGGCCTTCCACAATGACATGATATCGTTTCATAAGATTTACCTCTTCTTCCTTAATCATAACTGATATCGAAGAAGAACACATCATATAAGGAGGAATTTCATGGCAAACATTTTACTGAATATATCCAACTTTGATGAACCATGGGCTTATGCCACCATGGAACAATACCTGCACCCCGATACAAAGGTGCTCATCCTGCCATTATCCTATGATGAAGGCTGGATTACAGACAGGGAAGAATGGTATGACCGCTATGGCAGAGGACAGCAGCACTATGAAGAACTTGTCCGTCCATTCCGTGCCTTTGGCATCAGGGATGATCAGATCCGCTGGGTCAACTATTATGAAGATGATCCATCATCCGCAAAGCGAAAGATCAAAGAAGCGGATGTGCTCTTCTTTACCGGAGGACTTCCCGACTGGATGATGCAGAGGCTGTATGACCTTGACATCCAGCAGGACATCCGCGATTACCAGGGGGTAGTCATGGGCACAAGTGCCGGTGCCCTCATCCAGCTCAGGGAATTTCATCTGACTGAAGATGCCGACTACCAGTTCCAATACCAGTATGGACTTGGATTATTGGATGATTTTGACATCGATGTCCACTATGAGCAGAATGAAAAACACCTCTATGCCATCATCCGTTCCCTGGAAGACAAGGGATTACCGGTTATCTGTTATCCAAACCAGGGTGGCATAGTCATCGACCATGGACAGTATCAGTTACTGGGTGGTGCCTTTGTGGTAACACCAGATGACCTGGATGAAGTCTATGCAGCATATGAAGACAGCAAAACAGTCGGTTATTGGTAAAAGACGTACCTTGTGGTACGCCTTTTTCATAGCAGGATCAGAATTCCTTATTGTTCATGATATGAGAGCTTATCGTATAGGATATGGCAAGAGAGAGGAGAACAAACAGGATGATAATGCCTGCGTATAGCACTGGAGGAGCTGTAAGGGATGAAAAATCAAGTATGTTGATTGTGCTGAAACCAGGTAGTTTTGAAAGAAGTATCACAGCCAGGATAATGCCACCGGTGAGCAGGAAACGGATGTTTCTGCCATTTTCTGAACCAAATTTCAACTGGATGGGAATGTTGATGCACTGCAGCAGCAACAAGGCAGGAAGAAGTAAGATACTGAATGACAATACTGCCGTAAAACTCTGCAGGGTATTCTGTGTGAACTACTCCGACTTATAGAAGTCGGAGCTTCCAGGAAGCTT
>CAJKOS010000024.1 GCA_905201565.1 uncultured Erysipelotrichaceae bacterium
TTCGGAGATTGATTTCCAGGACTTCACCTACTACAAAAAGGTTTCTGATGAAGCGGAAAGAAGCTGGGATGATGTGCCGGAAGAAGTCAAAGAGACATTTGAAAAACTCGGTATTCCAGAGGCAGAAAGAAAATATCTTGCCGGTGTAACTACCCAGTATGAATCCGAGGCTGTCTACCATAACATGCTCGATGAAGTGCGCTCAAAGGGTGTCATCTTCCTCGATATCGATAGTGCTCTCAAGGAATATCCTGACCTTTTCAAAAAGTACTTTGGTACCATCGTTCCTCCATCCGACAACAAGCTTGCAGCTCTCAACAGTGCGGTATGGTCTGGTGGATCCTTCATCTATGTACCAAAGAATGTCAAACTTGAAAAACCACTGCAGTCCTACTTCCGCATCAATTCAGAGTCCATGGGACAGTTTGAGCGTTCTATCATCATCGTTGACGATGGAGCGGAATGCTCTTATGTGGAAGGCTGTACAGCACCACAATATTCCAAGGATTCCATGCATGCGGCAGTTGTTGAAGTCTTTGTTGGCAAAGGTGCCAAGTGCCGTTATTCCTCTGTCCAAAACTGGTCCAACAACATTTTGAACCTTGTCACAAAACGGGCAAAGGTAGAAGCACATGGCACGATGGAATGGATTGATGGTAACATCGGTTCCCGCATTTCCATGAAATATCCTGCCTGCATTCTGGCTGGTGAATATGCCCATGGCATGTGCATTTCCATTGCGGTTGGCACAAAGGGACAATATCAGGATACCGGTGCCAAGATGATTCATCTTGCTCCGCATACATCTTCTTCCATTGTATCCAAGTCCATTTCGAGAAATGGTGGTGTCACCAACTTCCGTGACTGGCTGCGCATTGGCAGAAATGCAGACTATGCAAAGGCAAAGATCGAATGTGATACACTGATCCTCGATGACCGTTCCCGCAGTGATACCATCCCATACAACATCAATGAAAATGCGACTTGTACAGTAGAACATGAAGCTACTGTCTCCAAGATTTCTGAAGAAGAACTGTTCTATCTCATGAGCAGGGGCCTTTCTGAAGCACAGGCGACAGAAATGATTGTGATGGGATTCCTTGAACCCTTCACAAGAGAACTGCCGATGGAATATGCGGTGGAGCTCAACCAGCTGCTCAAGATTGATATGTCTGATTCCATTGGTTAAGAAGCGTCAACAATTGACGTTTCTTTTTTTCATGTAAGCATATATTCAATTTTGTGTTAGAATAACACATGGAGAATTAGCTCAGCGGGAGAGCATCCGCTTCACGTGCGGAGGGTCATCGGTTCGAACCCGATATTCTCCACTTTTTTATTTACTTTTCTCCCCCCCTGTTTTATAATTTGATCAAGAAATAGTGCAGGTGAATATTATGGCTAATTATGGAAGGTATAAGAACGGAGATTGTTAAAGTTATCGGTATTATCTGTGTTGATTCAGAAAAGTACTGATATAGATGGTAGTGATATATTGTATTGCAGGTATATAAGCTTTTCTCAATAACAGGTTGTTTGATTGTGAGGAAGATAATTTGTTCACATTATCGAAACGATATCGAAACCTGTTATACGCAAGGAACAATGTAATCAACTACTTCAATTTTTCACTCACACAACAATACATAATCATTTTGAAAATGAGGATCAGGAGATATGAAAAAAGTAAGAAAAATAAGAGTGTTTCTCTTCGCAATCCTTTTTGCAATGCTCATTTCTCTTCCAACGTATGCAGCTACGATTAATGTCAATACTGCTTTGCCTGTTATGAAGGGCTGGAAGGTATTGCCTGCTGTAAATAAAACTGGTTCATCAACCCAGGCAAGAGTGTATTTGACAAGGCTGGAAACTAGTGGAGTTGTCTTTCAGGTACGATACAACAATCAGCTGACCGGGTGGAGCGATTATGTTTCTTCCATAAATGCAAGTGCTACAGGAAGAAACTTCTACCTTCCCTATGGAATGAATCTTGGAAGTGGTACACCAGTGCAGGTACGTCTTCAGAATTTTGATTTTACTGTTGGGGCTTATCAGGTTGAAGGGTATGTTGATATTGGCTGAATTTTTCAATAGATAAGCATATCGGATTTTTAAGGCTGTGAATTTCACAGCCTTTCCTGAAATAGTATGAAACGAATAAAACACCTGAAAAAAATAATATTTGTAATGGTCATTGGTCTTCTTCTTTTGATTCCAGCAAAAGCTGATACGGTCATTTTTGTATTGAAAGAGAAAAGGGCAATGTTCTATGACACAACAGGATTGATTATGACTAAAGATACTTTTTGGTATCAGGATCTTTCCATAGATGCTATGGAAGGTGGACCTTTTGTTGTGGAAATCCGGATGAAGAATATAAATGGAAGTCGTGCAGGAAGATGGAGTTCTTTTTTGAAGGGGTATCTATCCAGAGTGGTCACTGATAACAAGCATAAGATACGCTATGATTTTGGAATGCATTATGGAGAAGGAAATATCATGGAATTGAGAATGCGAAATATTGCATGGACAACAGATGTGGGTGGCTATATTTCAGGCGCATTGGAAAGCGGTGAATGATATGAAAGAGTTTCGGTTTAATTGGAAGTATCTGTTGAAGAAGAATGAATTCTGGGCAGCAGTTTTCATTGTGTTTGCCATCAATGTCTTTGCGGCAGGAGCCAGTATTTTTACTTATGATTCAAATTTTGCAATGACGATGACTGCGGACTATCAGTTTGTGTTAAATAATGTCTATGTCAACACACTTGCGGCAGTCATTCTGATTATTCCCGTGGCACTTGGTCTTGTTTTCTCTGATGCAGACTGGCTGGAAGAAAAGCGTAACACAGATATTCTGTTATATACACGTATTGACCGCAAGAAGAATATTCTTGTCCGGTTTGCTATGTCCATTGGTGTTTCGTTTCTCATTGCGTTGATGGGATTTACATTGAATTATCTCATCCTGTTTTGTGTCTATGGTTCTGGTAACAGAATGTGGTATGCACAGGATTTACCATACAATATGATCGGGTATCCAGATATCATTACAAACAACCTGTGGCTGTCATTTCCTTTTTTGGCTGTTGGTGTGGAAGCACTTGTTGTTTCCATGATGCTTGGATTATTATCCGGTTTATGCTATACCATTTCCTTCTATATTCCACGCAGGCTTCTTGTGCTGATGTATCTCTTGCCATTTCTCATTCTTCTGGTGTCTGATATTGTCATGACATCGTTGAATATGAATGCTTATTCCCTGATGATGTTGTTACAGCCATACTTTATGAAGAATTTTACTCCATGGATTGTGGGCATGATCGTTCTTCCGTTGCTTAGTCTCCTTTTTCTTGTTCCACAACTATTAAAAAGGGACAAACTATGAGATTTGCAAAGCGATACAGGTTTGTCATTATGTTATTCCTGCTTGCACTTCTTTGTGGTGGTGTAATTGTACGTGGGACAAGTGAACCATTTCTTACAACGTATGCAGGGATGTTGTCACATGCCATTCTCCGTTATGCTTTCATGATGCTGGTACTGTTTGCGGACTATCTATTCTATACATCCATGCATGTGACAGGTTATATCATGCGTAAGAAGAGTTTTCTGCAATGTGAAACTTCTTTGTTTTGCAAAGAAAGCGTTCTTGTTGCCATTCTTTGTATTGTTATGCAGGTACCTGCTCTTTTATGGAAAGGGGAATTGTATGTACAAAACCTGTATATGATGTTTGCATTGCTGGTTGCGGTTTATATCCATGCCCTGTTTATCATCGCTATTATCAAAGTGGTGAATGCATTTGTGGAAAAAAGATCCACTGCCTGTATTGTGACATTTGTTCTTTATGGAGTTATTGATATCTTTTTCATGGCTCTGGTTTCTATGGGCGTTATTCCGGATATGATTCAATTATCAGTGCTCTTTGTTTTACCAGTTGTTATGGATAACTGGTGGCTGCCTATTGCTGTGCAGGTTCTTCTCACCATGTTTTTGAGTATCTCTGCCTTGCAATATAGATGTGAACATATGGGATATATGCCAGGTGATGAACATGAAGAGACGTAATGTTGTTATGATATGCAGGTGGATAGTGGAACTT
This sequence comes from uncultured Erysipelotrichaceae bacterium, assembly GCA_905201565.1. Lineage (GTDB taxonomy): Bacteria > Bacillota_I > Bacilli_A > Erysipelotrichales > Erysipelotrichaceae > Bulleidia. The sequence continues at coordinate 4,106 of CAJKOS010000024.1, forward strand.
GCTCTGGTAGTGTATCTTAAAGGGATATATCTTGACAGGGATGTAAAGACTGATTTTTCTTCCATACAGGACATCCTCTTTGCAGAAGAAGCACAAGTATTGGCCATGATCTTCTGGTTATTGCCACTATTGTTTTCTCTAATGGAAATTGGATTTACTTTCTACCATCAGCTTGTACAATTCGATTTCCGATACAAAGGACGAAAACAATACATCTATCGTCTCACTTTGGAATATACTATCAAAACAGTTCTGTATGCAGGATTGTTCTCTTGTGGACAGCTGTTGTACTTTCATGCCACTGATTTGATTTCCTGTCTCATTGTGGCAGTCAATATGTGTCTTGTCTTTTACAGTCTGAATGCGCTGGCGGTTGTATTTTCTCTCGTATTTACGAAATACATTTATGCAATATTGCTCATGACCGCTGTTTTAATCTCTATCACATATCTTCCGCCATCTTGTCAATGTCTTCCAATAGCATGTTCCTTCTATACAGAAGGAATCGATATTGGGGCAGGATTGCTTGTCATTTGCATGATGGTATTGATACGAAAAGTTTATCTGCATATGGATCTGAGGGGTGATTTTACATGATACTTGAAGTGAAAAACTATACAAAACAGATTAAGGGAAAGACAATTCTGGACAATGTGAATCTGAAGCTGGAAAGTGGTCATGTATATGGCTTCTTTGGGCGCAATGGCAGTGGGAAGACAATGTTGTTCAGAGCGGTTTCCACTTTGATTTATCCAACCTCTGGTGATGTACTGATCGATGGAAAGTCATTGATACACGACGATTTTGATCTTAGAAACATTGGTCTGTTGATTGAAGAACCAGGTTTTTACCCATCACTCACCGGTATGGAAAACCTTTCGCTTCTCTATGAGATCAACCACAAGAAAGATCCTGCATATATGCTTGAAGTGTTGAAAAAGGTTGGTCTTGAAGAAGAGAAAGACAAACAGTATCGCGAATATTCTCTTGGCATGAAACAAAGGCTTCGCATTGGGCAGGCTTTTATGGAAGGACAGACATTCATTCTTCTCGATGAACCGGGAAATGGTCTTGATGAAAGTGGAATTGAAATTGTCCGAAAACTGATCATTGATCTGAAGAATGAAGGAAGACTGATTCTGCTGGCTTCACATAATAAAGAAGATCTTTCGTTATTATGTGATGTCATCTACAAAGTGGACAATGGGAAAGTGAAAGAAGGCAACCTATGAAACTGATCAGAAAAATCATTCGTGAACAGCGGAAATTGTTCAAAGCTGGCATTGTCATTGTTCTTTTGATTTCTGTTGGGCTTGTCATCTATGGCAAGTGGAGTCTTCATGCCTCTGAAATGGATTCACAGTTGTACAGGGAATACTTTGGCATGCCTTATGAAGAATATTCACTGTTTTATGATACAGATGGAATATTTGATCATTCAATAGAAATGACACGAAAAGACATGGAAGAACAGAGTGCGTACATTCTTGTTGTGACAGCACTTGAAGGATCAAAACAATATGGGAATGCCTATATTTCACAGTGTAGTGTGGATACGGTAATCAAAGGTGAAGGAATAGAAGAAGGTATGGTAATTCATGTTTATGATCTTTCGATATATGGCATGGATTTTGATGGTTCCTTACCATTAGAGACAGGTACACAATATCTTGTCTTTCTGAATGATGCGCCTCGTCCTGCTGTAAAGAATGCCTATATGTATTCCAGTACATGGTATGGACATCTGAGAATAGATGGACCATCCTGCTGTGTGAAAGATGACCCGGAGGAAATACTGTATATACGTGATCTATTATCCTATGATCATGTTGTCAGTGATGAAGAAGAAAAAGAACTGTTTCTGCAAACTGCAGAGAGTATTCTTTCGCATTATCAGATAGTGCCATAAATAATCTGTCTTCATTACAGGGAGGTATCGAAACGATGAAATGCCCATATTGCAATCAGGAAATGAAACCTGGATTTCTCAATACCGGAAGAACCCGCATGCTATTCAGCACAAAAGACAGATGGGATACCGTTGTAAAACCTGATGATATTGTCATACGAAAGCAATGGTGCAAAACACTTCCTTCATTTTATTGTAAACATTGCGACATCATTATCACGAAACTGAACAAGGAGAAATGAAGTACTGCGTCTGGTGAAAATGAAAAAAGGAGATCTGAATAGATCTCCTATGTTTACTTTGAGAGTTCTTCTGCTCTTTGAATGCACTTTTCGTCTGCTTCATGCAGGACCTTTTCGAGGTTCTGCTTTTTGAGTTCATTGATAGCTTCGATGGTAGTGCCACCTTTTGTCGCAACTTCACTGATGAGGTGATCCAGTGGTGTTGTGGATTTTTCTTTCATGAGATATCCAGAACCGATGATCGTTTCGACTAAGAGTGCTCGTGCACTGTCTTCATCTACACCGCGCTTTACGGCATCGTTGACGATGCACTGTACAAAGTAGTAGACATAGGCAGGAACAGAACCATGGATGGCAATGGTCGCATTGATCTTGTCTTCAGGAATGGTGCGGGCTACACCCATGGAAGAGAACATCTGGAAGATGAAGTCATATTCATCCGCTGCACAGTTTTCACTGCGGCAGAGGGCAGTAGCACCATGACCGATCTGTAATGGTGTGTTTGGCATTGCCCTGACAATGGCAATATCTTCACCGAGGATTTCACGCATATGGGAAATGGAAAGTCCGGTGACGATGGACAATACACATTCCGGATGGCAGTCTTTGATTGCTTCTAATGCTGCTTCTGCCTGATCTGGTTTGACAGCGAGCAGTACGATATGTGCCTTTTCAGCAACTTCCTTTTCATTTTCTGCCAGGGCAAACCGTTCACCGTTGGCAGTTTTCATCTGTTCTTTGTTATGGTCATAGACGATGACCTGCCATCTTTCGAGGTATTCATTCTGTACGCATCCTCTTGCAATGGCCATACCCATGTGTCCACATCCAATGAAGCCGAGCATGTACTGTTTTTTCGTTCTCATTCTCTGATTTCTCCTTTTCCTTCAAGATGATATGTATAAGTTGTTAATTCCCTGATGCCCATTGGACCACGGGCATGGAGTTTCTGTGTACTGATGCCGATTTCTCCACCAAGTCCAAATACATACCCATCGGTAAAGCGGGTTGAAGCATTGTGGTATACACATGCGCTGTCCACACCATTCATAAACTTTTCCACTTCTTTAATGTCTTCACTGATGATGGCATCACTGTGGTGGGTGCCATGCATTTCAATATGGGAAATGGCTTCTTCGGTACTGTTGACGACATGTATATTCATGATGAGATCACCATATTCTGTATCATAGCTGTCTTTGCGTACAGGCTGGATCAGGTTTGAAAGAGAAGTGGCTGTCTCATCCCCGTACATCATAACACCTTGTTGCTGCATACAAGAAGATATAAATGGAACAAATGTGTCCGCAATGTCCTTTTCGATTAACAATGTCTCCATGGCATTGCATACTGAAGGTCTCTGGCACTTGGCATTGATGATAATGCGCTTAGCCATATTGAAGTCAGCACTTTTTTCCACATAGACATGGCAGATGCCTGCACCGGTTTCAATCACCGGTACCCTGGCATTGTCCACAACCGACCGGATGAGCCTTCGCGACCCCCTTGGGATAAGCAGGTCGAGGTACTCCCTGCATTCCATAAAGCGCTGTGTCTCTTCATGGCTGATCTTTGGAAGAAGGGTGACAAGAGCTGGGTTCATATCATGGTTTTGAAGGATAGTTTTGATGAGAGAAACAATCGCAAGGGAAGAATGGTAAGCTTCTTTCCCACCTTTGAGCACACAGGCATTGCCACTTTTCAGACACAGTGCTGCACAATCTGCGGTGACATTTGGTCTTGCTTCATAGATGATACCAATCGTACCGATCGGTACGGCTATCTTTGTGAGATGCACACCAGAAGATAATGTTCTTTCTTCGAGTACCTTATGCAAAGGATCTGGCAATGCCGCAATTTCCCTGACTCCCTCAGCCATTGCAATGATGCGTTTATCAGTCAATAGCAATCTGTCCAGCAGGGGAGAAGACATCCCATTTGTCTTTGCCTGTTCATAATCTCTTTTGTTTGCGGACAGGATTTCTTCGCTATGGTTTTGTAGAGCATCCGCAAATTCCATCAATATTGCTGAACGCAATGCATTCTGTGTATTGCGCAAGGTATGGGCAGCGCTATGCGCTTCTTTGACATAGGCAAGAAAATCCATCATGACTTATCTCCTGTAAGAAACATCGTACCAACCTGTTTGCCATCGGTGATGTCATAGAGGATGTGGGGGTCATTGCCACTGGCGATGATCGTAGGAATGTCTGAGGCATGGGCGATGGATGCCGCATGGAGTTTGGTGACCATACCACCGGTGCCGTTTTCGGTATGACTGCCTCCGGCTGAATTGCGCACAGCATCGATGTCTTTGACAAAGGGGATGAGCGTTGCGTCAGGATTTGCGGAAGGGTCCTTGTCATAAAGACCATCGATATCAGAAAGGATGATGAGTAGGTCAGCTTTGACAAAGGTAGCGACAATGGCAGAAAGGGTGTCATTATCACCATAGACAATTTCTTCTGTCGCAATGGAGTCATTCTCATTGACGATCGGAATGGCATGGGTCTTTAACAAAGCATTGAATGTCGCAATGACATTGGCTCTTCCCACCGGATCTTCGGTAATGTTTTTGGTGAGCAGAATCTGAGCTGTGGTCGAACCATATTCCATGAAGTAGCGGTCATAAATACTCATGAGCTCACACTGGCCGATAGCCGCAGCTGCCTGTTTCAAAGAAATATCTTTTGGCCGGTTTCCCCAGCCGATTTTATGAGAACCGACACTGATGGCACCACTGGTGACAAGGACGATATCTCTGCCCTCATTTTTCAAATCGGTGATGATGCGGGCAAAGCGTTCAATCTTGCGCAGATTGAGGGTACCATCAGGACGGCAGATCGTTGATGTGCCTACTTTGATGACAATTCGTTTCCAGTTTTTCATATATATGCCTCCCGATTTGATGGTATTATAGCGCAGCAGGAATGACTGTGCTATGCAAAAGAATGGGCAAAAAGTGTAGAATGATGAAGAGAAAAGAGGAATGCCATGTATATACTGGAATGCTGGATTGAACATCCTTTGCGCACACTGGACCATACCTTTACCTATCTTAGTGAAGAGAAAGTATGTGCGGGATGCCGTGTGAGTGTGGACTTCAACACCCATGAACTTGTCGGATTTGTGGAAACAGTGGAAGAAAGTGAACGATCAAAAAAGGAAATCGAGGAACAGATGGGTATGGAAATCCGGATGGTGAACAAAATCATCGACCAGGAACCGCTCATCACCCCTGAACTCCATGAACTTGCTCTATATATGCGCAAGGCTACACTTTCCACAACCATTTCCTGTTTCCAGTGCATTCTGCCACCAAAAATCAGACCTTCCTCTTCCGCAAAAGAAATCATTACAGAACGCTATGTGCGCATTTCAGATAAAGAAGTTGATCTTACCCCAAAACAATTGCAGGCATATCTTCAGGTGAAGGAAAAGGGAGAGATGCGCTATGGTGATCTGCGCAAAGTTTATCCATCCCTTGCCAAAAAGATGGTGGATATGGGGGCACTTGTCTCTTTTGAAAAGGAAAAGGAAGCACCTTCTACCATCCATGAAGTGATGGATGTACCTCCAGTTCTAAGTCCCGCACAAAAAGCAGCCCTGCAGAAAATTGAAAATGAAGAAAACAGGGCAATGCTCTTACGAGGGGTGACAGGTTCTGGCAAGACGGAAATCTACCTGCAGCTATCTGCCAAGGTGTTGCAGGAAAACAAACAGGTCTTGATCCTTGTGCCGGAAATCGCCTTGACTCCACAGATGATCGAACGGGTGACACGCCGCTTTGGCGAAGAGCTTGCCATCTACCACAGTGGTCTCAATGCACAGGAAAAGTATGAACAATATGTCAAGGTAAAAACCGGCAGGGCAAGAATTGTTGTCGGCACAAGAAGTGCTGTCTTTCTGCCATTTTCTGACCTTGGTCTTATCGTCATGGACGAAGAACATGATGGCAGCTACAAACAGGACAAACAGCCTTCCTACCATTGCCGTGACATAGCTCTGTGGAGGGCAGAATACCACAATGCGCGTTTGTTACTTGGTTCTGCTACACCATCCCTGGATTCCTATGCAAGGGCACTCAAAGGTGTCTATGCCCTGGTAGAACTCGACGAAAGGGTAAACCAGTCAATGCCTTCTATTACTGCCGTAGATATGAAACGTGAGCTTGAACATGGCAATACGGTTCTTTCCGGATTGTTAAAAGATAAGATACAGGACAGGCTTGCAAGGCATGAGAAGGTAATACTTTTGCTCAATCGAAGAGGCTATAACAGCGCTTTGCATTGCCGCAGTTGTGGTGAGGTGATCATGTGTCCTCATTGTGAACTTTCCATGAGCTATCATCGCTCTTCGGGCAGGTTGAAATGCCATTTCTGCGGGACGGAGAGGAATGTGCCATCTGTCTGTCCTTCCTGTGGAAGCACAGCTGGTTTTACGGGCAGCGGCTATGGGACTGAAAGGCTTGAGAAAGAAGTGCAGGAACTGTATCCTGATGCCCGGATTTATCGCATGGATGCGGATACGGTTTCCCGCAAGAATGCCCATGAAAACATATTGCGGCAGTTTATGAAAGATGGTGACATCCTGCTTGGTACACAGATGATTGCCAAGGGTCTTGATTTTCCCGAGGTGACACTAGTGGGGATACTTTCTGCGGACAGTGGTCTTGCCCGCAGTGACTTCCGCAGCTGTGAAGAGACGTTTGACTTATTGATGCAGGCATCTGGCAGAAGTGGAAGGGCAGAGAAGAAGGGAGAGGTCATCCTGCAGGTATTTGATACAAGGCACTATGCTGTGCAATGTGCTCTGCGTCAGGACTACCGCACCTTCTTCAAGATGGAAATGGACTTCCGCCACCGCTGTATGTATCCACCGTATACGTATCTCATCTCACTGCTTGTGCAGGGAAGGGATGAAAAACGGGTCAGGGAAGCGGCCTTATGGCTGAAGAATGGACTTGTGGGTACGTATAAGACAATTGGTGTCATTGTTCTTTTGAAGCGAAGGGACATGTTTCGCGCAAGGATTATTCTCAAGGGCAGAGACCTTGATGAAATGAGAAAGGATATCAGCACCCTCCTTGCGAAAGATGACAAACGACGGGCGAATATGCTTGTGATTGATGTCAATCCGATGGTGCTGGATGGATGAATATGGATGCGAGAAATTATGCACTGGATGTATTGGTGAGGGTGTTTCGCGAACATGGCTATGCCGGTTTACTGATGCGCAATGACAATCCTCTTTCAGATCAGGACAAGCGGTTTGTGAGTTCCCTTGTCTATGGAACGATCCGCAATTACGCATTGCTGGAGGCGCAATGGCGACATTATGCAAGAAGAAACGTAAAGCTCAGGACCGCATTAATCCTTGATATGGCTGTGTATCAGATGTTCTTTATGGATAAGGTACCAGACTATGCCATTGTCAATGGGGCGGTAGAGATGGCAGATGAAAAGGAAAAGGGATTTGTGAATGCTTTGCTGCACAAGATACAGAAACAGGGATTTGTAGAGATCAAAGATGAATCTGTACGTTACAGCCATCCTTCCTGGATCATCGGTTTATGGAAGGCGCACTATGGTGAAGAGACTGCGACGAAGATATTGGAAAGCGACCAGAAGCCTTCCATGACATTTGGCAGAATCAATACGCTAAAGGTGCACAAGGAAGACCTTGAAAACAGGTACACATTTGTCAATGACATCTCCTTTATGAGTGATGTGCCTCTGCAGGAAACAGAGGATTTCAAAGAAGGAAGGATATTGATTCAGGATGTGCATTCGGCCATGGTTCCTTCCTTTCTTGATGTACATCCCGGCATGAAGGTACTCGATGCCTGTGCAGCCCCTGGCACAAAGGCACAGGAAATTGCAATGTTTATGGAAAATGAGGGGGAGATCATCGCCTTTGATATCTATGAGGCAAGGGTACACCTCATTGAACAATTGATGGACAAAACAGGTGTGGATATTGTTCGTGCATTAGTGAAGGACGCAACAATACAGGGTCAGTTTGCAGCGGAGAGCTTTGATCGCATCCTGCTCGATGTGCCGTGTTCTGGTCTTGGGGATCTTTCCCATAAGCCGGAAATACGCTGGCACCTGTTACCGGAAAACATCGATGCCCTTGTGGAAACACAACGGAAGATACTGCTTGCCAACGCACCATATCTCAAACGTGGGGGCATGATGGTATACAGCACCTGCACATTGAACAAGAAGGAAAATGAGAAACAGATCCAGTGGTTTCTCAGGGAACATCCTGACTTTACATTGCTAAGTGAGAAGACCATGTTTCCATTTGAGGATGGGGGAGATGGCTTCTATATGGCACAATTATGCAAAACGAACTGAAATTCATGGTATGATTTATGGGTATGCAGACGATTTATGATTATGATTTGAAACAGCTTGAAGAAGTTGTAGGACGCTTTGGACAGAAACCGTATCGTGCAAAGCAGATTTTTACATGGCTTTACCGCAAAAGGGTATTGTCTTTTGATGAAATGACAGACCTTCCATCTGCTTTTATTGAGCAGCTGAAGGAGAATTTTGTCATCATGCCTCTGAAGGAAGTGATGCGTCAGACCGCAAAGGATGGCACCATCAAGTTCCTTTTTGAAATGATGGATGGTTCCAGTGTGGAAAGTGTACTGATGCACTTTGCCTATGGGGAGAGCCTTTGTGTTTCTTCCCAGATTGGCTGTAACATGGGCTGCACCTTCTGTGCAAGTGGTCTTTTGAAAAAGCAGAGAGACCTCACATCTGGCGAGATGGTCGGTGAGGTGATGTATGTGCAGAAGATGCTCGATGAGATGGGCAAGCGCGTGGACAACATCGTCATCATGGGTACAGGTGAACCATTTGATAACTATGACAATGTCATGACCTATTGCCGTATTATCAACAGCGACCATGGTCTTGCGATCGGTGCCCGCCACATCACGATCAGCACATGCGGTATTGTGCCGCGCATTTATGACTTCGCAAATGAACATGTGCAGTACAACCTCGCCATCTCATTGCATGCCTCCAATGATGCATTGCGCAAGAAGCTGATGCCAATTGATCAGGCATATGATATGGATACATTGATGAAGGCTTTAAAGCATTACAGTGAAGGCAATCACCGCAGGCTGACATTTGAATATATCCTGTTACATGGGGTCAATGACTTTGATGAAAATGCCATTGAACTTGCGGATGCGATCCGCGGTATGAATGCCTATGTCAACCTGATTCCCTACAATGAGGTAGATGAAAATGGCTATCGTTCCACCGATGCCAAAACAGCATTGCACTTCTATGATGTATTGATGAAACATGGCGTAAAGGCAACACTGCGCACAAGACATGGGGAAGATATTGATGCGGCTTGTGGCCAGCTGCGCGCAAAACACGAAAAGGAAAAGGATGCCCGATGAAATACTATGGAATGACAGATAAGGGCAAAATGCGTAAGACAAACCAGGACAGTTATGTCATCGCCTGTAATGAGGCAGGGGATGTTTTTGCGCTTGTCTGTGATGGTATTGGAGGAAATCTTGGTGGGGATGTCGCCAGCCGTATGGCGGTCAATTACTTCTCTGTTGCCTTTTCCGAAAACAAAGGCTTTCAGAGCATCAATGAAATCAAGGCATGGATCAGGGATGGTGTCAGTGCCGTAAACAAGCAGATCTATGATACTGGTCAAAGCCACAGTGACCTCAAGGGCATGGGCACAACACTCTGTGGGGCATTGCTTACTTCCTTTGGCAGATTCATTGTGAATGTCGGTGACTCAAGGGCATATGCCTTCCGCCATAATGGCGAGTTCCGACAGATCACAACCGACCATACCCTTGTCAACGATATGATCATGCATGGGGAACTCACCCCGGAAGAAGCGAAGAACTACCCGCGCAAAAATGTATTGACCAATGCGGTCGGTGTATGGGAGAGCGTGAGATGTGATATTGATATTCATCTGGAACAGATGGATGGCATATTGCTTTGTTCAGATGGTCTGCATTCCTATGTGGAGGAGAAGGAAATCCGTGCCATTGTGCTCAATATGGACCATGATCCTTCACTGCGCAGCCGCAAGCTCATCAAGGCAAGCCTGGATGCTGGGGGCATGGATAATGTGACTGTCATATTGATCGATCTGGAAGAAGGTGAGAAGGCATGAGTGGAAAGAACATGATTGCCAACCGCTATGAAGTAGTCCGCCACATCGGACAGGGTGGTATGGCAGATGTATTCCTGGCGATTGATACCATTCTCAACAGACACGTAGCAGTCAAGATACTGCGTGCCGATCTTTCCAGCGATGCGGTGAGCATATTGCGCTTTGAAAGGGAAGCACAGGCAGCTACAGCCCTTACCCATAAGAATATCGTCGAAGTCTATGATGTCGGTGACTATAAAGGACATCATTATATCGTCATGGAATATGTACCTGGCAAAACACTGAAACAGGTGATCCGGGAACGTGGTCCGTTGATGAATGAAGAAGGTATCGACATCATGAAACAGCTTGTGTCCGCCATTGATGAGGCACACAGGCGCGGTATCATTCACCGTGACATCAAACCACAGAATGTGATTGTCAAATCCGATGGTTCGATCAAGATGCTCGACTTCGGTATCGCTACTGCCAAAGGCAGCCTGCAGCTCACCCAGGCAAATAATGTCATGGGTTCTGTGCATTACCTGGCACCGGAGCTTGCTCGTGGACAGCAGGCAACCGTGCAGTCAGATATCTATGCCCTTGGCATTGTCATGTTTGAAATCTTTGCCGGAGATGTACCGTTCAAGGCAGACCAGGCAGTGCAGATTGCTCTGATGCATCTGCGTGAGCCGATGCCATCGTTGCGTGCGATCAACCCGATGGTTCCTCAGGCGGTTGAAAATATTGTGTTGAAGGCAGCTGCCAAAAACCCAGAGGACCGCTACAACACCGCAAAGGAAATGTTAGAGGATCTTTCGACTTGTCTTTCCCCGGAAAGGGCAAATGAAACACGTATCACAAGCCGCAAGTACAAGGACCTCAAGAAGTCCTATGAAATGTCATTCTCCGATGGCAAGCCCGTCGATGATGAGGAAGAGGACATTGACGATACATTCGAAAGAAAAGCAAAGAAGCGTGAGCAGAAGACTTCCACAAAAAAGAAATCCGGAAAGGGAAAGTGGATTGCTCTTGGCGTGGTCAGTGCAGTATGTGTGGCTGTTGCCCTGCTGTATCTTTTTGAGATTATTCCCCATGGCAGTGTTGCTGTTCCAGAAGTGTATGGCAAAGCACTGGATGAGGCTAAGGCAGTGATTGAAGAAGCAGGTCTTACCATCAATGATGGAAATGTTACCTATGCCCTCAGCGAAAATACAGAGGAAGGCAACATCATATCTGTCAGCCCTGCAGCAGGTGATGAAGTGGACAGGGGGTCAGAGGTGAGCCTTGTTGTCTCCAGTGGTATCGGTATTCCGATGCCGGATTTTACCGGCAGGAC
>CAJKOS010000025.1 GCA_905201565.1 uncultured Erysipelotrichaceae bacterium
AGCCAAAAGCTTCCTGGAAGCTCCGACTTCTATAAGTCGGAGTAGTTCACAATCATCCTGACGAAAAATACACCATGAAGAAAAAGAAGTATAACAAGCAGGAAGCGGATAAGCGATTATCAGAAGCGAAACCATGGCTTTTGGAATGTACTTGCTCACCGGTGCACATAGTACGAAAATACCGCAAGCAGTTTCACCTGGATAATGTGACCGCCGTGAAAGATCTGCAGAATTTTGGTATCCAGTTTACCAGAGAACAACTTAAAGCACTACACGCCTCACGTGCGGGAAATGCCATAGAAGAAAATCTCTATGAATCAGATGAAACTGACCACAGTCATTTCATGTCTTCCGATGATCTTCCATTTTAAAAAGAAGACTATTGCTAGTCTTCTGATTTGAGTTCAAAGATAATATCTCTGAGTTCTGCAGCTCTTTCAAAGTCAAGGCTCTTGGCAGCTTCACGCATCTCTTTTTCAAGATTATCGATCATCTTCGCCTTTTCCTTCTTGCCCATGCGGTTATGCTTCTTCATGTACTTCGCTGCCATCTCCTGTGTTTCCACACCACGGATTGCATCCGCAACACTCTTTTTGACCGTATGCGGCACAATACCATGTTCCTCATTGTATTTCATCTGGATGGAACGGCGGCGGTTTGTATCATCAATGGCACTCTGCATGGACTCTGTCATCGTATCCGCATACATGATGACTTCACCATTCTCATTGCGGGCAGCACGGCCAATAGTCTGTACAAGAGACCGCTTTGCACGTAAGAACCCCTCCTTATCCGCATCGAGTATGCAGACAAGGGAAACCTCCGGAATATCAAGACCTTCCCTCAGAAGGTTGATACCGACAATGACATCAATCTTGCCAAGTCTCAACTGCCGGATGGTCTCTGTTCTTTCCAGGGTCTTTGTCTCATGGTGGAGATAGGCAACCTTGTAATTCCTCTCCTTGAGATATTCCGTCAGGTCCTCTGCCATGCGCACGGTCAGGGTTGTGATCAATACCCTTTCATTGCGCTTGATACGCTTATCGAGCTCCATACAGATATCATCAATCTGTCCATGGGTTGGACGGACGGAAATCTTTGGATCCAATAAGCCGGTAGGACGGATGATCTGTTCTACCACATGATGATCCACTTCTTCCAGTTCATAATCACCAGGGGTAGCTGAACAATAGATGACCTGTGGACGGATCTGTTCAAACTCATCAAAGCGCATCGGACGATTATCCAGAGCACTCGGCAGGCGGAAACCATAATTGACAAGTGTCTCCTTACGCTGTCTGTCACCATTGTACATACCACGGATCTGTGGCAGAGAAACATGGGACTCATCCACAAACATCAGATAGTCCTTTGGAAAGTAATCAAACAGGTTCCATGGCCTTTGTCCCGGCTTTCTGCCATCGATGTGCATCGAATAGTTTTCAATACCTGCACAATAGCCATTTTCCCGCAATGCTTCAAGGTCAAAGCGGGTTCTCTGTTCCAGCCTCTCCTTTTCCAATAGTTTTCCAGCATCCTGGAAGTAGCGAAGCCTTTCTTCAAGCTCTGCCTCTATTTCATCACATGCCCGTAACATCTGATCTTTCTGCCGGGCATAACCACTAGCCGGGAAGATATTGTAGAACGCATATGCCTGGATGATATGACCGGTGAGTGGATCCACTTCCGCAATCCGCTCAATCTCATCCCCGAACATCTCAATCCGGATGTTGAACTGGTCAGTCCAGGAAGGAGTCAGATCAATCACATCACCCCTGACCCGGATCGTACCACGGCTTTGTTCCATATCATTGCGGGTATATTGCAATTCAATAAACTTCCGCAACAGTGCATTGCGCTCATAACACTCGCCTACCCTGATGGTCACAAACATATCCGCATACTGTTTTGGATCACTTGCGGCATAGATGCAGGCAACCGAAGCTACCACAATCGTATCGTGCCTCTCAATCAGGGAATTCAGCGTGCTCTCTCTGAACATATCAAGTTCTTCATTGATCGCCGCCGTCTTTTCAATATACATATCATTCTTTGGCATATACGCCTCTGGCTGATAGTAATCAAAGTTTGACACAAAAAACTCCACCCGGTTATGAGGAAACAGTTCCTTGAACTCCCCATAGAGCTGACCAGCCAGGGTTTTGTTATGAGAAAAGATCAGGGTTGGACGGTTGACCCTTGCTATGATATTTGCCATCGTAAATGTCTTACCTGTACCGGTAGCACCTTCCAATACCTGTTCGCGCTTGCCTTCCTGCAAACCTTTCACAAGGGCATCGATGGCATAGGGCTGATCACCAGTCGGTTTGAATTTTGAAACAAGTTCAAAAGGATGTGAATTATCCATTGAGAATCTCCTTTGCGGCAGAAAGCTGCGTATCATGTGCATCGCTCATCGCATAATCATAAATGACTTCCGCAATTGCGGCAGTATATTCTTCCTGATCCATCTGTCCATCAACCGAATAATCATGGTCTTCTTCAAAAGCTGTCCAGGCAGCCTCAGTACCCGTTGAGAAATACCCATCTGTACGATCGATATCATATCCGAAGTATTGCAGGATATATTGCATCCCTTCTACACAACCGGACACATCATCATAACCAAGCACCTCTTCTTCCATTTCCGGATAGCTGATGGTCAATGCCACTGGAAGATCCACCTCTTCATCCGGTGTGATACCTGTACCATTAATCCATTCCTCATCCGGGGAAAGCCAGCGGGAAGCAGTATATTTAAGGGTTGAACCATCAGAGAAAGAAGCACTCACCTGGGCAGTACCCTTACCATATGTCGTTTTGCCAAGGATTGTCACATCATCCCTGTTTTCCTTCAAAGCAAGTGTCATGACCTCTGCAGCACTTGCCGTAGAGGCATCTGTCAATATGACAATATCATGGATGGCATCATTTTTATCATCCAGTGCTTTGATTTCATTGCGGCTTCCATCCGTAAACTCCTGAATCATGACAATATCTCCTTCATCGAGGAAAAAGGATGCACATTCCTGTACGGAATCAAGATATCCTCCACCATTGCCCCTTAAATCGAGAATCAGCTTCACATTGCCATTTTCCGCAACCATATCATCAAAATACGTCAGCATCTTGTCATGGGTACCAGCCCCAAACTGGTACAGCCTCATATACATGAGATCCTCATCGAGCATTTCCGCATAACAGGTACTTTCCACCTGTCCACGTGTGACAACGATGTCCATCTCTTCCATCTTGCGCTCTACATGCAAGGTGACATCCGTTCCTTCATCGCCACCAATCCTTGAAGATATTTCATCATTGGACAGACCAGAAATATCATCCCCATCCACTTCCCGGATGACATCCCCTGCCTGCAACCCTGCCTTTTCAGCAGGTGAGTCCACAAAGACCCTTGTCACAACCGGATAGTTATCGTGCATGATGAACTCTGCACCAATACCGACATAGTCACGGTTGATTGACTGTACAAAGGCTTCATTTTCTTCTTTGGACATATATTCGGTATGGGGATCTTCTTCATTAGTGGTCATACCGGCAATTGCCTGGTCTTCAAGTCTTTCATCAAGATCTTCGATATCTTCACCAAAGTACCAGTCATTTTCCATGATGTCCTTTACCGCATCCACCTTATCCCCATGCAGTCCTAAAGCCCCACGCAAAGCAGTGCGCAAAGAACCGGTAAAGGGCAGCGGCACAAAGCTGCCAGACAACCAGCCAACGCCAAGTCCTGCCACAAGTGTCACAACCGCAATCCTCTTCCAGAAAACAACATTGCGCTTTGTATTGCGCAATTCTACTTCATCTGGCCATAAATGCCGCTTCAGCTTTATGCGATGAATCGGATCTTTTTCATTTTCTTTTGTATTGTTATCCATTCTGTTCCTCTTTTTAAAATCCCGGATTTCTCCGGGATATGTGTTTTATCGTTTGACTTTGAGATAGCGGGATACCGAGAAGTAAGAACCGACAAGACCGACAAGCACACCTACCGCAAGCAGTGCAGCGGACAAATAGAGCACAAATGGCATCGGTTCTACAAGGCGGAACATCGAAGAGATGAGATACCCACCCGTAAACTGGTATGCATAGTAGTAACCGTAAACAGTCAGAGCAATCGGAATGATGGCACCCATCACACCGATGACCGTACCTTCTACCACAAATGGTGCACGGATGAATCCATTTGTCGCACCGACACTCTGTTCGATGGATATTTCATCCTGGCGGGCATAGATTGTCAATTTGATCGTATTCTGGATCAGGAAGATGGCAAGCACTGTCAAAGCCACAACAAGTACAGTACCACCTGTTCTCACCGCATTCATGGCATTGACCATACCTACGGTAGAAGAACCACCATAGTTGACGGAATCCACACCTTCAATCGTGGAAATTTCATCTGCGATGGAAGAGAGCATATTACCATCTGTCACCTCAACATAATAGGCATTATGCATCGGATTCTCTTCGACAAGTGACTCGACAGCTTCACGTGTCTCATCATCATCGAACTGTTCAATATAATATTGCAATTCCTCATCCTTTGTCCGGTATGTCACATTACTGACACCATCGATCGCTTCGATTTCATCTTTGATGCGATTTTGTTCTTCTTCTGCTTCATAGTTCCAGTCAATCATGACCGAAATCTCCATACCCTGTTCGACATTCGTCGTAAACTGGCGGACATTGATCATGAAGATCATGAACAGGGAAATAATCAGAAGGGTGATCGTGACCGCAATGGCGGAAGAAATAGCCATTGCCCAGTGTCTGCCAACACCACGAAAACCTTCTTTAATAGGTCTACTGATCATGCTGTACATATCCTCCTTCCGCAAGATCTGCCACAATATGGCCATGTTCAAGAACCACAGTTCTGCGGCGATAGCGGTTGACGATCGTCAGATCATGGGTGACCATGATGATCGTTGTATTGTAATCACTGTGAATCTTCTCAAGAAGTTCCATGATTTCAGCACTCTTTGCCGGGTCAAGGTTACCGGTAGGCTCATCCGCAATGAGAACCTTTGGACGGTTGGCAATCGCCCTGGCAATTGCCACACGCTGCTGCTGACCACCAGAAAGCTCACGCGGGAAAGAATCCGCCTTGTCTTTGAGACCGACAACATCGAGGATTTCTTCCACCCTCTTGCGGATCATCTTTTTCTTCACCTGAATAACTTCGAGTGCATAGGCGACATTTTCGGCAACCGTCTTCTGTGGCAGAAGCTTATAATCCTGGAAGACAACACCGATATTACGCCGATAGATCGGAACCTGTTTGTTCTTCAAAGAACCAACATCGATACCAACTACTTTGACAATACCCTTTGTCGGGGCAATTTCACCATCCAGCAGTTTGATCAGTGTCGACTTTCCAGAACCGGTTGGACCGATGATATAAATAAACTCTCCCTGATCGACTTTCAGGTTGATATCATATAGAGCATTTGTGCCGGTTTTATACCGTTTATACACATGTGCGCATTCAATCATAGCGTACCTCCGTATATTAACGCATGTATTCTATCACAAGTTCACAAAGACCGTATCACATTCGTGATGCGCCAAGATCCGCAAACCCTTCTCCACGCATATCGCTGGCATCGGTTGTAATCACAAAGGCGTTAGCATCTTCTTCATGAATAATATCCAGCAAATGCGGATACTGCCTGTTTGTCACCACCGCAAGAATCATCTTCTTTCCATCCTGCTTGTAACCACCCTGTGCATCGATGAGTGTCACACCTCTGCCAAGTTCATCCTGTATGCGGGTATTGATCTTTTCCCACGAGACAGAAATGATCTCTACGCGCTTGGCTTCTCCCTGTCCGATGGACAACACCTTGCCCACCGCAAAAGAAGACACAAACACCGACAAAAGACCAATCAATGCTGCACTGATGTCATAGGCAATTACACCAAGCAGCACCGTAAACCCATCCACAATCAGCACCATGGTCGACAGCCTGATATGAAACAGCTTCGATAAGATCATCGTCGGTATATCCACACCACCCGTCGATGCCCCGGTGCTCATGACAATACCAATACCAGCCCCACCTAATAGACCAGCATAGATGGAAGCTACCTCCAATGGCACATCGGTCACATACATCAACCCACTGCACAATGTAGTAAATACCGGATAACAAAGTGAGGCAAGCACCGAGTCCATCACAAACTGTTTTCCAAGCACCAGCCACCCCATCACCATAAAGCCAACGGTCAGAATATTGGCAAACAGGGTTTCATCATAGTGGAAAAACGGTTCGAGGGCAACCGCAATACCAGCAACACCACCAGAGAGGATGTTGTAAGGAATGATGAACATCTCTACTGACAACGCCAACAGAAATGTACCAAACAATATTTTGCATATTCTTACAATACGATTTGACATGCGTTCATTATACCATGCAGGGCAATTCTTTGGTATGATAGTGGCATGCGCAAACAAAGACACATATTCGTATGGGTCATCGCACTTGCCATGATCCTGTTCATCTTCTATAACTCTCTGCAGAACGGTACATCCTCTGGTTCCCTGAGTGAGAAGGTCACCCAGTTCCTGCTTCAATTTGTTCATCAGGCAGGATTTTCCATCGACTTCGACCTCTTCCACCACTATGTAAGAAAACTCGCCCATTTCACAGAGTATTTCATACTCGGTTCCTGGATTACCATGGCTTCTTATGTTTCACCACTCACCAAAAGAAAAAGGCTTCAGCCTTTTCCATTCCTGTTCCTTGTCCCCCTCATCGATGAAGGCATCCAGCACTTTGTGCCAGGACGCTTTGGGGCACTATCAGATGTGTTCATCGACATGTCCGGTTTCTTCACCGGTATGGTCATCCTGTATATCCTGATACTGATCTATCAGGACATCCGGTCGCTCATCCGCGGGTGATGGCAGCGGTAATGCCATTGGTTATCGCCAAAAGATCATCCGGTGCCACTTCGATCTGGGTACCAATCCTTCCCCCAGACACCAATATCGTATCAAACAACACGATGGTCTCATCATAGATCGTCGTGTATTTTTTCTTCATGCCAACCGGTGAACACCCTCCACGGATATACCCTGTCGTCTTCAGAAGATCTTTGACATGGATCATCTCCACACTCTTGACACCTGCCGCCTTTGCACAAGCCTTGAGGTCGAGCTCTTCCCCTACCGGTATGACAAAGACATAGAAATTGTTATCATTTCCCTTTGTCACAAGGGTCTTGAATACCTGTTCGGGGTCTTCGTTGCACTTCATGGCGACAGAGACACCATCAATATGTCCATCTTCTGTGTCATAGGTATGTACCGTGTAGGAAATACCTGCACTGTCGAGCATGCGCATCGCATTTGTTTTTGTTTCTTTTGCCATATCGCTATTATAAATCAGTTTCACGCATTCTGCAGAAGAATGCGGTCATCCACAATTGTCTTGCCAGACTTTGCCTCAAACTGCTTCAACAGATCTTCTTCACGCAGATCATGGGTATTTCTGATATCGTTCACAATCCTGCCATCCTGCATCATGATGATGCGATCTGCCACTTCAAGGGCACTGCGCATATTGTGTGTCACCATCAGACAGGCAATATGATTCTCTCTGACAACCTGCACCGTCAGTTCCATCATCCTTTCCGCAGCCTTTGGATCAAGGGCTGCCGTATGTTCATCGAGCAATAACAGCCTTGGTGTCACAATCGTTGCCATCAATAATGTTAATGCCTGCCTCTGACCACCAGACAACAGACCAACCGGTGTCTTCATCCTCTCTTCCAGTCCCATACCCATGGCCTTGAGCCTTTCATAGAACAACTGCCTTTCCTTCTTTGAAACAAAGGACAAACCAATCTTCTTATCACTTGCCCTGAGATACGACAAAGAGAGATTTTCTTCAATGGTCATATGCGGGGCAGTACCGGAAAGCGGATCCTGAAACAATCTTCCAATGTAACGGGCACGCTTATGTTCTGGCAGGTATGTCACATCTTTTTCATCGAGAAGAATCTGTCCTTCATCGACAAAATACGTCCCGCTGATGCAATTGAGCAATGTTGACTTACCTGCCCCATTATTGCCAAGGATGACCACAAACTCACCATCTTCCACCACAAGGTCTACACCTTTGAGAACCTTGTGTTCATCTGGTGTTCCTTCACCAAATACCTTTTCAAGATTTCTGACGCTGAGCATAGCGCTTCACCTCATTTCTTTTGATCTGTTTTTCTTTCATCTTCTGTCGGATATATGGGGCACTGATTGCTGCAGCTACAACAATTGCCGTAAAGAGCTTGAGACACTCCACTGGTATTACACCAGAAGAAAGCATGAGCGCATAAATCAGGCGGTAAATGAGATTTCCAACAAGGACAGAAAGGATGTTGCGGGCAATGGACTTTCTGCCCCGTAGAACTGTTTCACCGATGATCAGACATGCCAGTCCCACAACCACAATTCCTGTGCCGGAATTGATATCCGCTGTCTTCTGGTATTGCCCAGCCAGGGCACCAGACAAACCGGTCATCATGTTCGCCAGCACCAGACCAATCGTAATGGTCAAAGAAGAAGATATCGAAGAGGCGGATACCATTTTCCGATTATCCCCTGTCGCCCGTACTGATAAGCCAATCCTTGTCTTAAGAAACAGAAACATAAACAACATTGCAAGCAATGCCACAACCAGGGAAAGAAGGATGTCGCTGTATGGCAGCCCGGTATCACGGAATAATGAATAGATTGTTTCGTTCTTCAACAGGGAAATGTTGGCACTCCATCCCATCGCAAACAAATTCACCGTATACAATCCGGTATTTGTAATAATCCCGGCAAGGATGTCCGGTATACCCATATGGGTATGCAGAAACGCCGTCACAAAGCCAGCACATCCCCCGGCAAGCATACCGGCAAGAATACCCCATACCGGATGACCTGCTGCACATCCAGAAACAGATACCGCTGCCCCAAGTACAAAACAGCCATCGGTAGAAAGATCCGCAATATTCAATATCCTGAAACTCAGAAACAACCCCAATGTCACAAGACTGTAGATCGCCCCAAGCTCCAATGTCACTTCAACAATGTAATTCATTGGCCTTCCCCTGTCACAACTTCCTGCACTTCACCAAAGTCACCAAATGCACTGTAGTCAAAGTCTCCCTGCTCTGCAGTTTCCGTATTGACGGTGATGATATTACCATCAAGCACATAGTAGTTATCTTCCTTCCTTGTGCCTTCCATTTCAAAGGTAGACAAGCTTTCCATTCCAAGAGACATCACAGCATAGGCAAGGTCTGCCGTCTTTGTGCCAAGGTCTGTATAATTGATGCCACATGTCGCAAATGCACCACTATAAACAAAGGAGTCCGCACCACAATAGTGAGGAATGCCAGCTTCCAACAACATTTCCGCAATGGCATTTTCACTTGCCATGACCGTATTATCCGTCGGTGTAAATACCGCATCCACACGAGAAAGCAGTGTTCCTGCAGCAGAAAGCAGTTCATCTGCCGTATTGCCTGTTGCCTCAACGTAAGCAATTCCCTTATCTTCCAGGTATGCCTTTGCCTCTGCAATCGGCTTTTCACTATTGACTTCTGACCTCGAATACAATAATCCTACTGTTTCAATGGAAGGATCACTTGCAAACATCATATCCATCATCTTCTCTGTATCAAGGGCATCCGATGTGCCTGTCACATAGTTCAGGTCCGCAAGACCTGCACTTGCCGGATCGGAGATCGCCGCAAAGACTACCGGAATATTCTCTTCTTCTGCAGCAATTGCCATCGTTTCTGCCGCAAGGGTCGCAACAGGAATGATGACATCCGGCTGCCCGGCAACAACCTGCGAAGAAATCGTTGTTAACTGCGCCTGATCATTTTGACCATCGTACACTTCACCATAGTCAATTGTGATACCCTCCTCCTCTGCAATCCTGTCAAGTTCTGCACAAATCGCATCCGTAATTTCATCAAGAGAAGAATGCGTCATCTGTTTGACAATCGCAACCTTGTAGCCATTACCGGATGTTTGTGAATCACAACCACAAAGAGATGCACAAAGAGATGCACAAAGTGCTGCACTGCATAAAACCGCCATTTTTTTCATATCATTTCCTCCTTTACTGCACCCCTTCTGAATGAAACAAAAAGTGCCTGTCCACTTAAGGACAGACACGAGATCTGCGGTACCACCTTAATTGACTGATAACAGCCCACTCAGAAAGAAATGCAAACACATTTCCTGTCATTAACGCCGACACTGCGTCCTGAGATACTCACCACTGCTTTCATCAGGCCCTCACGGGTCCATTTGCATAACACCTGCCACCGGCTTCCACCATCCCGGCTCTCTTTGGACTGTTCTTTATGTTTGATCTCCCGCTCACTGGTTTATGGTTTCAGTCTATAGGCATTACATTGCATCGTCAACAGCACATTGATAACAATTTCGAGAAAATGATAAAAATTACATTATCATATGAAAATATTTTCAATTCTTCTTCCGCATCTTCATCAATGACATCACTACCGGTATGACCATCACACATAGACCAAGCCAGGCAACAGACTTTGCCCCAAAGCTGTCCATCATCCAGCCACTATAGAGAAGTGCAAGAATGCCAGCAAAGTTACCAAACACCGCATCGGTAAGACTTCTTGCTGTGTTCTTCAATTCATCCGGTACGGTATCTTCGGTAATTTCCCGCATCGTTGGCAGCATGATACCATAGCTTGCATTGGTAAACAGTGTTCCTACAATGATGAACAGCGGATCAGCAGCCACAATGACACATACCATGGTCAAAAATACTGTAAAGGCAACAAGAAACAGGCGCAGGTGCTTGTCAATCCTTGCCATCTTACCGGAAAGGAAGATGAAGAACGCCTGTAACATGACACCAAGGAAGGCATCAATACCAATTGTACCAACATCTCCTCCCACACTTTCCAAAAGTACATTCTTCAGATTGTTCACCGGTGAGATAGCAAGTCCGGTAAAGAAAAGAATGGCCAGCAGAAATAAGAATGGTCCAATTTTCAACAGTCCTGCCGGATTAGCAGGTTTCAGGGTTCTTGCCCTTTCTCCATATGGAGATTCCTTTGCCGTAAAGGCAAGGATGAAGACAAGGATGGAAAGAATACCAAAACATACCGGCAAAGCTCCAAAGCCAAGTCTGTTAACAACCTGCCCCACCACAAGCATCGCTACGGCATAGCCTGAAGAACCGATGGCACGTGCCCTTCCATAGAGTGCTGCATCGAGGTGAAATCCCCGTAACATCCACCCATCGATGTTGGCACCAAGTGGTGAAATGAGAAATCCGGCAACCGGATATAACAAAGCTGCCGCAACCAACACATTTCCAGCAAGGAAGTATGTCACAAAGGCAAGGATGGCAGAAACCGCAAAGGCCACAAGGAACACCTTTCGGTTTGTGCGCAGTTTGTCACACTGCCCACCCCAGAAGAAAGCACCGATAAACGACAGTAACATAAATGCCGCAAGCACAAGGGAAAGGGCAGTGCTGTCCATGCCACAATTGAGCATATAGGTTGTGATAAAGCCACAAAATGAAGCATTCCATGCCCAGTACAGACCATCGAGAATGCTGAAGCGTATCAATAATTTCTCATTTATCATAATTCCCTTTAGATATGCATCTTCAATGCAATTTCATTTTCCAATTCACGTGATGACATCCGCCTTGCCCCTCCGGCAAGCACCGCATTCTGAATCAATGCATCACTTGTCACCACCGTAAGGTCCACCTTCCCTTTCAGGTCATGAACCCTTTTTTCAATCCAGGCATCAGCGGTCATATCCGTACGTGTATAAATAATCTCAAGACCACCGCGCTTCATGCTGGAACCGCTGTTATCCTTTCTCTGGTAGCCATCAAAGACAAGCTGGACTGGCGATTTATAATAAGCTTGATAGGCAAAGATGACATCAATCAGCTTTTCCCTGGCAACAGAAACCGCATCATCCTTATATTGTTTCATCGACTCCCAGGCATAAAGACAATTATACCCGTCAATAATCATCAACCTGTCTTTCTTTTCCATGTCTTTGATCTCAACATGTTCGCGATCATCATCTTTTTTCTTCTTTGGTACATAGTGCTTCTTCTCATTCCGGTTATTGCTGGAAGCACTCTTCAATATGCCATCGAGATCCTTTTCCTCCACCTTCATCGTCACATGCCTGTAACCGCCTGAACTCTCTTCCTTATGCAGGTCGATATGCATATGCTTTTCAACATCAGCCCATGGCACATAGTAACCTGCCCCATTGGCACAGAAGACTGAACCTGTCGGATTGCGCAGATCACTTTCCGGATCATAGCCTCTTTCTGCAACAATGCCTTCCTGGTTTTTCACTTCCTGATAACCGGCAAGTTCAAAGAAGAACCTTCCCCTGCCCTTTGTGTAAGCAGAAAGATCTTTCTGGTAATTCATGAGTGTTCTTACTGGACCTTCACCCTCCACACTCTGGTATTCACCATCCATTTCGCCTACCATAACCGTACAATCCTTCTGTTCCATTTCATACAGGCATCTGGAAAGAGATTCCTCAGGCAGGGTAATGCGGAAATGATAATATGGTTCAAGCAATACACTTTCTGCTTTCATCAATCCCTGGCGGACAGCACGGCGGGCTGCCTCGCGGAAGTCACCACCACTTGTATGTTTGAGGTTTCCTTTTGCCGCAATGAGCACAATTCTTACATCGGTGAGTGGAGACCTTGTCAATACACCTTTATGTTCACGTGAAAGATGGGAGAGGATGGACTTTTCCCACACTGCAGATAGAGTACCGCGCGGCACTTCACTGACCACTTCTACACCACTGCCGCGCTTCAATGGTTCAAGACGGACAACAACTTCGGCATAATGGCGTAATGGTTCAAAGTGACCTACACCGATGACACTGTCCGCAATGGTTTCTGCCATGACGATACCACCTGTGCCAAAACCTACGGAAATCCCACTTCTTTCTTCGATCTTTTTCTGCAATACCTCCATCTGCATTTCACCCATGATGCGCACATGGATGGAATGATGGTCAGCGTCAAGATCAATCATCAATTGCGGGTCTTCTGAAGACAATGCTGTACAGACATCGCTGAGCTGTAACACATCCGCTCCTTCTGGCAACAGTAACTTATAGTCAAGGTATCCGTTCAATAATGGTTTCTCAGCATCCTCTTCTTCGCCAAGACCTTGTCCTGGGTAGGTGTGTTCAAGGCCTTTGAGCGTACAGATCATACCCGCTTCTGCCTTCTGTACCATCTCATAGCTTTCTCCTGTATACAGGCGGATCTGGTCTACCTTTTCTTCTTCATCGAGTTTCTGCTTTGCGACAAGCACACCACCTGTCACTTTGACATGGGTCAGCCGGTTGCCTTCTTTATCATTCGATATCCGGAATACCCTTGCCCCAAAAGCCTCAGGATATACCTTGTCACATGACAAATACGATACCGCATCCAGCAGCTGCTCAACCCCTTCATTCTTCAAAGCAGATCCATATAATACAGGAAAGAATTCCCTGCTCATAAACGCTTGTTGCACAAGTGTTGCATCCAGCTCACCGCGTTCAAGATAGTCTTCCATGATTTCTTCATTGACCATGGTCAATGCGTCTTCTTTATTCTCCCAGTCTATGCACAAAGAACTACAATGTTTCAACAAATCCTGCATGAGAGCATCTTTGCTGTGGTGGGAGATATCCATCTTGTTTACAAACAGAAGACATGGTACATCATAGTGTTCCAGGCACTTCCATATCGTTTCGGTATGGCTTTGTACACCATCCTGTCCATTGATGACAATGATTGCCATATCAAGAACCGATAGCACACGTTCCATTTCTGCAGAAAAGTCAACATGACCAGGCGTATCAATAACAAATACCTCATCTCCTTTCCAGGAAAAACAGGCATCTTTTGCATAGATGGTAATACCGTGTTTTCTCTCTTCTTCATCAAAGTCAAGCACCGTATCCCGATGATCTACACGACCCTGTTTACGGATCTTTCCACTTTTATATAACATGCTCTCGATACAGGTTGTCTTACCCGCATCAACATGGGCCAACAGACCCGTACAAATATGTTTTGACGGGATATTTTTTGTTAAATTTTCTTTATTTTCAGACGTATTTTCCATGAAAATACCCCTTTCTGTGCTATAATCATAGCACAAAACGGGGCATAAGTCGATAAATCAATCTTTGTAATTCTCGTATAGTATCGTTTGACCGTATTACTTTGGCAGTTTCGAATATATGTGTATTCTGAATTCGCCTTCAGGAGTTCTGTAAGCTGTAATTTTCTCCATTACCATTTTCCACAATTCATTCTTCTCCGTTGCCGTCAACTGATCATAGCTGTCGAGAATACGCTGAGTGGTAGGAATGATTTTCTCTTCTGTTGATCTCTTTTCTCTCACAGCCGATTGTTTATTCATAAGATCTTTTTCTGATTGCTGCAGCTTTTTCATTTCCTTTTGCAGAAGATCGTTTCTCTTTGTAAACATCTCAACGGTATACGTTCCCTTTTCAAGATGTTCACAGATTTTATTCTGCTGATTTTGTAAATCCGACAGTTGATCCTGAATAACAGAAAGGGCAATCTCGGTATTATCCGTTTGAGGCAGATTGTCTGAACTAATTTTTATTTTATATTCTGCCAGCCATTTTTCCATAGCTGTTACAACAGATTTTTCTACTAAATCACATTTCATTGCTTTGCACTTACATCCCCTTGTCGGGCATCTATACCAAGGGGCAGTGTTTTGATTTTTCGCTGGCACATTTCTTTTTAATACAGCGCCGCATTTCTCACAAACCAGGATTGTCGAAAAAGGATTCATTAGTTTTCGTTCTGTATTTACTGAAGAATGCCCTCTGCTCCGCTGCTTTTCCTTTACCCGATTCCATTCTTCCTGTTCAATAATCGGCTCATGCAGACCACCATACAGCTCATAATCCCGGTTCAACACTCTTTTCTTGGAAAGCATTCCATCTTTTATAATACGTTTTGTAGGCTCCCGTCTCCAGCGAATTTTCCCAAGATATACCTCATTATTCAATATATTTGTGACAGATGTTTGTCCCCATGTGCCTGTCTGTGAAGGAATTTGCATTTGATTCAACTGATATGCAATCGTGTTATACCCTATTCCTTGCTGACCATACATATTGTAAATCATTTTAACTATTTTGGCCTCTTCCGGTATTACCTTTAAACTGTTCCCTTTTTCCCCTTGTAATTTATATATCTGATAACCATATGGAGGAATTGAACCCGTGAACTACTCCGACTTATAGAAGTCGGAGCTTCCAGGAAGCTTTTGGCTTCCCT
>CAJKOS010000026.1 GCA_905201565.1 uncultured Erysipelotrichaceae bacterium
ATTCATCTCACCACCTGTAGAGGTGGGAGTATTCTGCTGGGGTTTTAGATAAAACAACTCGAAACAAAAAGAGTATGCACAATTGATGTACACACTCTTCTTTCACGAAATATTGCTTTACTGCTTATTTCACAGATTCTTTCAAAGCCTTTGCTGCCTTGAACTTTACAGACTTGGATGCAGCAATTTCAATCTTTTCGCCTGTTGCAGGGTTAACACCCTGACGTGCAGCTCTTTCAGCTACTTCAAACTTGCCGAAACCGGAAACGGAAACCTCACCGCCATCCTTCAGTGTTTCAACAATTGCATCAAACACCGCATTAACGGTTTCAGATGCCTGCTTCTTGGAAAGACCAGTTGCTTCAGCAGCCTTATCTGCGAGATCCTTCTTTGTCATGACAAACATGCTCTTTTCCATTTTCGTTTATCCTCCTGTTCGCCTAACTATTCTATACAGACATGGTACACAATGCAATTATTTCTGTTCGAATCCCACCATATTCACATAATGTTCATCTTCATTTAACGCAATGCGTATCATATCGGAAATCCTTGCAATATTGAGCGATGCCGCATATGGCATCACATCACTTTCCTTTTCTCCCCTTTCAACAAGACTGACAAAATGGGCAATCTCCCCATACATATCATCATGTTCAGCAGGAAGGGAAATATCCTTTTCATTATCCTTCTCGCAAAGCAGATAGCCCTGTGGACGATGTAACATATCCACTTCCACCGTTCCTTCACTTCCCATGAGCACTGCTGTCTGTGGCAGTTTGCGATCAAAACCACACTCCACATCAATTGCACAATCCGGATAGATGAGTGCAGCACGCACATACATGTCCACACCATTCATCAGCTTCACTTCTTTAATCTCTACGCGCTCTGGAATACCGGCATAATCCTCTGCCCAGGACAGGCAATAACAGCCGCAATCCAACAGGCAGCCACCCTGTCCCTTCTCTGTATGGTACGTATGTCCATAGAGGGCAGGATCCAGCTTGAAACAATCCGATAACAAGATCTTCTTCACCTTGCCGATGACTCCGCGCTCCACTTCTTTCTTCAATTCTATATATGCAGGCTCAAAGCGCGTCTTCATCGCTTCCATGAATACTGTATTGTTCGCCTTTGCGGCTTGTACCATCTCTTCCACTTCCTTAAAGTTCAAACCAGCCGGTTTTTCACAAAGCACCGCAATACCCTTGTTCAATGCACGGATCGCAGCTTCTTTATGCAGACCATGGGGAAGCGCGATGTATACCGCATCTACCCCACTATCAAGAAGTGCTTCCACACTGTCATATGTATGAGGAATATTGAACTTTTCCGCAAAGGAAAGCACATGTTCCTTTGTTCTTCCATAGACTCCATCCAGTGTCGCATTTTCCACAAATGCACAACTGCGCGCAAACCGCACTGCTATATTACCTGTTCCGATGATACCAAACCGCATAAGCCATTACCTCCGCTTATTTCATTATACCAGTTCTTTTGCCAGCAGAAATCTATAAAGCACAAAGGCAAGCACCGCTGTCATAAAGTCCGCTGCAGGCTGGGCATAGATCACACCCGTAAATCCGGCAATAGAGCCAAGTATGGTCAATATCAGAAAGAACACATAGCCCTGTCTTCCTGCCGATAAGGCAAGGGCACCACCCGCCTTTCCACAAGACTGGAAAAGACACGTTGTGACCATTACAAAACCGATGAACACCTCACCCACAAGCATTGCCCGTAACATCTCTGCCCCAGTTTCCACAATAGATGGATCATTCATAAAGATATGGATAAACTGTGGCGCAAAGACATAAATTACTAAGGACATGATCAATGCAATACCGCAGACAAGTGTATAGGCAAAGCGGATGGTCTTCTTCATGCGCACATGGTTCTTTGCCCCATAAAGATAACCATACAGTGGCTGACCACCAAAAGAAAAGCCGACCATGATCATGGTAACAATCATCGTCACCTTCGAAACAATACCCATAGCCGCAATGGTTTCATTACCATAGGGAAGAAGGCTTCTGTTCAACAATGTCACACCAATTGACTGCATGAGATTTGTCACACAACCTGGAATGCCAATGCGAAGCACTTCCCTGATATGCCCCATATCTAATGTAAAACCCTTCAGTTTCATCGATAACATCGTTGACCTGTTGAAGATAAACCAGGCATAGAACATATCTGCACACACATTGCCAAGCACTGTCGCAATGGCAGCACCTGCAGCACCAAGATTCAATGTAAAGATGAAAATCGGATCAAGGATGATATTCACTATCGAACCAAGCACAGAACCAACCATTGCCGCATTGGCACTGCCTTCTGTCCGCAACAGGTTGGTTGGTGTCAAAGAGAAGATAATAACCGGTGCCCCTAAGGCAATCCAGGAAAAGTAGTCTGAAGCATAGCCGATTGTCTCAGTATCTGCCCCAAGTACATAGAGCAGCGGTTCTTTGACAAGTAACAGGATGATAGCCACCACAACACCGATGACAATCGAACCCCAAAAACAAAGTACGGAAACCTTCTTTCCCTCTTCATTCTTTCCCATACCAAACAACCTTGAAATAAAGGAAGAACCACCAAGACCAAGAATATCTCCAATTGCCACAAGGGCAGAGAAAACAGGTGCACACAAGGCAACACCTGCCACAATACTGGTATTGCCTGTCTGGGCGATGAAGTAGGTATCCACCATGTTATAGACAAGCATCAACACACTGGAAAACACAACCGGAAGCGCAAACTTCAAATAGGCTTTCGGTACAGGTGTCTTTTCAAACAATTCATTCTGCATAACAACCTCCTGCAGGAAAGCCTACCATTTTCTCTTTTCACACATTGTGACATATGTCACAATAAAGACATGAAACACATCAATGACGACAAGAAACTGCAACAACTCCTCACCCAATATGACTTCCAATCCATCTTTGGCACAACAAACCTCCCATTCTTCCTTGTCTATTTTGAAAAAGGAGATGACATCAACCATCTCCTCAATCCCTCAAAGTATCTGATTTTTCTCTTGCAAAGCACATCTGCCATCTACCACATCCGCGCTGATGGCACAAAGATCACCCTGTTCCGGGGCAATGACAGGCTCTCCTGCCTTGGCGATATGGAATTTGCCAATCCCACAGCCACCCAATATGAAATATCGATCGAAAAGGAATGCCTTGCCATTGTCCTTTCATTAGACACATGCCGCAAGGACCTCGAAAACAACCCGCAATTCCTGCGATGGCTGTGTTATTCCCTGTCCTCAAAACTCAATGACAGCGGACGTGGCAATGTCGAAAACATCACATTGGAAAATGCCGTGCTCTATCATATGAAAAACCACCACAACACCCTGCAGCACCCCGGAATAGTCGCTGAACAGTTACATTGTTCAAGAAGGCAGCTGCAGCGCATCCTCAACAAACTGATCAACGAAGGAAAAATCACTAAGGTCAGAAAAGGGCTGTATACAAGCAAATGACACAGCAATGCTGTGTCATCGTTCGTTATGCACTTGTTCTTACAAATTGCAGGATATTGGACGCATTGACATAGGTGATTGCATGTTCCTTACCTACTGCTACAAGGGTCGGTGCCTGCATGATGCCATACTTTTTGACAAGATCCGGATGTTCTTGTGCATCCACTACCGTATAGGCAAAACCTGCCTCATCGAGCATCCGTTTGATCATCGCACAATTTGGACAAGTCTTTGTGGTAAAGAGAAGATACTCTTCAGCATTTGCGATCACCCTGGCATTCTGCTCTTTTTCCTCCTGTACATAATCACTGACGGGTCTGGAAACAAGACCTTCTACCTTGTATGTACGGCGGTCTTTGAATTCCTGTGACTTGCCGGCATTCCAGTTTTTCACCGGACGGTAATAACCGGTAATGCGGGAATACACCTCTGTATCCCTGCCACACTTTGGACACTTCCACACTTCCCCAGCAATAT
The DNA here is from genome assembly GCA_905201565.1 of uncultured Erysipelotrichaceae bacterium. GTDB lineage: Bacteria > Bacillota_I > Bacilli_A > Erysipelotrichales > Erysipelotrichaceae > Bulleidia. The sequence continues at coordinate 3,980 of CAJKOS010000026.1, forward strand.
AGCCATGGTCTGCACATACCGAATAGGTCGGACTGATGGTGTAATATGGCAGTTTGTAGTTCTCGGCAATCTTGCGCACAAGGGTTGCGGCAGACTTCCAGTCAGAAAGCCTTTCCCCAAGGAAGGCATGGAAGACAGTACCCGATGTATACAATGTCTGCATATCATCTTCAATATCCAGGGCACTGAAAATATCATCGGTATAACCAACCGGCAGGTGGGAACTGTTTGTATAATACGGTGTTCCATTCCTGTTTGCGGTAATGATATCCGGATACTTTTCCTTGTCGTGCTTGGCAAGGCGGTAAGTCGTACTTTCAGCTGGTGTTGCCTCAAGGTTATAGAGATCTCCATACTTTTCCTGATAGTCAGAGAGTCTTGTCCGCATGTGGTTCAATACCTCTTTGGCAAATGCCTGTCCTTCAACACTGGTAATATCCTGTGCGATCCAAGACGCATTGAGACATGCCTCATTCATACCGATAAGACCAATGGTAGAAAAATGGTTATTGAATGTGCCAAGGTACCGCTTTGTATACGGGTAGAGCCCTGCATCAAGAAGTCTTGTCACCACCGTCCGCTTTGTCTTTAAAGACCTTGCGGAAATATCCATGATGCGATCCAGTCTCTGATAGAAGTCATCCTTGTCTTTGGCAAGGTAAGCAATACGTGGCAGGTTGACCGTCACAACACCAATGGAACCTGTGGATTCACCAGAACCGAAGTAACCACCAGACTTCTTGCGCAGCTCTCTGAGATCAAGCCTCAGACGGCAGCACATCGAACGGACATCACTTGGCTTCATGTCCGAATTGATGTAGTTGGAGAAATATGGTGTGCCATACTTCGCTGTCATTTCAAACAGAAGTTTGTTGTTTTCAGTTTCAGACCAGTCAAATTCCTTTGTGATGGAATACGTAGGAATCGGATACTGGAAACCTCTGCCATTGGCATCGCCTTCAATCATCGTTTCAATGAAGGCTTTGTTCACCATGTCCATTTCCTTCTTACAGTCCTTGTACTTGAAAGGCATTTCTTTGCCACCGACAATTGCTGGAAGTTCCGCAAGATCATCTGGAACAGTCCAGTCCAGGGTGATATTGGAAAATGGTGCCTGGGTACCCCAGCGGCTTGGTGTATTAACACCATAGATAAAGGACTGGATGTCCTGCTTTACCTCACGATATGAAAGATTGTCCGCTTTTACAAATGGAGCAAGGTATGTATCAAAGCTGGAGAAAGCCTGGGCACCTGCCCATTCATTCTGCATAATGCCCAAAAAGTTGACCATCTGGTTACAAAGCGTAGAAAGATGCTTTGCTGGGGCACTTGTAATCTTGCCTTCCACACCACCAAGACCTTCCTGGATGAGCTGTTTGAGAGACCATCCTGCACAATACCCTGTCAGCATGCTCAAATCGTGAATATGGATGTCACCAGAACGGTGGGCATTGGCTATTTCATCATCATACACTTCCGATAACCAGTAATTGGCAGTGATGGCACCGGAGTTGGAAAGGATGAGACCACCAACAGAATAGGTCACGGTGCTGTTTTCCTTGACCCTCCAGTCCAGGGCACTCAGGTAGTTATCTACCAGTTTCTTGTAGTCGAGGGTTGTATTCTGAATGTTGCGGATATTTTCATGCTGGCGGCGATACAGGATATAGGCCTTGGCAACATCCGCATAGCCGGCTGCAGAAAGTACCCGTTCCACACTATCCTGGATATCCTCCACCCCGATGAGATCATCTTTGATCTTATCCGAGAAGTCACTTGTCACCCGCAGCGAAATCAGATCGATAATGTTGTTATTGTATGGCTTGTCACAGGCAGTAAATGCCTTGGTAATTGCGGCGCTGATCTTACTGATATCGAAATCCGCAATCTTGCCATCCCTTTTGACAACTCTGTACATGTTATTCTCCTTTCACACCACGCAGCTCTGCCCGTGGTACATATACCCTTACAGCCTGTAACAGCTGTTCCATCTCCTCTTTCTCATAGGCAGTGAAACTTCTTTGGATGACGGTCTCACTGTCCTTGTACTGTTGTAAATAATACGTTTCATCTTTACCGAGCATCTTTGCAATGGCACAAAGATCTTCTTCCGTATGCAGTTCCTTCACCACTGTGGTACGGAATTCATGTTCTACATGACTGTTTTTGAGAATGTCGATACTCTTTTCAATCAGATCATAGCTGAATGCTTCTGACGGGATGCCGGCTGTCTTTGCATAATTGTTTCTGCTGTTTTTGACATCCATTGCCACATAATCAAACAACCCTGTAGAAAGCACTTCGGATAGCTTGTCAGGCATATAGCCATTGGTATCGAGTTTAACAAGATACCCGAGTTTCTTCACCGCTTCCACAAATGGAATCAGGCCGCTTTGCATCAACGGCTCACCACCGGATATGCATACCGCATCCAATAGTCCCTGTCTTTTCTTCAGAAAACCGATCACCGATACCGGATCATAGAAGCTGTAGTTTTCCGGCACAAAGACGAGGTCCCTGTTATGGCAGAACGGGCATTTCAGGTTGCAGCCAGCTGTGAATATGGTGCAGGCAACCTTGCCAGGATAATCAAGCAATGTCATCTTCTGCAATCCACCGATGCGGAAATTGACAACCGGTTCAGTTTCCGGTTCAATCTCCCGGCTGTTATCACAAGCCGTTTCCATCATCTTTTCAAACCCATCCGCATCAATACCCTGGAACACCATCGTCCTGTACTGGTTGCGCAGTTCATATAATGTATTCATCATGCCCGCAGCCTTTTCTGTTGTGTAAAGGCGCTTGACACGTTTGTCATTTTCATCCTGCTGTGCCCTCACATAACCCTGTTCCTGCAGTTTCTGGATCGACTTGGTCGTCGTACCCTTATCCACTTCACCAATGCGCGTGACTTCCTGCATCGTGATACCTTCATTCTCATTGATAAAGAACAGAAACATCAGCTGCCCCCAGCCGATATGATATGGTTCCAGCGCATGATCGAAGTACTTCTGTGTATTCCGATACAGCACTGACAGGTGAATCATAAAGTTTCCCTGACTGCTCATCTCTACTCTCCCCACATTTAGTTGCATTTCCTACTATTTGTGTCTTCATCATAGTCTTTCTTTTTTCTTTTCGCAAATCTTTTTTCCTTTGCCCGGATACAATACACCACTTTTCATCCGTGACTGTACACGCCTTTGCACACTCAGCATTTTTCTCTTACAATAGCAACCATGAAGTACACCCTGTCCTTTACATTGTTGCGCCTTGCCGGCTGGCTGTTTGGCATATTGCTGCCGATTTCACTTTCCCTGTATGCCTTTATGCAAAAGGAGCTATCCATAAGGATGGTATGCTATTGCCTGATGCCTTCCCTCATCATTGCCACCCTGCTTTTTTTGAGCAGACATGCCTGTTACAGCCCATCCTACATTGACCGCATGGATGGCACCCAGTTTGAACAATACCTGCATTACTGGTACAGGCACCACGGCTATTACCACATCCGCCTGACGCAGAAAACACGAGACTATGGGGCAGATCTCACCATGCGAAAAGGCCTGCACAAGATTGTTGTACAGGCCAAGCGTTATGATCGTCCCATCGGGGTACATGCCGTGCAGCAGGCATTAGCTGCCAAGGCATATTACAAAGCAGATGAAGCAATTGTTGCTACAAACAACTACTTCACACCTTCCGCAAAGAAACTTGCCGAAGTCAACGATGTCATCCTGATGGACAGGGAAACCTTATTCGGTATCAAAAAGAAGAAATAATCACTCTTCAATCTGTCTGCGGTAATCATCGAGCACTTCTTTCAAATCCGACAATGAATTGACATGGGAAAGCCTCTCTCTGTATCTTGCGGCATATGGCATACCAAAGAGGAACCACCCCGCCATAGAACGCATCATATGAATGCCGGTATATTCCTCTTCATAGGCACAGAGTTTTTCTGCATAGGCATAGCAGAGGTCTATCTTTTCACCATCTGTTGGTTCCTGGTAAGGCATACCTGCTTCTTCCGCAAGGATTTCTTTGATGAAATACGGTCTTCCGAGCAGCCCTCTTCCAATCATGATGGCATCACAATTTGTCTCTTCATACATCCTGTGCACATCTTCTACCGTACGGATATCTCCATTGCCAATCACCGGAATGTTCACGGCTTCCTTGACCATGCGGATATAGGCATTATCCGACTGTCCCTGATAGAGCTGTGTTTTTGTTCTTCCATGTACGGCAATGGCATCCGCCCCGGCTTCTTCCATCTTCTTTGCAAACTCTGCACAGACAATATGTTCCTTGTCCCATCCGGCACGTATCTTGACCGTTACCGGACGGTCGGTATTGTCTTTGACAGCCCGCACAATGTCGGAAGCGATATCCGGATGGTTCAAAAGATAAGATCCGGCATGTGCCTTGAGCACCTTTGGTACAGGACAGCCCATATTGATATCGATGATGTCACAATCCGTATGTTCTGTAAGATACTTTGCGGCTTCTCCCATCGTGATGGGATCTCCACCAAAAAGCTGCAAGGATACGGGATGTTCACGTTCACTTGTGCGGCACATATCAAATGTACGCGCATTCTGGTAGTGCAAAGCCTTGTCACTGATCATCTCCGATACGACAAGTCCTGCCCCATAGTCATGGTTCATCTCTCTGTACACGGGATTGGAAATACCGGCAAGAGGGGCTGCCACAATGCGGTTTTCAATTGTCACATTCCCTATTTTCCACATGCAATACTCCGGATTTCCTTCAATTCATCACTGCTGAATGTGTATTTTGTCCCACAATATTCACAGACAATCTCAATCGGTTTGCCTTCCGCAATCATCTCATCGAGGTCCTTGAGGGAGATGGTAGAAAGGGCATCGCGGTAATGTTCCTTATTGCATGGGCAGTTCCACTTCACATCGCGATGATCGAGAATTTCCGCATCCCCAAAGTATCGTCTGATGCTTTCTTCCAGCGTCTTTCCTTCATGGATCAATGTCGTCATCGGTAACAATTCCTTTGCGACCTGTTCGCACTTTTCAATGGCTTCTTCACCAGCACCTGGCAACAGCTGGATGATCATACCACCAGCCGCGGAGATATTCCCTTCTGGTTCAACAAGTACCCCAGCAGAGACAACTGATGGAGTCTGTTCACTGATTGCAAAGTAGTAGGCATAGTCTTCACCGATCTCACCACTTCTCAAGCGCACAATACCGCTGAACGGTTCCTTGAGACCAAGGTCCTTGATCACTGTCAATGTACCATTTGTACCAACTGCCTGTCCTACCGCAAGGTGTCCATCTTCACGGACAAGGTAGATGGACGGGTCAGAGACAAAGCCTCTCACCTCTCCATTCCCCTTTGCCTGGGCAAGGACTGTACCAATTGGTCCATGACCATTGACGACAGAAGTGATCTTTTCTTCATCATTTTTGAGGTCACTCGCCATGATGGCAGTCACCGTCATCACCCTGCCAAGGGCTGCTGCACTTGTCGCAAGGCAATGGTGCAATACCCTTGCCTGTTCACAAAGGGCAGTCGTGCATGCGGCATGGATTCTCACCTGTCCGTTGCATGCTTCGGCTATGACAATTTCATCTTTCATTGTATTTTCCTGTATATCCTTTCGTTGATCTTGCGCATCTTGCGCACATCCACCTTCACAATCTTTCTGTCCGCTGTTAACAGACCATTGCATTCTGTTTCCACATCCGCAAGCTGTGTGTGGACACAACCGGAAAGACCTCTTTCCACATTATCGAGGATTTCCTTTTCAAAAAGATTGTTCACCGCCTGGTCATAATCTGTTCTGTCTTTATATTTGCGGTATCCAAAGAGTTTATCACATTCTGTATGACCACTGGCAAGCCATGCATAGCCACCAAATTCCGATAACAGAAGAATCCTTTCATCCTTCTTTGGTACATGAAAGGCATGGAAGTAGACATGTCTGCTGTTGAAGTCACCACACCCCTGATCATGCCAGCCACTGGCACTATCAACAAGACGTGTATGATCCAATGCTTTGATATGTTCTGTTACCTTTGCGCTGTCAAACTGTCCCCAGCCTTCATTGAATGGCACCCAGGCAAAGATACTGACATAGTTGTAGAGTGTCTCTATCATTTCATCGAGTTCATGCATATACATCTTTCGCGATGAAACATTTCTGCCAAAGCGCTCATGGTCATCATCCTTCAATCTCCGGATGTTCAACCCCAGCGGTAATGCCTGATGGATGAGAAAGGAAAATGTACTGCCACCATTTGGCATGTCCTGCATGACAAGGATTCCCATCCTGTCGCAATGGTAATACCACCTGCGGCATTCCACCTTGACATGTTTGCGCAGCATATTGAAGCCAAGCGCTTTCACCGTCTCAAGCTCTTCCACCATACCGGCATCTGTGGCATAGGTGTACTTTCCATCTGGTGTATAACCCTGATCGAGAAGTCCTGAAAGAAACAATGGCTGATCATTTAACATGAAGCGGACATTGCCACCCTTGTCCCTTCCAACAGAAAACTTGCGCATGCCAAAATAAGAAGACACCTCATCATCTTCTGTCACAATCTTTACATCATATAAAAATGGATCTTCTGTACTCCAGGCATGGAAGTCACCCATCGGTACCGTATAGTGTCCATCCTGGGTGAGACCATCATGCCGGAAGGAACCATCCGGTGCACTGACGGTAATCTTTGCCTGGAGTGAGGTACCACCGATGGCAATATGCACCCTTGCGTGGTCATAGTCAGGGGTGATCAGAAGGCTTTCCACGGCATGTTCTGGCAGTTCTTCCATCCATACCGTACCCCATATACCAGCTGTTGGTGTATACCAGATACCACCGGTCTTTAACCGCTGTTTACCAAAGGCATAAATATCTGTATCACTGTAGTCTTTGACCCTGACCATCAAGGCATTCTGGTATTTGATATATTGGGAAACATCCATTTCAAATGGTGTATAGCCGCCTTTATGACCACCTACCTCAAATCCATTGAGGTAGACCGTACATTCCTGGTCCACCGCTTCAAAGTGGAGAATGGTGCGCTTTTGTCCTGGCTGCCAGGCAAATGTGCGGCGGTACCAGAGCGTTTCATCCGGCTGCAGGATTTCTTCTGTTCCACTCAATGTTGTGCCAAGGGCAAACGGAACAAGAATCTTCTTCCATCTGCCAGGTTCAGTATCCTCCTCTCCCTTGACAATCTGGTATTCCCATTCCCCATTGAGGTTCATCCAGCCTTTGCGCACAAGCTGAGGGCGCGGATATTCCCTGTGCGGATGTTTCTCATCCATGTTTTCCGCCCATTTTGTATACAATTTCTTCATCATACGCTTATTTCTTTTCCCGGATGATATACATCTGGCGTTTCTTTGTTTCTAGATAAATCTTACTGATATACATACTCATGATGCCCATGCACAAAAGCTGCAGGCTGCCAAGGAATAAAATGATGGACACAAGGGATGGCCATCCTGCCACCGGATCCGAAAACAATAGGGCGCGGATCACAATGAATAGCAGTGCACAAAGGGAGATGACAAAAAACAGCAATCCGACAAATGAGGCAATCATGAGCGGTACGGTCGAATAGGCAAGTATGCCATCGATGGCATATCTTGTCAGTTTGAAAAATGACCACTTCGTCTGACCGGCACTGCGTTCAATGTTTTCATACGAAAGCCATTTGGTACGAAAGCCAACCCAGGAGAATATACCCTTGGAAAACCGGTTATATTCCCTGTCTTCAATGACCGCATCTTTCATCTTCCTGCTCATCATCCGGAAGTCGCGGGCGCCATCCACTATTTCGGTATCCGAAACGTGGTTGATCAACGCATAGAACTTGCGGGCAAACCAGGAACGCACCTTTGGTTCGCCTTTGCGTGAACTGCGGCGTGTCGCAACACAGTCATAGCCTTCATCACCATGTAATATATTCCACATCTCAGGTAACAGGGATGGGGGATCCTGCAAATCCACATCCATGGTGCAGATATAGTCACCAGTCGCCATCTCCAATCCTGCCAGCAGACCTGCCTCTTTGCCAAAGTTTCTCGAAAAGGAAACATAGTGGACACGTTCATCCTGTTCGTGGAGTCTTCTCATGATGGCAAGCGTATCATCTGTACTTCCATCATCCACAAAGCAGAATTCAATTTCAGCAGGAATCTGACCCGCATACTTTCCCACTTCCCGATAAAAAATCTCAATGGTTTCCTGTTCATTGAAACATGGCACAACCAATGTCAGCTTTTCCTTCATTTCGAAGACCTCCTGCTGCGGATATACAATCGCAAAAACACAAAGGCAAAGGACACAATGTGGGCAACGCCCATCTTCCATCCCAATGTCATCCGCATCTCTCCATAATATGCCGCATATGCGTCACCACTTGTCACAGTCATGATATAGGCAAACACGATCAGTGCTGAAACAATTACCGCAACACCTTCCATCACTGCCGCATCAAATACATCCTTGCGGAATGTTTCAATGGTCCATGGCAAAGCAGCTGTGATCACCATCACAATCAAAAAGCCCGCTGTCCCCGCAGCAAAACCAGTGTGTATTAAAGCAAACAGCACAATGGCTGCCATCAACACACCAGTTCCTGCACCAGCCAGCAGGCAGAATAATTTACGCATCTTGTTTTCCATGCCATTCATTCTACCATGACATGGAAGACATGATCATCTTTCTTCCTTGAAACGCACTGCCCGGAAGTAATAGATAAGGGTAACCACATAGCAGAGTGCCAGTGGAATGATATACGAAAGGATGAGAACACCCGCAAATGATGGCGTGAGGCTGCCCCTTGAAACAAAGATGGCAAATATGGTTCCAAGATACAGCATCGATGCCGCAAGCAGGAAGACATAGAGCAGACTGACTTCGCTCAGGATGATGCGATGCAGATCCTTTTTCATATAACCAAGCTGTGCCATGGTCATATAGTATTTCTTCCGTGTTGCTACATTTGTGGCAAACTTGAACATGATCGATAACGATAACAATATGTTCATCACAATGTATGTCAACAAGGCAAGCATCATTGTAGTAGGCTTATCGATGGAAGTCACAAAGATCGAAATCATGAGCACAGAACTCAATACAATCAGGATCAGATTGACTTTGAGAATGCGGATATCCGTCCTCAAAAACCCAAGATAGGCAACTGCCTTAGGCGCATTCATGCGGAATTTGTGCATCAAAAGATTGATGACAGGAATGACTACACTATTGATAAAGATCAAAAACCCTGCCATGCCAATCAGAGATAAGGTAAAGATGTTGTCCGGGGCATCATGGATCAGAAACAGCGGTCCCACAAACATGATAGCTGCCACAAGACCCCTCATCAAAGCAACAATTCTTCCTGCCCCTTTCTTTCCATCTTTTTTCGCATTGTTATAGATGGAAGAAAGCAGAGATTTGGATTCACCGGTTGTGACCTGCTGTTCATTCAGCAGGGATAAAGCATTATTCCGATAGGCAAATGCCATATTGAGATACGTTGTCCAAAACACCAGGGCAACCAGCACAACCGCCGTAGCGCCAATTGCACTCAGCCCAATGCCAAAGGTGAACGTCCTTCCAAGAAAGGAAGATAACACCATTTGCATGATCGGCATCATCACCAGTGCCGCAACCAATCCTACCGGAATGGCAACGATCAACAGAATAAATGTCTGACACAAAAGAAACTTTGCCAGCTGGGTGAACTTTCCACCGCATATTAACATGACCGCAAGATGTCTTGACTTCGTTTTGACAAAGAAGTCATTGGCAAAAAACACTTCAATCATGCATACAAGAACCGCAAATAAGGTGATATTTGTCTCCATGCCACCGCTGTTGCGCACAAATGTCATACCGATTTCAGAATCGGTCGCAATGGCGAAAAACAGGAACGTAAAGGCTGTTGTCAGTGCAAATGTCAGCCAGTAGAAGAAAGATCTGGAAAAATCCCGCACCAGGGATTTCATCGCGTCATGAAAGATCATTTGGTGAGAATCTCCCTTGACTCAGCACTGTTAATTTCCACAATCTTCTGGAAATATGTATCCTGGTCCATGTCACCACGTTCCAATACCGTATCAATGTTGCCATCTTTGATATAGAGCAGCCTTGAAGAATAACTTGTCACAAGGGCATCATGCGTAACCATCACAATCGTGACCCCTTCTTTGTTGAGGTCAGAGAATATTTTCATCAGCTCTGCACTATTCTGGCTGTCAAGATTACCGGTAGGTTCATCCGCCACAATGATGGAAGGATTGTTGACAAGGGCACGGCAGATCGCCGCACGCTGTCTTTGTCCACCTGAACACTCATAGGGGAACTTCTGCAGGAATGGCGTGATATTCATCTTCTCTGCCAGTTCATTGACACGTTTTTCTATTACCTCTTTGGACTTATGGGCAAGAGCCATAGGCATCGCAATGTTTTCATACAATGTATGGGTATCTAACAAATTGAAATCCTGGAAGATAAAACCGAGGTTCTGAAAGCGGAAACGACCGATTTCATTAGCACCCATGGAACGGATTTCTTTGCCATTGATATAAACCTTGCCACCACTTGGAATATCGATGGTAGAAATGTTATTGATAAATGTGGACTTGCCGGAACCAGATGGTCCCATAACCGCCACAAAGTCACCCTCCATAACCTGGATATTGATATCATGCAATGCCTCAAATTCACTGGAAGTCATCATATTATAGACTTTCTTCATGTGCTTCGCTTCCAATACAATATTACTCATTATGCCTCCTGTTTTCGAATGCGCTTACATCAAATAATTATACATGTCTTTAACAACATCCGAAACACAAATTTAACAGTCTGCTATCAATTTGAAAATTTTTACAATCATTCCACAAATAAAATTCATTTTGGCGGACTTTTCTTCACATTCAAGTGAGGATATTCCACTTTCCAGAGAATAAGACTAATGAAAGGAGCACGTACATGACAACATACGATAACTTACATCAAGCAATGGCTGTCTTTGGTCATGAATCCTGGCATGATGCTTATGCCAAAAACCTCTTTTCATTCAAAGTAGTCCTTGCCCATATTCTGCAATTGAAAACCGCAGAATTCAGAACCCACACCATCGCTGAAATCACAAACCGTCTCAGTGGTGTACAGGT
>CAJKOS010000027.1 GCA_905201565.1 uncultured Erysipelotrichaceae bacterium
CCGCCTTCGCCTTCAGTTGTCTCACCGCCGCTGCATGCGACAAGTGAGAGTGGCATTACTGCTGCCAATGCAAGTGACAAAAATTTTCTTTTCATAAAGATCCGTTTTTCCCTCCTTATATCTAATAACGGTTTTCGTCTAGGAACATTATAGCGCTTTCATAACATTATGAAAGCGCTTTTTTCATTTCCATCCGTAATTTTATTCCAGAAATTTTACGTATTATTAACAAAAAATGCGTGAGTAATGTGGCATAAAATTCCGAAAGCTGATTATAATCGCATTTTTTGCAACCATTTTCAATTTTCATTTTCCACTCTTTGCAGATACAGAAAACGGACAGTTTTGGAAACTGCCCGTCTGTCACTTATGCAATTGTTTTGATAAACCTATCGAATGCTGCCTGACCTTCTGGGGTGCGCTTATACACACCAGCACATTCCAGCACCTTAGCAAACACCTTGCCGATCTCGGCCTGCACGATGGAATGGATGTTTTCCGGTGTGACCTCATACTGTTTCATCCATGCCTCTGCCCAATCCGCATGTTTGGCAAGAACTTCATCTGCTCTCAGGTCTTTTCCACTCAGCACAGCTTCTTCCAAAAGTGCCATCTCCTTTTTCAATCTTGCCGGAAGTACCGCAAGACCCATCACCTCAATCAGACCGATGTTCTCCTTCTTGATGTGATGATACTCGGCATGGGGATGATAGACACCCATTGGATGTTCCTTGGTTGTAATGTTGTTGCGCAACACGAGATCGAGCTCATACAGATCATCTCTCATGCGGGCAATCGGTGTAATCGTATTGTGTGGTACACCATCTGTCTCACTAAAGATAAATGCTTCTTCATCTGTATAGCCGCGCCATGTTGTAAGAATATGATCAGCCGCATCGGCGAGCTCTGCTCTGTCTTTTGCCTGCAGTCGGATGACTGACATCGGCCAACGGATGATACCTGCTGTCACATTTGGATAACCGGACATGGTGAAGTATTTTTCATAAGGTGCCTTTGCCATTGCAAAGACATAACCGCCGCCCTGGAAATGGTCATGGCTCAGGATAGAACCACCGACAATTGGCAGATCCGCGTTGTAACCAGCTGTGTAATGTGGAAACTGGTGGACAAAATCCAGCAGCTTTATGAATGCGGACTTGTCTATCTTCATCGGAATATGCTTCTTGTTGAAGATGATGCAGTGCTCATTATAGTAAACATATGGGGAATATTGCAGATAATAATCCTCTCCATTCAACTGCAGTGGAACAATGCGGTGGTTCTGTCTTGCCGGATGTCCATAATGCCCGGCATAGCCTTCATTCTCCCTGCAAAGCAGACAGCTTGGATAACCGCTCTTCTTTGCCTGTCCTGCCTTTGCAATATCCCGTGGATCCTTTTCCGGTTTGGAAAGGTTGATGGTGATATCAATAGGACCATACTCTGTCTCTGTCACCCACTTTTCATCCTTTGCAATACGATCTTTGCGGATGTAATTGGTTGCCTGGCTGAATGCGTAGTAATCATCTGTCGCAGTCTGCGGAGACTCTGCATATTTGTCCCAGAATCTTTTCTGTACCACTGAAGGTGCAGGGGTCAAAAGCCCCATGATCTTTGTATCAAACAGATCTTTAGCCGTAATGGTATCATCTTCTAGAATCTGATGTGCCAGGGCATAATCGATGAGATCTTCAAGAATCTCATGCAAAGCACGAGGTTCTGCGATCTCTTTGCTTTCATATTCATTCAGCGCAAACAGGGAAAGCAGCTGATTTGTCACATACACCTCATCCGCTTCTTCCACAAGTCCATTTGCCTTTCCATAAGCAACAAGTTCCCCAATCAGGCTGTTGATATCTTTTGTACTATCCATATTTCACACTTCCCTTCAGACAGACTTCTTACAGCACTTTCATACCACCGTATTTACGGATCTGCAGCACACTGCAGGCACCTTCACCAAATGTCTGATCCATGACCTTCTTATAACCAGCCACAGCTTCCTTTTTGACAAATGCCTGGATTGTTCCGGCAAAGCCGCCACCATGTACACGACATACACCATTATCACCAAGTACCGCTTCGCTTACTGCCAGGGCAATGGATACATTCTGGTGTTGTACATCATGGTTTGTATACACATTCTGCAGATATTTGAAAGAAGAATCGCCTGAATCCTTTACCGTAGAAAGGAATGCATCAAAGTCTCCATCCTTTAAAGCCGCAACCTCTTTGCGCACCCTCTTGTTTTCCATCACAAAATGAATAGCTCTTAACAATGCACGATCCCCTGCCTTTTCACGCACCTCTGCAGACTTTTCCAATAGATCTTCAAGTGTCACATCATGGAGCACTTCCTTGCCAAACACCGCTGCTGCAGCACGCATTTCCCCTGGGACTGCCGCATAATCATCCGTAAGATCCGCATGGGAACCCTTTGTATCGGTAATGCATAAGCTGTATCCATACTTTTCAAGATCGCATTCCACAACTTCGATCTCTGGATGATTCTTATCTGCGAAGTCGATGTGCACAAGATTTCCTACTGAACTTGCGGTCTGATCCATCAGTCCGCATGGCTTGCCAAAATACACATTCTCCGCATACTGACCGATCATCGCAATTTCTACAGCAGAAATCTTCATCTCATTGTATAGACCGGAAATGATCGTTCCGATGATCGTCTCAAAAGCAGCAGAGGAAGAAAGACCTGCTCCAATGAGCACATCACTTGTGATATATGTCTGGAAGCCACCAATCTTTCCACCACGGTCGCGGATACCCGCAAGCACACCCTTGATCAAAGAGGTTGTAGTCTCCTTTTCTTCTTCCTTTACAGAAATATCATTGAGATCGATCTCAATCATATCCGCTGTTCCGGACACAACCTTCACAACACCATCCAGCTTTCCAACAATACCGATGGCATCGAGATTAATCGATGCCGCAAGGACTTCACCATTCTGATGATCGGTATGGTTTCCACCGATCTCACTGCGTCCAGGTGCGCTGTAAATCTCCACTTCGCCGCTTCCATAAAGCTCTTCATAGCGGGAAATCGCATCCACATAGCGCTTCCTCTGGTAATCGAGCAATGCCTCATCCACATAGATGTCCTTCAAAAGTCCATCGTTTTCTCCGCTTGCAAAAAGCTCTTTCAATTCAATTGTCGTTTTCATGTTCCTACCTTCACTTCTAAATATAGACAATGTCTGTTCACATTGTAACCCTTTTCATTTGTTAAGCAAAGATGCATTTTTATTCAAAGAAAAACAGTTATCTGCACTTGACAACTGTTCTATCTTCCTCAATTACCAATGATGAATACACCTGCACAAAAGGATAGCCTGATAAAGGCACTATCCGGAAAATACTTCCTCAGCCCATCCACCACAAAGTAGTATTCCTCTTCATCCCACGCTTCACCTGCTTCACGCTTTACATGTTCAAGGTCACCACGGGTATCAAAAGCCACATCCCCGATGAGTATTTTTCCACCATCTTTCAGATTTCCTTTCAGTTCCTTCTAAAACTTTCACTTCTCTTCATCCATCAGATGATGCAATGCATATGTTGCAATGATGAAGTCAAACTTTCTTTCACGCAATGGTTCAACCAGCCCTTTGGAAAAATCTCCCTGGTAGAAATGGGCATCCGGCATCTTCTTTCCAGCTATCCGTATCATTGTTTTCGAAAAGTCCTGCCCATAGATGGTACAGCCACCTTCGTACAGCTTATTCGTCAACACCCCAGTTCCAAAGCCAAGTTCCAATACATCTGCACTTCTCTTTTGCATCACCATATCATAGATGTACCCAAGAACCTTCCTGTATCCGGCAAATGGATAGGTGTTTTCTTTATCAGAGTGAAAAACATCGTCTTCATATGCATTTGCCCATTGATCATATTTCTTATCGTCCATCATAGGCATTCCTCCTGTTTATTCTGGAAACTGCGATTTAAGGATATCCGCAAACTCTTCTATATAGTACCCGGAATTGTTCTTCTTCCAGAATGCGCAATACCGCTTGTTCACACGCTGTCCATCACGATATAGCGGAATGCAGGCAAGCGATCCTTTCAAAGCAGGATTACACCTGCCACCTTCAATAATCAATATCCCCTTCCCTGCCAATACCATAAGCTTTGCTTCTTCAAGATTTGCGGCATAGAGAAATTCTCCTCTAACACCATACGAATCTTCATAATAGCGCCTGTCAATTTCTTCCTGCTCATCTGCCGTCACAATGATCAACGGCTCACTGCCAAGGCTTTTGACATCCATAGTCTCTTCCTTTGCCAAAGGACTTTCCTTCTGTGTTTCCACAAAACATGGCTTTTCTGTCAGGATCAGGTTGTTGTACTCTTTGGAAAAAGCCCGGCGCTGGTCATTGAGAGCAAGGTCAATCTCCTCATTGCGCAGCCATTCATGAATTTCCTCATGGGTACCCGTGCGCACACGGATATCCACCTGCGGATAACGGCGGGCAAACTCACCGATTGCCACCATGAATTCACTGCCCTCATAATCCTTGAGCCATGCCAGCCTCAACAAAGCCTTATCATGCCTTGCCACATTCTGGCAGTCCTGGATCATCCGGTCAATCTCCTTTGTCACCTTAAGACTTCTCTCATAAAACAGCTTTCCTGCTTCACTCAGCGTAAAGCGCCTCTTCCCTCTTTCAAGAAGGGAAAAGCCAAGTTCATCCTCCAGCTGTTTCATCTGCTGGGAAATGGCAGATTGTGAAATATGGCACTCCTCTGCAGCTTCTGTAAAAGAACCACAGCGCACAATTGCCTGAAAGTACTCAATTTGTCGTAATAGCATATGTTCTTCCGTTTCTATGCCTACATTGTGTCACAACCATTCCAAAAAGGGAACGCGCATTTCACTTTGAAACAACAGAAGACACATGCTATAGTGCAAATATGGAAGATCGTACAGGAAAAATCATCAAAAATATCAGATGGTTCATCGTACATATTGGTATCAACACCATCCTCTATATCATTCTGCTCATCCTGATACAGGGCATGTGGCTATGGGGTATTCCCGATGAAGAAGATGTGGAATACTTCACCATCTCTTATCCATCTGTCACTGAAACAATCAAAACCTATGAAGAGGACAGGAAAATCGAACAATCTGTTGACCTTGTGAGATTCCTGAACTACATCCCTTTCAAAACAGCAGACACCAGCAAACCACCCCTTATCACCATCACCTACTACACAAATGATGGACAAACGCTCACTGTTTCCGCAAACAATGACACCGTTTGGTGGAAGGACAAGGCATATGCTTTGAAAGATGATGAGACATTCATCAAACTTGTGGAAGGTATATTCTTCCTCGACGAAATTGAATAAGACATCTCATGTGAGATGTCTTATTGTTCTTAATAATCAGTTTTAACAGATTCTTCCTTCCATTCCTCAATCTCTTTGAGGCGGTTATTATATGCACCTTCCACAGCCTTGATGGCATCACTGCCAAGCAGCAGGCGCATCGGTGTATGGTCACTGTAAATCGCATCCATCACCACATCACCACACTTGTCAGGATCACCTGGCTGGTTGTGATTATTTACAGAGTTTGCCTTGGAACGAGTCCATGCGGTGTCCTTATAGGCATCAATTGTCATATCAGAACCCTGCAGTGAAGAATCATAGAAGTGGGTGCGGAAGGAACCAGGTTCTACAATCATCACCTTGATACCAAGTGGTTCAACTTCCTTGGCAAGTCCTTCACTCAACAGTTCCAGAGCTGCCTTGCTCGATGCATAGAAACCACTTGCAGCACCAGTTCTTGCCGCAGCGATAGAAGAAACATTGATGATGGCACCACTTTCCTGTTTGCGCATGATCGGCAATACCTTCTGGATCAGATGAATTGGTCCAAAGAGGTTTGTCTCATACATCTTGCGCATGCCGTCTTCCTCAGCTTCTTCAACAGAAGAACGGTATGCATAACCAGCATTGTTGACCAGAACATCAATTGTTCCAAACTTGTCGAGTCCTGCTTTGATCGCCGCATCCATCGATGCATCATCTGTCACATCCAGTGCTACAGCTAGTGCACTATCCGGATATCCTTCCACAATTTCCTTTACCTTATCTGTGTTGCGTGCTGTCACAATCACATTTTCTCCACGTGCAAGCACTCCCTTGGCAATGCCAGCTCCAATCCCACCAGCACTGCAGCCTGTAATCAGCCATGTCTTTGCCATTTCTTTTCCTCAACTTTCTGTCTGTATTGTAAATAGATCACAAAAACGCTTCAATTCTGTTTCCTTATCCAATACATTAGTTCTGCTTATCCATGAGCGCACACCACTCTGCCTCACCTGGCAATATGTACTCATAGAAATCATCGATGTAGAAAAGATCAGGAATATGTTCCAATGGAACATCTCTTCTCATCAGTTCCTGCTTCAAAGCCTCCATATCCGGTGTCAGTTCACAACGGATACAGATCGCTTCCGGGTCAAGTACTGCAATATCCATCAACAGCGTATTGACCACAATTTCCTTCATATCATCCGGATTATATCCCGAAAAGTGCAATGAATGGCTGTAGTTGAAATAATCCACTACATACTTTGTCTCACCTGCACTATGCATCCTGCCTTCAAGCAGTTTCCCGTTGACCATCGCTCCCTGTCCTCCATAGACAGAACCACGTGGCACAGAGAAGAAGCACACATTCTCATATTCGGGATGTTCTTTCTGCCAGCCAAGCACTGCCGCCTTTGCATTATGGACAACATATACCGGAATGGTATATTTGCGGTTCAGGTAACTGACAATATCAAAATTATTCTTCTCTCCATTCTGGAAATCAAACCGGTCACTGCTGCGCAAATCGAGATGGCCATTATGTACACTTCCAGGTACCGCAATACATACTGCATCCGCATCTACCTTTCCCGAACAGGAACATACCTGGGTATCGATAACGTCTTCAATATCCCGCAATGTGAGCTTTCGTTTGATGACCGTCTGATTGAGCACCGCTTTGCCGTGATCATATATCCGGTAATAAATCTTTGGCTCATGCACAGATGTAGAAGAAACCGCAATCACCAGCAGCCTTCCGGATGAAATGATATCCTGTGGAGCTTTCTTTTCCTTCTTCTGAGCTCTATGCGCACTGAGATGATCTTCCACAAATCGAATACACGCGCCGCTGTCATATGTGCCAAAGACCCTTGCCGGAATGGTCAAAATCAATTCGTCCGGCATCACTTCTTTCAGCTTTCTCTCCATAAACCCAATCTGTGGGGCAAGTAGTACAGCAGACTTGCCGACAGCATTCTGGTAGACACTGTTGACATCCACCGCACTGAAATGATAGTTCATGTGCAATGTCTCTGCCGCATTGTTCAATTGTTCCGCAAAGAAACTCGTCGTCAAAGCTGATGAACAACAAAGAAGGATTTCCTCATTCTTCTTGTCTTTGAGTGCCGACAAGGCATCGATCATCTCTTTGTAAAGACCCTCCGCATGGGCTTCATCCACCGCCTGAAAATGCAGGAAGAATTCCACATTCTGATCCCTTGTGTTCTCAATCCGGAATTCCACAATATCCGCTTCATTCTCCACCGGATAGAAATTCACCTGGGCAATGGCATAATCGGTAATCAGCCGTAAATGATCCGGATCAGCATAGTCAGGTGTAAAGTCACCAGACTGTTCCTGAATCCATTTTCGAAAATCAAAACTCATGGTGCACCTCCTGCCCTCATTGTAGCAGATAAGCGCTTACATTCTGTTCAGCTTTCGTAGATTATGCGTATTTCTTTGCGCTTTCTGAAGATTGTCATCAAACATACCAATAACGTCACAAAAGCAGAAACAGTCACAACAAGACGATAATCCATCCATTCCCCAAGCATACCCATCGCAATGGTGAGCACAGAACTTGCGGCCATGATGCACATGCTTTGAAAAGCATTGATGCGCGCCCTGAGATTTTCCGGAATGTACTTCTGCACTGCAGCCTGCCGCATAGCTGCACTGTTAACACCAAGGAAACCGGCTATGCCGCGGTTGATGAGCATCAGTGGATAAGCTACCCATAGCAGCACCATGTCCATGAGTTCATATACAACATAGACCATGAAGCAGAACCAGTATTTCTTCTCCGGTCTGATATTGAGGTTATAGGTCACCGTACCTCCGATGGTTCTGCCGATGAACTCCGCTCCGGTAAACAGGGAATACATCGTCATCGTAAGACCCGGTGTCGTTCTGAAATAGGCAAGAACTAGCGGGGTATAACCACCTGCCACACCATTTGTCACCGCCATATAGATATACATGGCTAACAACCCTTTCTCCCCTTTCAGATAGTGATATGCCTCCACGATGTCCTTCCGCCATTGTCTGAAGGAGAAAAGATGTTCAACTGGTGAAACGGTTTCTTCCACATGGATAAAGCTTTCTACGCATGCTGCTAATACTGACAAAATGCCCTGCAATATGAGAATCCATGCCACACCGATAAAACCATAGAGGATTGCCGCAAGTGGGGTGATGATCACCTTCAATACCGGATAGAGCATACCGGAAACCGTATAGCCTTTTTCCTCTGCCCCTTCTGGGATCAGACGGGGATAGAAACTGTTATAGGCAAGTTCATCAAAAGAACCAAGTGTTGCCAGCAATAAGGAATACAACAGATATTCAATATAGGAAAAAGGATGAAACAGCAGATAGATACCAGCTGTACCATAGAGAATGCCATTGAGAAGGTCTCCACCAACAAGGAATGGTTTGCGCTTCATGTGGTCCATGATCGGAGCGACAAATAACGGAATGACAAAATACGGAATGAGCTGAATCGCAAGAATCAAAGCAGATGCCAATGTGCTGTTCGTTTCATCAAATACACATAATGATAGTGCATAACTTCCTGCGATATTCCCAATTGAACCAAGGGCAGAAGCCGCAATAATCAATGTAAAGTTTCGTGTCCAGAGACGTTTTTTCATATTCATACCTCACATCATTATTGTAGAATTCCGCTAAGCATGAAAAAAGCAGGTGGTTTTGGGAAAAATCACCTGCAATTCAACCATTCAATTCAAGTAAAGGCACTTTAATAGGAAAATTAGCAGTAAGTTCAAAGGCTGCGCGGTATTGCCTGTGGTGGACATACCATTGCACTACCCAGGGAAGATGAAATGCCGCATAGCCGATGGGCAGATCTTTCTGACATTTCTCAAACACTTCCAGAAGAAGCTTCCCGTATGTTTCATCATCGAGATACTCCGGATTGATGAGCCTTCTTTCCACAAGTTCAACCATCTTTGTAGAAAGCTCATCCCCCTCTTCTTCATGTCCTTCCAACAAAGCCATCGCCTCATCTTTTCTGCCCGTCAATTCTGACGCAATGGCATACTTATGTCTTTCCATCAAAGAAAGATCATCCAGTGTTTTGAAATACTGGTACGCTTCTTCCGCACGCCCTGCTTCAATCAGCACCGCCGCCTTGTTATATTGCATAACGCGAAGGTCCTCTTCCGCATGTAACACCCTTGCAAGCCTCTGTGCAATTGCATACTGATGCAGCATCGTATTGACATCCAACAGATTCCCAGAAAGATTGCCAAGCAGTATCGCACTTTGTAACATGATCAAAACAGAGCCTTCATCCCCCGCAAGACTATATGCCTTCTGCAATCTCTGCATTGCCAGTTCATAGTTGTTGCCACGAACATACCCATCCATTCCAGCATAGTAATATGTCAATGCACATGGAAAGATATGCAATGCCTCATCATATTTCTCTTCCAAAAGATACAAAAGACATAACTGCCTTTCATCCATATAGCGCCTCAATTCACGTAAACCATTCAGAACCATCTCCTGTTTCCATGACTTGAAAAGCAATGCGTCCACCACAAATCTGCTATTTTCCATAGCATCCATCAATTGCACTTCATCATCGGAAAATACAATTTCTTCCATCGTAAAGATACTTTCATATACACACCTTGTAAACAGTTCTGCCTGTTCTATAAAACAAGTATCATCATGCCAGTCTATGGATAACTTTGCAAAAAGCAGTTTCAGGATATCATCACTGCACTCCGCCTTGCCCTGTTCTATCTTTGAAAGGTAGGACATTGCACAAATATCCTTTGCCAATCCTGCAAGGCTCCAGTTTCTCTGTATTCTCTCTTTGCGTATCAAAGCACCGATCATCTGACTTTTCATACCCATTATATTAATGCACATCATCCCAAAAAGAAAAGGCTCAGATGAGCCCCCTTCATCAATGCATTTCAATCAGTTCATATTCGCGGGTGCCAAGACCAATCTTCTCTGCATGTTCAAGGCAGGACTTCCACTCGGATTCCGGGGTGGAGTTTGTGAAGTGGTCATGGTGATCCACAAAGCCAGGCTTTGCCATATTTCTTGCAAGCTGGGAACCAGGCATCGGTTCTGCCTTCATGCAGGCATCTGCACAAGCCTGATCGAGAGCGAGTGGATCTGTGGAAACAAACATACCGATATTTGGCAGAATCGGCACATCGTTTTCACTATGGCAGTCACAATTTGGTGAAACATCCACAATCAGGGAAATGTGGAACTGTGGTCTTCCATCGACAACAGCCTTTGCATACTCTGCCATCTTGCAATTGAGGATGGCATTGGCATGGTCGTTCTGGAAGGAGATCGCATCAAAGTTACATGCGCCTACGCATCTTCCACATCCTACACAGTTTTCCTGGTTGATGGTCATCTTCTTCTTTGTTTCGTCAAACTGCAGACCATTGTTTGCGCACTCTCTCAGACACATTCTGCATCCACGGCACTTGTCTTCATCAACCGACGGCTTGCCAGAAGAGTGCTGCTCTGTCTTACCGGCACGGGAACCGCATCCCATACCGATATTTTTGATCGCACCGCCAAAACCAGTCATTTCATGTCCTTTGAAATGGGTCAGAGAAATGAATACATCCGCATCCATCACCGCATGCCCGATCTTTGCATTCTTGACATATTCACCATTCTTAACCGGTACTTCAACATCATCTGTACCCTTAAGACCATCACCGATGATCACCGGGCATCCTACTGTTAATGGTGTAAAACCATTCTCCCATGCACATTCCAGATGTTCCAGGGCATTCTTTCTGCTGCCAGGATACATGGTATTGCAGTCGGTGAGGAATGGCTTGCCACCAAGTTCCTTCACCACATCCACGATGGCACGGGCATAGTTTGGACGAAGGTAGGAAATGTTTCCCAGTTCACCAAAATGCATCTTGATCGCCACAAACTTGCCATCAAGATCAAGATCCGCAATCCCTGCCTTTTTGACAAGTCTCTTCAGCTTTGTTGGCAGTCCTTCGCCAAGATGGGCGTGAAAATCCGTAAAATAAACCTTTGCTTTTTCCATATTATATACCTCAGTTTTGCAGTTCCTTCTTTTCTGCACAAGTATTATACCTATTAAAAGCTGCATTCTCTATACTTTATACGTATACTTTTCCATAGATGATTTATCGCACTTCATAGACCAATTCTGCAATACCATTGTTTAACACATTGCTGACAAGGCGAAGATCAACATTGTTTTTCCCTTCCGGGAAAAGACGTATTCCCTTGCCGAGAATGACCGGTATGATAGAAATATCATATCTGTCAATGCGATTATCCTGCATCAACTGCTGCACGATAGACGCACCGCCGCAAACCCAGATATCCTTGCCTTCCTCTTTTTGCAGCTCTTTGACTACAGTAATGGGATTCCTGTCAGTAAAAGAGATATTGTCAACAGAAATCTTCTTTTGATGAGTAAAGACAATGGTCTTTTTATCTGCATATGGCCAAACCTCCGGAGACAGAACGTTCACAACCTGATCATATGTCTTCCAACCCATCAATACCGTATCTACGGTGGAAGAAAAAGCTTCATAGGTATCCTTTGTCTTTACCCCTTCATCCTGTCCGTTCAACTAGCTGACATCGTCATCATCACGCGCAATATATCCATCAAGGCTCATCGCAATAAACAAAACAACTTTTCTCATACAAACTCTCCTTCATAAGCTGTAATTATACAGACAAATAAATCAATATACTTTTCTATCTCCTCCAGCCTTTGCTTTAACACAAAAACAGACATGAAATCTCATGTCTGTTCATCACAAGCATATTGTTATCTCTTTAAGCTGCAGTCTCTTCCGCAAGCTTCTGCTTATCCATAAGCTTGAGGAAAGGATAATAGAGAACCATATCCAGTACAATCAATCCGATGACAAGAATACCTGCCTTGATATCCATACAGCTCAGTGCTGCACCAAGTGGAGCTGGTGTCGTCCACGGTGTTTCAATAATACCCTTACCAACAATGCCGAAATACATAGCACCATAGGTAATGATGCTGTTGACAACCGGGACAAAGATAAACGGTAACATCATCAATGGGTTGAGGACCATCGGCAGACCGAAGATAATCGGTTCATTGATATTGAAGAATGCCGGACCGATGGCAAGTTTGCCAAGAGTCTTGAGTTCCTTGGATTTTGCAAAAAGAAGCAGAATGCAAAGACCCAGTGTAGAACCGCCGCCGCCAAGGCAGATGATATAGGACCAGAATGGCTGGGTAAAGAAATGCGGAATGGCTTCACCAGCAGAGAAAGCGGTGATATTTGCCATCAGATACATCTGCATAAACGGAAGTCTGATCGGCTGGGTAATGCTTGCTCCATGTAAGCCAAAGCACCAGAATACCTGGGCAATGATGGTAATCATACAGATACCGAACAATGAATCAAGACCGGATACTGCCGGGGCAAGGATAGACATGATCATTGCCGGGAATAACTGTCCGCTTACTTGCTGCACAAGCAAAGAAAGTGCATAGAAGATGATGACACAGATGAACAATGGAAGAATTGCATCAAAGGATGATGCGATTGCCGGAGGGACACCATCTGGAAGCTTGATGCGCACATTCTTTTCCATCAAGAAACGATATATTTCCACACAGCCTATAGAAACGATAATGGCTGTAAATATGCCTTTGGCATCAAGATAGGTCACCGGCACAAAGGAAGCCGCAAGAGCCGTGATATCTCCTGCACTCATACCTTCTGCGATCGCAGTTACATCAACTGCACTTGCAGTTGGCGCAGAGACCATCAGGAAGACAGCGGTTGACGCAATAGCAGCGTTCAACGGATCAATGTTGTAGTGCTTGGCAAGATTATGAGCAATTGCAAATGCAACAAACAAGCCCATCATCGCCATGGTCATGTTGTATGGTACCTGCAGCACTGCCTTATACGTCTGTGCCCAGTTGTACCAGCCCATGAGGATATCACTGAAGAATCCCCAGTTCCCCAGTGTATCGGGAGTAAACGGCGGTGTAGAAATGATCAGGCAGATACCGCCGAGAATACTCAACGGGATTGCGACTACCATACCATCACGGATGGCCGCAAGATGTCTCTGGTTACCGAGCTTGTTGGCAATCGGGACGAGGGTGCGATCCGCAATCTCGTTGAACTTTTCCATAAAGTTCATGATCTTTTTCCTCCTTTTTCTACCTGAAAGCATTATGTAAGCCCTGTCATTCGTAATCCACTATTTTCCACAACAGAAAAAGTCTTTCCATTTTTTGGAAATCACGTTGACTGACCATATTGTCACCCTTATCATGAAAGCACTTACAAAAGGAGAACAACATGAAACTGATTATTGAAGAAAACGAAGAAAAAATGAGTGAAAGTGCCATGCAGATACTGCTTGGTGCCATGATGCAGGACAAGCGTGTCAACATCTCCCTGACATCCGGCCGCTCCCCGCGCATGCTCTACAAGATGATGGTACCTTATGTAAAACACCAGAAGAAATTTGAGGACATTGAGTACTATCTATTTGATGAAGCGCCTTATCAGGACAAACCACATGGACCAAACTGGGATGAAATGCAGGAACTCTTCTTCCGCGATGCTGATATTCCAGAAGAAAGAATCCACACCCTGTCCAATGAAAACTGGGCAACCTACGATAAGGAAATCCGCGATGCTGGTGGCATTGATGTCATGTTAATCGGCCTTGGCTGGGATGGTCACTTCTGCTCCAACTGCCCGCGCTGCACACCGATGGACAGCTATACATATCCGATGGACCGCGCCACCAAAAACAAGGCAAATCCTACTTACCCTGCACGCCCTGAGCTCCCTGTCTCTTTGACAATGGGTCCAAAGAGCCTGATGCGCGTCAAACACCTTGTCATGATTGTTACTGGTAAGGAAAAAGCAGAGATTTTGAAGAAAGTACTAACTTCACCAATCAGCGATGAACTGCCTTCCACCGTTCTCAAACTGCACCCGAACTTCACAGTCATCTGTGACAAAGAAGCAGCTTCTTTACTGACAGAAGCAGACTGCAAGGGACTTTAAAAACGAAATGGCCTGCAAAGGCCATTTTTTTCTGAATTGCGTACTTTTCTACTTTGCCATCTTCTGAAATCCATGTTGCAATGGTAAAATCATGGAAACAAAAAAGGAGGTGCGCCAATGTTCAACCTAATGATCATTCTTCTTTCCACTCTCAATGGTGAACCAAAAGACTCCAATAACTACCGCATTGCCAAATATATCATCGAACACATCCATGAGATGGAGAGCTGTACCCTTTCTGAACTTGCCGCAAAATGCTATGTTTCCAACTCCAGCATTTCCCGTTTCTGCAGAGACATCGGTCTTGGGGATTTCAATGAACTGCGCACCCAGCTTGCCCGCTTTCCACTGAGCTACCTGCAGGCAAAAGACAAATTCAACTTCCCGGAATTTGATGAACAATCCATTTCCCGCTCTTTCACCCTGAGCATCATAAACAACCTTGAAACCTTCATGGAATCAGAAGGTCTTGATGAAAAGATCGACCAGCTGACAGATGAAATACTCCGCTATCCAAATGTTGCGGCATTTGGCTACATGAACTCGGAAAATGTTG
>CAJKOS010000028.1 GCA_905201565.1 uncultured Erysipelotrichaceae bacterium
CAGTATACCGTCTGAGACAGCACAAGATAAAGCCGTTCCCTATTTGACGCTTACGGTATTGTGTATATTCCGCCTCACCCATTCTGCCTATTTTCATGAATGATAGTTACAACACAAAATGAGAGCGCCTCATTTCAGCGCTCTCAAATCTTTTGTGAACGTATTTCAAAAGAATAATCGTTCAACAGTTCCTACTCCAGTGGAGCTGACGGGAGTCGAACCCGCGTCCAAGAATCGTCCCACATTTCAGCATCTACAGTTTAGCCTGTTGTTAGTAAGACCGACAGAATGCCAACAGACCAGCCACTATCGGAATTTGTCTGTGAGATTGTCGGGAAAGACTTACAGACATCATCTTTCCGTATCCGTTTATTTACGCTCTCAATACCAAACGACTAATGCAAAGAGAGGGCGCTGCAACACTTAAAGTGTACTCAGGCAGCGAATGCGTAACTATTGTTGTTAGCGTTTATTTTTAGGTTGGTGATTAGGTCACCGCTCCACTGCAGCCAAAATCAAACATAAACCTGTCGAAACCATTACAGCCCCGTGTGTTATGCCTATCGGCATAAGAAATATAGCACAGAAAAAAAGCAGATTCAATGCAATCTGCTCTCAATCCACGTATTTGCAGTAATACGTACCTGTTCCATCTTTTTTGCAGTTTCCAGATTTGTATAGTGAACTCTAAGGATCATGTCATCCATTCTGTGTTCACGTTTCAATATCGCAAGTCCTGGTTCAAAGTTGTAATCAAAGATCATCGCTGCACCAGCAATCCAGCTGTCTGCTGGTGTGACTACTGTTTCCCGGTTGATGCACTGATGAGAAAGGAATGTCTTATAGACATCTTCACTGACACTGGAGTCTTCGAGTTCTTTCTTTGTAAAGGACTGGATATCCCGGATATCATCTTCTACCCTGACACGGAAGATATCTGTCTTATCCGCATCGCGGATGAGCTTTGCATGGAGTAATGTTCTTTCATCCAGCTTCTCATCAATCGCATAGCGGTTATGCATGTGAATAGCTTTGAGGATGATGTCATCATACTGCCTGTCTTCGATGAATTCCTGCAGAAGTCCTTCTTCCAATAAATCCGCACCAAGCTTTGCATGATCGATGGTCAGATGATCACGGAAGTCACCATATCTTCTGATCTGCTCAAATCTGCCAATGTCATGCAGTAAGGCGATGAGTTCCGTAAGCTCTGCATCTTCTTCATCAAGGTGGAGCTGTTCTGCAATTTCCTTTGCGATTTCCACCACCTTGTATGTATGGACAATCTTGAGGCGCACCATACCATTATCAGGGTTGTAGTTGCGCACATAGGACGCAAAGACTTCTTTTGCCTTATTCAGATTGATGCTCATGTTCACCTTCTTCAAACAAGTCTTCCCTGATGCGGGTGGAAGAAATTTCTGGTGTGCGGGGAAGGTAGACAACCTCTACACCTTCTTCTTTCAGATAATCAAACTTTCCCTTCCAGTCATCGCCAATACAGAAGACATCAATATTGAAATCATGCATATCTGCCCGCTTCTGATCCCAGGATTCCTCAGGAATAACAAGGTCTACATAGCGTACAGCTTCCACCAGTGCCTTGCGCTTTTCATAAGAGAAATAACACTTTTTGTGTTTCTTTTCCCAGTTAAACTCATCTGTAGAAACCGCAACGATCAGATAGTCACCCAATGCCTTTGCACGCTTGAACAAATTGATATGTCCATAGTGCAATAAATCAAATGTTCCATATGTAATTATTCTCTTCATATCCGTCACCTGCTGAATTTCAATGCCTTTGCCATTTCCCGGCTTGCGTCCCTCAGTTTTTCCGTTTCCCGCTTGTCATAGAGATTCTTACCCTTGGCAAGAGCTATCTCAAGTTTTGCCCTGCCATTTTTGAGATACATCCTTGTTGGCACAAGGGTATATCCCTTTGTTCTGACCTTCTGGTCAAGTTTGCGTATCTCTTCTTTGTGCAGTAATAGCTTTCTGTCACGTTCTTCATCTACATTGGAAAATGTCCCATATTTGTATGCACTGATATGCATACCCTTGATCCAGGCTTCTCCATGGTAGATGGATATATAAGAGTCTTTGAACTGTACATGTCCTGAGCGGATGGATTTTATTTCCGTACCGGACAGAACCATGCCACATTCAAATGTCTCTTCAAGAAAGTAGTCATGCCTTGCCTTTCGGTTTACGGCGACTTCTTTCACCTTGTTTCTTATTTCTGGCATATCCGCCTCCTGTCTTCTTCTTATCATGGCGGAAACTATGTTTCTCCCTGCGGTTCACCTTTGGCTTTCCTTTGAAGGAAGATGGACCTTTTTCCGTTCTTCTGTTCCTGGTGGAAGGTTTCTTCATCTTCTTTCCTTTGAAAACACCGAAATCAATTTTCTTTGACTCACGGCTTGCGGCAAGAACCACAACCTTCACCTTCTGACCAATGCGATAAACCTTATCTGTATACATACCATACAGCAGCATATGGTCTTCATCATATTCATAGTAGTCATCACCAAGTGTTGTGATATGAACCAGTCCCTCAATAGTGTTTGGAAGTTCAACATAGAATCCAAATGATGTCACACTGGTGATAATACCTTCAAACACCTCACCAATGTGGTCTTCCATATACTGTGCCTTCTTCATGTCATCACAGGCAAATTCCGCATCCTGGCTTGCCCTTTCGCGAACGGAAGACTGTTCGCTGTATTCGTGCATCAGACCTTCATCCTTGACTAGCTGGTGCTGATCTGTACAGCCTTCATACACATACTTTCTCAGCATTCTGTGTACAATCAGGTCAGGATATCTGCGGATTGGAGAAGTAAAATGCAGATATTCTTCTTCCGCAAGACCAAAGTGTCCAACACAATTTGGATCATACTTTGCTTTCTGCATACACCTTAACAGCATCATAGACAATACCGGATATTCTGGTGTGTTCTTCACACTGTTGAGATAGTGCTGCAGCTCAAGAGGATGTACACCCGACTTGCCAAGCACAAGTCTGTGACCAAGCAATGTAGAAGCATTGACGAAGTTCTTGATCCTCTTTGCCTGTGGTTCCTCATGAATACGGTACACACATGGCAGGTTTGCCCACTTCATCTGATTAGCCACACAGCAGTTTGCGGCAATCATGCAGTCTTCAATCATTCTCTCCGCATGACCTCTTTCACGCAGTTCAATAGATGTTGGATTACCCATTTCATCTACCACAATCTTTGCCTCATTGCTGTCGAAATCAATTGCCCCCTTGGCAACACGATGTCTTCTGATCGCATCCGCACAATCCGCAAGATCGGTAAACAATGTACCAAGATGGCTGTATTGTTCACAAAGTGCCTCATCCCCATCGAGGATCAGATTGACATTATGATACGTCATTCTTTCTGTAGAACAGATAAAACTCGGATAGACATGGTAATCTGTCACAGCACCACTTTCATCTACCTGCATTTCACAAGTATTGGTCAGTCTTACAACATGTGGATTCAAAGAACAGATACCATTGGACAACTGATGTGGCAACATCGGTACAACCCTGTCTGTCACATAGGTGGAACAACCACGCTTCAATGCCTCTTTATCAAGAGCTGACCCCTCAGTCACATAATGGGACACATCCGCAATAGAAACCTTCAACAGCCATCCCTTGTCATTTTTTACAACAGAAACCGCATCGTCAAAGTCCTTGGAATCATCTCCATCGATAGTAACTGTAATCTCATTGGTGAGATCTCTTCTGCCTTCTTTTTCCTGTTCACTGACACTTTGCGGTATGCGCATTGTCTCTTCCATGACTTCTTCCGGGAATTCCGGTTCAATTTCATGTTCAAGAAGAATGGAAAGAATATCCACACCCGGATCATCTTTATGGCCGATGATCCTGTCTACGGTAAGATCCAGTGTATTCTTGCCATAACCGGTAATCGTACACTGCAACTTAAGTCCCTCTATCAAAGGGAAACCATCCGGCACAGAGAGACGGGTTCTTTTATCTCTCAGCTTCTCATCATCCAGTACAAACTGTGGACGATAATTGCCTGCCACTGTACCGACAACTTTTGTATGTGCCCGTTTCAAAACCCTGACAACCTCACCAAAAGTCTGCCATTTCGCGCATCGGTAGAGTACCATATCTCCGTTCATTGCCGAGTTTTGATCTTCTGGGAAAATGCGCACAGACTCACCATTCTCACGGTCAATGAAACCAAGACCCTTTTTATTTACCGAAATCTTTCCTTCATAAATACCAGCCTGGTTCCGTGAGAGCCATGTGCCATTAGCACCATGGACAAGTTCCATGTCTTCTTCCATGGCTTTCAATTCTTTTTCCAATGCAATAAAACCACTGGAAGAATCCAGACCGAGATCATTCAGGATATCACTTGTTGTACATGTATTCTTTTTATGGCTTTCAACAGCCTTTACTATTTCTTCTCTATTGTCTTTCATACACTAGTATTATACGTGCAAACATGCTATTTCTTCTAAAAAAACGCCGGTGACAATGCACCGACGATGATTGTTTATACTACTCTGATCAGAATAACAAGAACAAAGAACACAATTCCAAGGATGAGAGTCACATTGGAAATGATCTTTTCAGAGCCTCTCTCTTTGACATTTGCGAACAGATTCAGACCGCCATTACCAGTGAACGCTCCTGAAATACCGTCTGATTTGCCACTCTGCAGAAGTGACAATATGACCAGCAAAGCTGAAACAACCATCAAAATCGCATCAAGCATGGATTATCTCCTTTCGCTACGGTTGCCATTATACCATCAGCCTTTACACCCTGCAAATACATTTAACAGGAAGGATCTGTCCCAATCGCACAACCCTGCTCATTTTTCTCATCCTGTGCCTGCTTCACCTCTTCAAACAAAGGCAGAAGTCTCTCATGCAAAGCATTGATCTTTTCATCCGTCCAATACGTATCCACAGGAACTTCATCACTGTTTAAATCACAAGTCTCATCATCATAGCCGATGATTTCTCCTTCATTGACAAACAGAACAAGCGGCATAAAGATCACCGTATTACCATCATTGTCATAGCGGGAAATCTCTGGATTCTTTTCCTCTATCATACTGGCAATCTCATCATACCATTCCTTGTCTTCACTTTTATCTCTATAGATGTTGTAATACAACACTTCCACATCCGCTTCACTTGCAGCATCCTGCAACAACGGTGTGTACTTCTGACACCACGGGCAGTCCGGGAAACTGAAATAGATAACACCCGTACCATGTGCTAACATCCTTTCCACAGATTCATGGTCACCTTCTTCATAGACAAGATTCTCTTCAAGTTCTGTATATTCACTCATGAAAGGAACAGATGAGGCAGAAGGCTGTACTTCACCACTACCACATCCCACAAGCATGAAACAAAGCAATGCGCTAAACCATTTTTTCATCACTTACCTCCCAAAGATTTCATCCAATGCGGAAACATCATCCACGAAGACAATCTTTTTCATTTCTTCTTTTGAATAGAAACCATCCTGTATCATACGTTCAAACTGACTCTTTAAACCATCATAATATCCATTGACATTCATGATCACCACATACGCATCCAGCAATCCCAAACGCATATTGGAAATCACCTCAGACACCTCATCCAGTGTACCAGGACCACCTGGAAGAGCAATGAATCCATCCGCAAGCTCTATCATCTTCTCTCTTCTTTCCGCCATGGTTTCCGTCACAAAGAGCGTATTGAGAAAGTCTGCACCACGCCCACTATCGATCATGAACCGTGGCATGACACCAATGACCTCAGCCCCACTATCATGGGCACTTTTTGCCAGCGTATACATCGTTCCTACCGAAGAACCACCATAAACAAGAGTATGGTTATGCCTTGCAAACCATGTACCAAGCTCTGCAGCGGTTTTCTCACAAACAGGATCATTCCCAGATAATGAACCAAGATATACAGCAATATTCATCTTCTTTCTCCTTTTGGCCTGTGAAACATCATCACATAGGCAGCCAGCAAAACAAGCGGACTTGCCACAATTGTCATAAGACCAGCCTGCATGGTAACAATACCACCAATCCCTGCCCCAATTGCAAAGACAGTAATTACACTGAGATAATCGCTTACTGCAGCCCATTTCTCATGTTTACCCTGTAAAACACACTCACCAAGCGCTGCCATACAGGAACGAATATTCCCTATGCACATGGTACTTGCATACGCTCTTCCATTCACTTTGCGGAATGTTTCCACCTGCATAGCACAGGAAAAAGACACAAGCATATTGGCAATATCATTCAAAGAACCAGGAAGGAAGGCAACCACAAACAAAATGATAATTTCCCATAACAACACCGTCTGTCTCCAGTGACTTGTCACCCTGCCCTGATGAAACATCCTGAGAAAGTCCGCAAAGAAAATACCACCCGCAAAAGCAAGAACCGGAAACAGATAATGTAACACAACAGAGAATTCACCAGAAAGAAGATTGGTACTCATCAAAACAATATTACCTGTCTGCGCGTTGGCAAAAACATGCCCTCTTCCAATATACGTATAGGCATCCTGAAAGCCACCGCTAAATGCCAGTAAGAGATTCAATAGCAATGACTCAGAAATCTGTTCTGCGCCAATCAGTTTTTCTTTTATTGTCTGAACCATGTTCCTGTTATACCGCAGAATTGCATTTCAAGCAATGAAAAAGGATACTCATGACAAGCATCCTTCATACTATGCATGCATTGTAGAAATAACAGCTTCTACTTCTTCATAAGGGATATCACAGAGATATGCAATGTCTGTTCCTGATACACCTTTGCCAAACATGGACAGAATGATATGTTTTCTGTCTTTCGCTTTTCCCTTCGCTTCACCTTCAGCTCTGGCTTCATTTTCCCATTCTTTTAATGCTATGCACATATCTTCACTCTCCACCCTTTCATTTCTCTTTTCTCTGTACTTGTCAATCAGCCAGTTATCATTTAAGACAACGCCTGTAATATAGCAGATCTGAGGACTGACACAAAACTCCTTGAAATATGTCATCGCGATCCGTTTCATGGCCTCTTTATCTTTACTGTATTTTACCATACTCATGAAAAACTTCATATCATCACTTTCCATTGCCATGATTTCTTCATCGCTCATCGCATGAGGATTGATGACATTGACAGGCCACGATGGCATCCACTTCATAAATTCTTCTGGAACAACAAACATCTCCTTGAGATCTGTTGCACAATCCCATGCATCACCAGTGTACAAGACTGCTGTCACCATAGGATGAATTGTATCTGTTTTCCTGAATCGTGACAGCTTTTCGCCATCTGTCAGATCTTTGGGCAACCTGGTTTTCTGTTTCCTTTTGGACCACTTCCTGTTATTTGCATCACGGATTGCTTTCACCTGTTTCTGATAGCCGATGGCATCATAGTTCAATGATCTCACCGGCATGGCAGGATCTGCTGTTGTCTGATTCTCTATGCCAAGACCAAACGTATATGGACCATGCCAGTCTTTCAGAATATCCCTGGCTAATGTTTGTCCTTTCGCTACCCGTTCTTCTATTTGCTCAAAGCGCATTGTGGAAAGCCTTGAATCACGCTCCTCAAGATCTTCGGGAAGAATCTTTTCCGGGAAGAAATGTGTCGCATTGAACAGTGCTGCAAAATTATCAGGATTGGAAAGGAGTACAGCCATACAGATATCTTTCTGGCTGGTTGTGCCAGGATATGGACTGACTTTCTTTACCTTTTCTTTTGCATTTTTTCTTATTCTCTTTTTGGGACTCATCTTTTGAGTACCTCCTTCACTCATATATGTACCCAGAAAATTTAAAATTCCTCACTTTTCACCCAAAAAAGATAAAAAAAAGGCAGTGCCTCAGTCAGAATACGCTGACTGTGGCTGATCTGCCCAGAGTGCCTCCAAACGATATTGCTTTCTTGTCTCTTCTGTAAAGATGTGCACAACAACTTCACCAAGATCAATCAGCACCCATGTACTGCCTTCAGTACCTTCTTTTGTGCGCACATTGTAACCATTCTTTTCTGCTTCCTGTTCCACATAGTCCGCAAGTGAAGCAGCCTGACGCACATTGTTGGCTGTACAGATCACAAAGTAATCTGTATATGGATTGACTGCCTGCATATCGATGATAACGATATCTTTGGCAAGTTTATCGCTGAGTGTCTTTGTCGTAATATCCAATAGTTCAGACATGTTTACCCTCCGTTTCCAGTATATATGCCTTTGATTCTTCGAGAACCAGCTCTGCCGCCTTCTTCAGATCACGCATAGCAAGTTCTGTTTCACTACTTACATCATAGTCTCTTGTCGGTTCTATTTTGTCCGCAATATAGAGTATTCTGTCAAGATCTGTCTTACCATCTCCCAATGTGTGATGTTCTATTGCTTTGAGAATATCATCATCAAGCGGTCCAAGATGATTCTTTATCCAGACACATGCTGTATAGGAATGCCATACCTTTGGACTGATGGACAGCCATTCCGGCTTATCCCTTTTGATGATTTTCTCTGCTTCTTCATCACTCATCGATTTTGTCACATCATGGAGTATGCCTGCCTTCCAGGCTTTCTTCTCATCAAGATGATGGACATGGGCTAACATCACTGCTGTTTTGGCAACAGAGACAGAATGGGCAAAGCGCTTTGGCTTGCAATGCGCACGGGCAACTTCTTCAAAGTAAAAACCCTCTTCAAGAAGAATTCTTCTCACAGACTTTGGCACAAGGAAGAAATCACCATCCCTGACACGCTGTTCCTCAACCTCCGCATCATCCATACAATAGATCTCATCATCCCGATTGATCGCTGTATTTGTTTCAAGATGACCATATGGCATGATAGCAGTTTTCAACAATCTGATCCTTTCCGTCATGGAAAGAACCCCTTTTCCCCATGGGATCAGATATACCGTAGTAATATCCTTTTTCTTCAAAAGAGAGCGGGCATATTCAATCTCTTTTGTCGTTACCGGGTCAAAGGGAGCGACGAATACCGTCTTCATGGCAGAAGAATCTTTGGTTCTTTGCCCTTTTTATAGAGAATAATGGTTCTGCCAATAATCTGCACAACCTCACTGCCTGACAGTCTTGCAAGATCAAAGGCAAGCTCCTTGAGATCATCCGTCGGTGCTGTCTTCAATACGCTGAGCTTGACAAGTTCCCTTGCCTTCAAGGCATCCTTGAGCGTATTGATCAAAGCATCGCTGATACCATCTTTTCCAATCTGGAAGATTGCCCTTTCGCTTTGTGCCAAAGAGCGAAGATATGATTTCTGTTTATTCGTCAACATATTACAGCATCGCCTTTCTAAATGTAACATTCACTGATTTTGGGGCATATACACGGACGGAAGACATCTTTCCGCTCACGCACACCCAGCCAAGTCCTTCGATGACAACATCCATTTTCTCTTCTGTTTTGCGCATAGCAGAAGTCACAAAATCATCCTGTAAAGGTGTAGGAACCAGTAACTTACCATAGTGCTTCTGCCAGAATTCATCCGCATTTTCCACCTTGCCACGATGGATGGACAACCTGTCACAAAGGTAGAATACCGCACTGGCATGGTCACAGCCAATCACATCCACCCTTGCAAGTCCACCAATCGCAAAGGACTGATCACCTCGTACCTGATAGACAAATGGTTTGATTGTCTTATAGGGCATAATCGTCTTGAGATCTTCTTCCCGTATATCCATCAACATCGAACCACTGATCTCAATACCAGGTGTATCAATATACTGTACACCATCAATATCCAGCGGATTGAAGTCAAGGGTCGTACCAGGGTATCTTGAAGAAGTCAGTTCAGGTTTATTCATGAGCTTGTTGAGCAATGTGCTCTTTCCGGCATTTGCCCTGCCCATGACCACAACGGGTCTATTATGACCATAGGTTTCCACCGCTTCCTT
Organism: uncultured Erysipelotrichaceae bacterium; assembly: GCA_905201565.1. Lineage (GTDB taxonomy): Bacteria > Bacillota_I > Bacilli_A > Erysipelotrichales > Erysipelotrichaceae > Bulleidia. The sequence continues at coordinate 9,953 of CAJKOS010000028.1, forward strand.
CACCTCTTCCATACCAAGAGTCTCAAAGCTGCTTGTGATGATGAGATGGCGGATGGAAATACCAAGTTCTTTCAATCTTCCAAAGACAAACCGGGTTATTTTTTCAGGACTCATCGTCTCTGGCAGGATGTCGCGCTTTGTCGCAACCATGATGATATCCTTGCCAGCAAGTTTTCTTGAAAGTCCAGGAATCATACTTGCCTCAAAATCAAAGAGATCCACTACCCAGAGTACAAGACAATCCATCTCATCAATTCTTTTCAATACACTATCCGGATCAATACCCGTCTTCATCGAAATGGTCAGATCATCATAGTGCATGAGGCGGAAACACCTCTGACAGTAATCACTGCCCTGCTTTGGCGTATAGCCAGGCAGCTTTGGATTGTCATATTGCAGCTGTATGCCACAGCCCTTACAGTTTGCCATAATATTCACCTTTCTCTGGTACACCTTTGAGATGACGCAGCGTATCTGATATGAGGCGTACGCCCTTACCAAATATGTTGTTCTGATCTGTTAAAGGATCAACCAGTATTGACATTATACCCATAATCCGTCCGCCGGCAATGTCTGTAAAGATCTGATCACCGATCACTGCCGTATGTTTTACATCTGCACCATACTTTGCCAGTACCTTCTTATACCCAAATGGCAGTGGCTTCAGGCTGAATGAGAAGAAGTCAATATGCAGTTGCTGACAACGTTTCTCCGTTATTGAAGAAACATTGTTCGACATCACAACCGGGGTAATACCGGCAGCCCGGATACGGTTTACATAGTCTTTGACCTTGTCAGGAATGTCAATGTGCCTGGCATTGATCAATGTGTTATCCATATCGAGAATCAAAAGGCGGATGCCATGGTGGCGCAGACGCAATGGATCAATGGAAAAGATATCCGGGTAATAGTAATCTGGGTGGAATATGTTCTTCATGCACTTTCTCCATCAAACAAGCTGATCTTCTCAAAATCAGCATGCATTTCATCCTCACCACCAGCAGGGTAATCAACAATCCGGCATTCTTCAATGCCTGGAATCATAAACCAGCCATCCTTCAAGGACAACACATCCGTAAAGCCGCTTTCCCTCTGCTTGAGAGGAATATCTACAGCTCTTACCGTATGCAATGCATCATCCATGAACAACAGTTCACTTCCTGCATCAACACACATAACTGCAGACAAGACACTAGGATTAGCCTTGAGCTTGCGGCAGACCATCACACCCTTGGCAGGGCGGGAAACACTTGCAACATCAACTGCCTTGATGCGTTTGACAAGTCCCTTATCACTAAGAAGTATTGCATTCTGTGCACCATCATGTAATACCGTACCTGCAGCGATCATATCTCCCTTTGCAAAATTCATCGCTTTTACACCCTTGGACTTCACACCATTGCTTGGAATCTGATCAACCGGGAAACGGTAGGCAAAACCATCTCTGGATACGAGCATCACCTCATCCTTTTCATAAACCACAAAGGCATTGAGCAATGTGCCGGACACAATATTCATCGCTGGTACAACTTTGTTGTTCCTTTCAATCTTGAAAGCAGATACCGGTGTCTTTTTGATATAACCAGTGGACGCAAGGGTCACAATTGAAGCATATGTATGGAAATCCTTGACAAGGATTGCGGAAACAATCTTGTCATCCCCATCAATGCGCATCACCTTGTTGAGGTGCATCCCGACATCCTTCCACTTGGCTTCTTCTATCTGCCATACCGGAAGACATGCATAATTGCCCTTTGAAGTAAATAACAACAATGTATCCACCGTATCACATTCCAGTGTTCCAATCAGTCTGTCACCATCTTTAAGACCGGTAAACTGACCACTTGAAGCATTATAGGAACGCATGGAAACACGCTTGACATAGCTGTCACGGGACACGGTGACCATGACACGTTCATTTGTAATCATGGAGGAACGGTCGATGACAATATCCGAAACCTCTGCCTCTATTGCCGTACGCCTTGCATCTCCATAATCCTTTTTGACAGCCCGCAGTTCTTTTGTGATCACCGATTTCAAGACATTCTCATTTTCAATGATCGCCTTTGTATCCTCAATACGGCTGACAAGTTCAGCAAACTCACTTCTCAGCTGCACAATATCCGTATTGCTCAAACGATACAACCGCAAAGAAACAATGGCTTCTGCCTGAGGTTCATCAAAACCAAACTCATTTTGCAGGTTCTTCTTGGCATCCGCCTTATCTTTGGAAGCACGGATGATGCGGATCACTTCATCAAGAATCGAAACAGCCTTCATGAGACCTTCAATCACATGACAGCGCTTCTCCATCTTGTCGAGCTCATATTGAGAGCGGCGCAATACAACTTCCTTGCGGAAATCGATAAAAGCATCAAGCAATCCGAGCAGACCTACCTGTACCGGGCGCTTATTGATAATCGCCACATTGTTATAGCTGTAATACACCTGTAAATCCGTATTCTTATAGAAGTAGTTGAGAATCATTTGTGCATCCGCATCTTTGCGCACATCCACAACTATCCGCATACCATTGCGGTCTGATTCATCCCTGACATCGAGAATGCCATCAATTTCCTTCGATACCCTGATCTCATCCATCTTGCGTACAAGCTGTGCCTTGATAACTTCATATGGTATTTCTGTGACAATGATCTGCTGGCATGTCTTCTCTTCGACAATTTCACACTTCGAGCGGATGACGATCCTGCCCTTACCCGTAGCAAAGGCATCCTTGATTCCCTTGGCACCCTGTACAATACCGCCGGTAGGAAAGTCAGGTCCTGGCATGATTTCCATCACTTCATCAAGAGAGCACGCAGGATTCTGCAAACGGTAAATCGTTGCGTCCACCACTTCACCAAGATTGTGTGGTGGCATGTTTGTAGCATAACCTGCCGCAATACCGGTCGCACCATTGACGAGCATTACCGGAAAAGGAACCGGCAGAACCGTCGGCTCATTTTCAGTATCATCGAAGTTTGGTGCCATCTCTACCGTATCCTTATCGAGGTCATCTTCCATGACCTGGGTAACCTTCGCAAGTCTTACTTCGGTATATCGCATCGCCGCAGCCGGGTCATCATCGATAGAACCATTGTTACCGTGCATATCGATCAAAGGCAGTCTTACCTTCCAGTCCTGTGACATACGCACCATCGCATCATAGACCGAGGAATCACCATGAGGATGGTAGTTACCGATGACAAGACCTACCGTCTTGGCAGATTTGCGGTATGGATGGTCCCATGTATTACCATCATGGTACATCGCATAGAGAATTCTTCTCTGTACCGGTTTCAAGCCATCGCGGGCATCAGGCAATGCTCTTTCCTGGATGATGTATTTGGCATATCTGCCAAACCCGCTGCCCATGATATCTTCAAGGCGTTCAGGTACATATTTTGTATGATCTTCAATTTTATTCTTCTTAGCCATCAGCCCTCCACCTTAAAGTTATCTTCCAACGTAAACGAAATATTGTCTTCAATCCACTTTCTGCGCTTTTCCGCATTATCACCCATCAGAGCAGACACACGTTTATCCGCCATGGAATTATCATCGATACCAACCCGGATCAATGTCCTGTTGGCAGGATCCATAGTCGTCTCCCAGAGCTGTGTCGCATTCATCTCACCAAGACCCTTATAGCGCTGAATCTCACACTTGCCATACTTCTTCTTCAATTCCTCAAGCTCTTCATCCGTATAGCAGTATTCACTGTTCTTTCCCTTGGTAACCTTGTAAAGCGGTGGCAAAGCAATATAGACCATGCCATGTTCCACAAGAGGACGCATATAGCGGTAGAAGAATGTCAGTAACAGAATCTGGATATGGGAACCATCATCATCCGCATCGGTCATGATGATGACTTTGTTGTAGTTGCTCTCTTCATAGTCAAAGTCCGCACCAACACCTGCACCTAATGTATAGATGAGGGTGTTTAGCTCTTCGTTCTTTTCGATGTCGGACATTGAACACTTCTCTGTATTCAATACCTTTCCTCTTAGTGGCAGTATTGCCTGATAGCGGGAGTCACGTCCCTGCTTGGCAGAACCGCCCGCAGAGTCACCCTCGACAAGGAACAGTTCTTTGATGCTTGCATCACGGGTCTGTGCAGGCGCAAGCTTGCCAGAAAGCACCTTCTCTGTACGACTTCCCTTCTTCCCCTTGCGGGCTTCTTCACGTGCCTTGCGGGCAGCTTCACGAGCCTGGGAAGCCTTCATCATCTTATGCACAAGCGTGTCCGACTGACTCTTGTTCTCTTCCAGCCAGAAAGCAAGCTTCTCTGCC
>CAJKOS010000029.1 GCA_905201565.1 uncultured Erysipelotrichaceae bacterium
CAAACTTGTCAACAGCATTTTTATGCTCGGCTTAACGGTACCGATTCACGCGGCAATCCTGCCAATTTTTATCATCTTACGCGAATTAAAGATGACAAACTCCTATCAGGCACTCATAATTCCTTACACCGCATTTGCATTGGCGATGGCGATTATGATCTGTCAAAGTTTCATTGAAAATATTCCACGTGAACTTGAAGAGTCTGCCTGTATCGACGGCTGTGGTGTCTATGGCATTTTCTTCCGCATTGTGCTTCCGATGAGCGTACCTGGCATTCTTACCGGGGCAGTGCTTGTCTTTACCGGGGCATTAACTGCTTATACCACACCACAGCTGCTCGGTGGCAACAGTTCACTGGTCCTTGCGACACTCATTTACCAAAGAGCGATGACGCTCAATGACTGGACAGGGGCAGGTGTGATTGCGGCAGTGATGATTGTCATCACCCTGGTTGTCATGAAAGTGTTGAATTTTATCGCCGCAAAACTCGATAAAAGAGGTGAAGTAAATGCGTAGATATAAGGGTCTTACCATTGTGGCACTGCTGGTCATTGCCTTTCTGTTCATCCCGCTTGTGATCATAGCGGTCACCGCCTTTGGCGATGAACCGGTCATCACATTCCCGATTCACGGTTTCTCATTGGAATGGTTTGGCAAGGCACTTGCTTCTGAATCGTTCCGCAAGGCATTCATATTGAGTCTTCAGATTGCACTTCTTGCAACACTATGTGCACTTGTTGTCGGTATTCCGGCAGCCTATGCACTTTCAAGATATACGGTATGGGGAAAGAAGCTCATCAAGAATTTCTTCCTTTCACCAACCATCGTACCTGGTATTGTTGTTGGTTATGCACTCTTCCAGTTTGTCATCATCCAGATGGATGTGCCGGTATTTGAGGCGTTGTTACTCGGTCACTTCCTGGTTGTACTGCCATACATCATCCGTGTTGTTGGCGGTTCACTGGAACAGTTTGACTATTCGGTAGAAGAAGTCGCATGGTCACTTGGCTGTAACAAGTTTGCGACATTCTTCAAGATTGTACTGCCGAATATTTCCAGCGGTATCATCTCCGCTTTCCTGCTTGCCTTCATCAACTCCTTTAACAACATTCCGGTTTCCATGTTCCTCAGCGGTCCTGGCATTACAACACTGCCTGCATCTTTGATGAGCTATATGGAATATAACTATGATCCAACTGTATCGGCAGTCTCTGTATTGCTGATGGCAGCGACAATCGTCATTATGTTTATTGTAGAAAAGACACTGGGCATCTCAGCCCTGACCAAATAACAGGAGGAAACTATGTCATTTGTTGATCTGAGAAATATCTGTGTGAGCTATGATGGCAAAACAAATATTCTGGAAGGGCTGAATCTGGAAATAGAGGAAGGTGAACTCGTTTCACTGCTTGGACCTTCTGGCTGCGGCAAGACGACGACATTGCGCGTCATTGCCGGTTATATTGATACAAAGAGCGGCGATCTTCTTGTCGATAACCAGAACTATACAAAGATTCCTGTCCATAAGCGTAACTTTGGCATTGTCTTCCAGAGTTATGCATTATTTCCGCATATGACGGTGCGCGACAATGTCGCATTTGGTCTCAAGATGCGCAAGATGGACAAGGAAACCATCCGCAAAAAGGTCGATGAGATGCTGGAAATCTGCGGTCTTACAGAATTTGCTGAAAGACTGCCAAAGCAGATGTCCGGTGGTCAGAGACAGCGTGTTGCACTGGCACGTGCTTTGGTCATTGAACCAAAGCTGTTATTGTTAGATGAACCGCTGTCCAACCTCGATGCAAAGCTGCGTTTACAGATGCGTGTAGAAATCAAGAGACTGCAGAAGCGCCTTGGCATCACGACCATCTTTGTCACCCACGATCAGGAAGAGTGCTTCTCCATCTCTGACAGAGTTGCCGTCATGAACAAGGGTGTCATCGAACAATATGACACACCAGAAAGAATTTATGCCCATCCGGATACGGAATTTGTCGCCCGCTTCATCGGTTTTGAAAACTTTATCGATGTCACAAAGAATAGCGATGGTTTGTGGCAAAGTGATGATATAACATTTACAGTCGATGAGGAAAGCGATAAGACTTCCGCAAAGATCACCATCCGTCCGGATGATATTGAAATCGTAGAAACTATTGGTGATAACTGCATCAAAGGTACTGTGCAGGTGCGCACATTCCTTGGCAAAAGCTATCAGTATGAAGTTTCGACAAACGCTGGCACATTGTTTGTCAATGGCAGTGAAAACCACATCTATGAAAACGGGGATGAACTGATCCTTCATCTGCCGTCTCATAAAAATGTTCTTGTTTGATACGGGAGGGAAAAAAGAACATGAAAAAACTACTCAAATCCTTACTTGGAGCATCGATGCTTGTCACACTCGGTGCCTGCTCATCAGGTGGTGATTCCACAGATGAAACATCCTGCACATTGACTGTTTCCACATTCCAGCTGAGCGAAGATATTGTCAATGAAGACATTATCAAGCCTTTTGAAGAACAGACAGGCTGTGAAGTGATCACCGACCTTGGCAATGCAGCAGACCGTTATACAAAGCTGGAAAACAATCCAGAAAGCGGCATTGATGTTATTGAACTCAACCAGTCAACGGCAGCACGCGGCTATGAAGCCGGCTTGTTTGAAAAGCTTGAAGCAGCCAAAGTAGAAAATATCAATAACCTCATCGGTTCTGCTAAGACCATGCAGGAAGAAAGCGGTTATGGTCCAGCATATACTATCCAGAGCGTCGGTATTATTTATGATTCCGAAACACTTGGCTATGAGATCGAATCCTGGGATGACCTCTGGAATTCTGATCTTGAAGGTTCTATCGCCATTCCGGATATCACAACTACATTTGGTCCTGCTATGGTCTATATCGCAAGCGACCATGCTGGAGTAGACATCACAACAGATGATGGTGAAGCCGCATTTGCTGCTCTTGAGGAACTCAAGCCGAATGTAGTCAAGACATATACTAAGTCTTCTGACCTTGCCAACATGTTTGCGGCAGGTGAAATCAAAGCTGCTGTTGTTGGTGACTTCGCAGTACTCAACATCCAGAAAGCTGATGAAAATGCAGTTTACATGGTTCCGGAAAGTGGAACATATGCAAACTTCAATACCATTGATGTCGTTGCTTCTTCTGATAACAAGGAAATGGCATATGAATACATCAACTGGAGAATTTCTCAGGAACTGCAGTCCGTTACAGCAGTTTCCCTCAACGAAGGACCGACAAATGCCGGTGTTGAACTGAGTGAAGAACAGACTGCTTCCATGACATATGGTGAAGTTGCTGAAAATGCAAAAGCCATCGATTATACATTTGTCAATCCGCTCCTCACACAGTGGACGGATCAGTGGAACAGAATTCTGAACCGTTAATGACGTATGAATATGCAATATGATCTCATTGTCCGCAATGTAAACATCTACAATCCATTCCTGAAACGCTTCGCAGCCAAAGAAGCAGCTATCCGCGATGGTAAATTTGTCCATATCGCTGATCATATCGGCGGTAATGCAAAACAGGTACTGGATGGAGAAGGAAGATGGATGATTCCGGGATTTGTTGACATTCATATGCATATTGAAAGTTCAATGAGTATTCCTGTGCGTTTTTCAGATGCTGTATTGCAACATGGGACAACGACTGTAGTCGCAGATCCCCATGAAATTGCCAATGTATCTGGAGAAGAGGGAATACTCTTCTTTTTATCACAGGATACCGCTCTCGATATCTTCTATGGCATTCCTTCCAGTGTCCCTTCTACAAACAGTACATTAGAGACAACTGGTGGCATCATAGGCATAGAAGAAGTAAGACACCTGTTAAACAACAACAGGATCAGGTGTCTAGGTGAAGTGATGAACTTTCAGGGTGTTGTCAATGAACCAGATTCTCTGATTTCAAAGATAATCGATACTTGTCAATCCATCCGTCCCGATCTTCCATTAGAAGGTCATTGTCCAAAAGTGACCGGGGCTGATCTTTCTGCTTTTCTTGCCCGGGGTATCAGTGCGGACCATACCCATCAGACAAAGGAAAGCGTCATGGAGAAAATACCAAATGGCATGTTTCTCGAAATTCAGGAAAAATCCATGTCTCAGGATGTTTTGGATTGTCTTGTTGAAAACAACTTCTTCGATTACTTCTGTTTCGTCACAGATGATGTCATGGCAGACAAACTGCGTATACACCATCTCAATCACCTTGTTGCAAAGGCTGTAGCCATGGGCTTGAAACCAGAAAATGCCATCTATTGTGCAACCTTCACCCCGGCAAGGCGGATGCATCTTGAAGACAGGGGGGCAATTGTGCCTGGAAGAATTGCGGACTTCCTGCTGCTCGATGACCTTTCTTCCTTTATCCCAGCAATGGTCTATAAAAATGGCAAGCTGATTGAGCACAAAGAAACACCTGTTCCATCAATTCCAGAACAGTTTCTCCATACATTGCATTGCCGCAAGGCTGTGCACGATGACTTTGTCATAAGCTGTAATGGCACAAAAGCCCTCGTTAACATCATGTCCATCGAACCACATTCCACCTTTACTACCCATAAGCAGGTAACACTGCCTGTGAAGGATGGAAAGCTTGATTATGATGGTTATGCATTGTTATCGGTATTTGAGCGCTATGGCAAAAGCAATGCCATCGTCCATGGCATCGTAGAAAATGCCATCCAGAACAAAGGTGCAATAGCTGCTTCCTGGGCCCATGACCACCATAATGTACTTGTGATGGGAACAGATGAAGAAGATATGGTATTGGCACAGAACAAACTATTGGAAATCGATGGGGGATTTGTGGCGGTAGAAAACCATCAGGTGACTGCTGTCTGTCCGTTGGAGATCGGTGGTATTGTCAGTGCACGCCCAATAGAAGATCTTGGCAAAGACCTTGAAGAAGTGCGCACTGCCATGCAAAGGCTTGGTTATGTACATGATAATGAAATCATGTCTTTCTCTACGCTTTCTCTTCTTGTCTCTCCAGAAATCAAGATCAGTGATAAGGGACTTGTATTGACAAAACAACAGAAAATCATACCACTTGTGGAGGAAGTTCTATGAGAACCGTATTTCGTCATGGCTGGGTATTGACCATGGATGAAGACATGCATGAATATCATCCGGGTTATGTAGTCATACAGGATGATGAGATTGTGGATGTGGGGCAGGATGATGTTTCCAGGCAGTTTGCTTGTGATGAAGAGATCGATGCCCATAACTGCATCATCATGCCTGGTATGATCAACTGTCATAGCCACATATCCATGATTCCCTTCCGCTCACTTGGTGATGATTGCAAGGACAGATTGCGAAGGTTTCTCTTTCCATTGGAAAATGCCTGTATGACAAAACAGCTTGCCTTTACTGCAGCAGAATATGGAAGCTGGGAGATGCTGAGGGGTGGTATCACAACATTTGCGGATATGTACTACTTTCCAGATGCTGTAGCAGGTGCCTGTGAAAGGGCAGGTATCCGTGCGTTTATCGGTGAATCCGTCATCGATCAGCCAACATGTGATGCCCGTGATAGTGAGGAAGGCTTACGGATTGCGGAGCAGTTTATAAAACATTGGAAAGACCATTCTCTCATCAGACCGATGATTGCCCTGCATGCGACTAATACTGTTTCTGAAAAGACATTTGTCAAAGGTATGGACATTGCCATGCAAAATGATGTGCAGCTGATGTGCCATGTTGCAGAGATGGATTATGAAATGGACTACTTCAGGAATACATATGACATGACGCCTGTAGAGTGGCTCAATGCCATCCATTGTCTCAATGATCATCTGCTTGCAGTACATTGCATTCATCTTTCTGTTAGTGACATCGAACTCATGAAACAGGCAGGTGTCAGTGTAGCCCATTGCCCTGGTTCCAACCTCAAAGCTGGTAAAGGTGTATCTCCCGTAAAAGACCTCGTCAATGAAGGGGTACATGTGGGACTTGGAACAGATGGACCATCAAGTGGGAACACGCTGGAACTATTCAGCCTGATGCGGCTTGTCGCATTAGCCCAAAAGACCTATTACCATGACAGGTCTTTGTTTCCAGCAAAGGATATTGTAAAGCTTGCGACAATTGAAGGAGCTAAGGCACTGCATAACGAAAAGGTGACCGGTTCTTTGGAAAAGGGCAAGAAAGCAGATATCATCACAATATCCCTTGATGCCATGCACATGTTTCCTGTTCATGATCCTTATGCAGCACTAGTCTATAGTGCTAATGCATCAGATGTTAAAGATGTCATGGTCAATGGCAGAATGCGCATTCGTAACAGGCAGCCTGAGGGTATTGATGTTACAAAGATGAAGGCGGAATTAACAAAGCTGATGGAAGACTTTAACAAAAGAGCAAAAGAACAGGCAGATTCATTATGATTCATTATGAAAGATTTCAAAATCCTTTTCATTTATCACAATTTGACATAAAATACCTCTAAGGAGGATCGTTACAAATATGAAGAATAATCAGGAACTGACAACTACAGTCAGCTACAATGCCGAAGAGATTCGTCGTGCAAACATCAGGGAAATTCTGAAGCATGTGCAGAAGGCACTGGAAGAAAGAGGATACAATTCCATTAATCAGCTCGCCGGATATCTGATTTCCAATGATCCTGCATATATTTCCAGCCACAACAATGCCCGCAGTATTATCCAGTCTGTTGAAAGACACGAAATCATTGAAGAACTTGTCAGATTCTATCTAGAGGAGAATCAATGATATTTCTTGGACTGGATCTAGGCAGTGTGACATGCGGTGTTGCTTTAAGCATGACCGGTCTGATTGCGGAGACATATTGTACTGTGCGCTTCAAGCCGGATGATTATGACACCTGCCTTGACAGGATTCTGGAAATTGTCGAAAAGGAGAAACCGGATGAAATTGTGCTTGGTCTTCCATTGCATATGAATGGTGATGTGGGGGAAAGGGCAGAGATCTGCCTGGAATTTGGCAGGGTTCTTGAACAGGAATCTGGTGTCAAAGTCATCATGCGTGATGAAAGACAGACAACAATGGATGCGGAAGCCATCCTTCTTGAAGCAGATTTATCCAGAAAAAAGCGCAAAAAAGTCATCGATCAGATGGCTGCCGTGCAGATTCTGCAGGGGTATTTGAACAGCAGAAACAACGAAAGGGCGTAGTGCGCCCTTTCAACATGAAAGAGGAATAGTTATGGAAGAAGCTAAACGTATGACAGTCATTCTTGACGATGGACAGGAACGTGAGGTCAGCCTGCATCTCACATTCGATGCGGGCGGAAAGAAATTCGCCCTGTTTTCAGATGTGGAACATCCTGAAGACGGTGTCTATGCCTATCTCTATGATGAAGATGGCAACATGGAATGTGTAACAGATGAAAAAGACCTGCAAATGTGCGAAGAAGTACTTGGCGCATTTACAAGTGAAGAGGACGAAGACGATGAATCGTAAAGAAAGACCCGTAGAATTTGAAGATGAACTGGATAGACCAGTGAGAAAACGCCGTCACAGTTTCGTACAGCGCATTGTACTCTGCGTCATTGTCATCCTGCTTGTATGCATTGGTATTGGTGGCTGGAGAGTGTATCGTGGCTTACAGCCTGTCACCAGTGAAAGTGAGACGGTGAACTTCACCGTACCGGAAGGTGCTACGATCAAATCCGTGTGTGCAGATCTTGCGGACCAGGGTATCATCGCATCTGAACAGATTGGTTACTACTATGCAAAACTGGAAGGTTTCTCTAATCTGATCGCAGGAAACTTCACCCTGGACAAGAGCTGGGATCTCAACAAGATCTTCACAACGCTCACCGATCTCAATTCCACAAATATCAAAAGTGGTATCAGCGTAACCATCATCGATGGTGACTGGGCAAAACATATTGCTGAAAACATCAGTTCTGTTACCAATGTGACGTATGATGAACTGATGGCACTCTGGAATAACCAGGATTACCTGCGTTCATTAATGCCTAAATATCCATTCCTGACAGAAGAGATGTTCCAGGATGGTGTGAGATGTTATCTTGAAGGCTATTTTGCACCAAACACATACCAGTTTGATGAAGAGTCAACAGCAGAACAGATTACCGAGAAGATCCTTGATCAGACACTGGTGGTCTATAACCAGTATGCCGATCAGTTTGCGGCTTCTTCACTTTCTACCCACCAGATCTTCACCCTGGCTTCCATTGTCCAGTATGAAGGTACAGGTGATATGGAAGTGCTGAAGAATATTGCAAGTGTCTTCTACAACAGACTCAATACAGGCATGACCCTTGGCAGTTCTGTAACCGTATGTTATGCGATCGACTTTGACCGCGATAACGATAACTGGCAGGCATGTGAAGTCAACACTGACTTCGATAGTCCTTACAATACCTATCTCCATCAGGGACTGCCACCAGGAGCTGTAGCAAATGCCGGACCAAATGCATTAGAAGCAGTGCTCAATCCAAATCAGACAAATTACTACTACTTCATGGCAGATGTCTATGGAGATGGAACCGTGTATTTCTCTGAAACACTAGACCAGCACAATGCCCTGGTTGCGCAATATCTTGGCTGATGAAATGCAGTACATGCGGTTATCTTGAACATGAGGGCAGATACCTCATGATGCTCAGGAATGCCAAAGCAAATGATGTCAACAGTGGTAAATGGATTGGTGTTGGTGGCAAGTTTGAACAAAACGAAACACCACGCCAATGCATGAAGCGGGAAATCCAGGAAGAAACCGGCATTACTCTTTCATTAGAGGACCTGCAATTCCGGGGAATATTATATTTTCATTACGATCGTGATGAAGAAGAGAAAATCTGGATATATACCGCCAATTGTAGAAGTGATCATTTCATTCCATGTGATGAGGGCGAACTGCACTGGATACAAAAGGATGAGATCCTGCATCTTCCACTATGGGAGGGAGACAGGATCTTTCTTGATACATTGTTGAAAGATGAGGAAAAGACATTTTGTCTCGATCTCTACTATGATGACAAAGGCAATCTCATCTTTCATAAACAAAGGGAGACAGAACATGAATAAACCGATTATCATTGGTATTGCCGGAGGCAGTGCATCGGGCAAGACGACGATTTCTTTGAAAATCAAGGAAACATTTGCGGATGAGAAAAAGGTATTGATCATCCGTCAGGATGACTATTACAAAGACCAGAGTGAAAAGACGATGGAAGAACGTGTGAAAACAAACTATGACCATCCATTTGCCTTTGATAATGATCTGCTCATCGAACATATTCATGCCCTGATGCATTGTCAGTCCATTGAAAAGCCGACATATGATTTTGTCAACCATACCCGCAGTACAGTTACCGAACATTGTGAGCCATGTGATGTGCTGATCCTTGAAGGTTTGTTTGTCCTCTATAGCAAAGAAATCCGCGATCTTCTCGATATCAAGGTCTTTGTGGATACGGATGCGGATATCCGCTTCATCAGAAGACTCGTAAGAGATGTCAACGAAAGGGGCAGAACCCTTGAATCGGTTGTTAACCAGTATCTCGATACGGTGCGCGTCATGCACGATTCCTTTGTGGAACCAAGCAAATCCTATGCCGATCTCATCGTTCCGGAAGGTGGCAGTAACACCGTGGCAATTGACCTTCTGACCACAAAAATCAGTAGCGTCATTTATCCCACAATGCTATAATAAGCAGGCTATAAAACAAAAAGGAGTGATATCATGACAGAAGAAGTAAAGCATCTGTTGACTGAAGAAGGTCTTAAAAAGACACAGGAAGAATATAATCACCTCGTACATGTTGTCCGTGAAGAAGTTAAACGTGAACTTGCGGAAGCACGTTCTCTTGGTGACCTTTCGGAAAATGCGGACTATGATGCTGCCCGTGACAAGCAGTCACAGGTAGAAAGCAGAATTGTTGAACTTGAGGATATTCTGCAGCACCATACAATTATTGAAGAAGGTGGTTCAAGATCCAAGACAGTTACTGTTGGTTCTACCGTAACCATTGAATTCCTTGACACAAAGGAAACACAGACATATTCCATCGTCGGTTCTACTGAAGCAGATCCGCTCAACGGCAAGCTTTCCAATGAAACACCGCTTGCCAAAGCAATTCTTGATCACAAAGTTGGTGATGTTGTGACAGTCAATGTCAAGTCACCATATGAAGTCAAGATTGTAAAGAAGAAGTACCCAGCATAACCATGCTGGTTTTCTTGTAGAGAAAGGAATACTGAACATGAAGAAAATACTCGTACGTGCAGATGATCTTGGTTACAGTGAAGGTGTTAATTACGGCATTGCCAAATCTGTTGTGGATGGCATCATCAGGAGTGTTGGTGTGATGCCTAACATGCCATCTGTTGAACATGGTTTGAAACTGTTATCAGGTGTGGATGTCTGCTATGGTCAGCATACCAATGTCTGTGTAGGCAGACCATTATGTGATCCAAAGGACATTCCTTCTTTGACAAAGGAGAATGGTGAATTCCGTTCTTCAAAAGAATATCGCGAAGCTGCCAAAGCTGGTAATGACTTTGTGAATGTTGAAGAAGCATGTCTTGAAATTGAGGCACAATATGAACGGTTCAAGGAACTGACAGGTGATGAACCACATTACTTTGAAGGACATGCGATTGCGTCCATACATTTCTTTGAGGCGCTGAAAATGGTCGCAAAGCGCCATGACCTCAAATATATGGCAATGGCACTCGATGGCAAGCCGGAAAAGTTCAACCACACCGATGTATACATGTGGATGGGTTCCATGGCACCGGATTACAATCCGACAGAATTCTTGAAGAACATGGTCGAAAATGGTCATGATGATGCCTGCGATGTGATGGTATGCCATCCAGGGTATCTCGATGACTACATTCTTTCTACTTCTTCCTTGCTTATACCACGTACAAAAGAAGTGGAAATGGCTTGTGATAAAGATTTACGGGCTTGGCTTGACGCAAGAAGTGACATCGAACTTGTCACTTATGACAATCTTTGAGATATTTTGAGGAATCATTGATTTACAGACTAAAGAATAAGTGGAGGCTATTATGAAGCAGATACTTATTCTTTTTTTATTGCTTGTGGCAGTGCTGTCGATTGATATTGCACCACTATCCATCGATGAAATCAGTCAGGATGAAATCCAGGTAACAGTCAGTGGTGCCGTTGAACATGAAGGGACACTGACACTGGATCGCTATGCGACAGTGCAGGATGCCCTGGATGAAGCTGTACCGCTTGCTGAGGCGGACCTTTCTTCCCTCAACCCACTCACCATTCTCAGTGACCAGGATGTACTCGTCATTCCAACCATCACGGAACAGGAAGCAGTGCGTGTTTCACTGAATACCGGGACATTAGAACAGCTTGATAGTCTGCCTGGCATTGGACCGTCCACTGCCCAGCGGATTATTGACTACCGCAATGCTAATGGATTGTTTCAAAACATTGAAGATGTCATGAATGTCAAAGGCATAGGAGAAGCCAAGTTTGAAAAGATGAAGGAGATGATTACCTTATGAAACGCATCATGCCACATCTCTTTCTGTTTTCATGTATCCTGTTTATTCATGCTTTACTCATGGACAGGTTTCCACTCACTTCCTTTGTGATTTGTACTGCATTTGCCATATACAGGTGCAAAGATAAAACATGGATTGTTCTTGCCTTGTTTCTGGCTTTGCAAAACATAGACTTCTATAAAAAGGATGTACCACAAATCACATCTGGTAAAGTCATTGAGACAAAAGATTCCTATGCCATCGTGAAACAAGATGGCTATAAGCTTCTCATCTACACCGATGCACTACTACCATATAACGCGGTTGTCTCATTTGATGGAACACCAGAAGAAATTGTATCCACCACAACCTTTTATGGTGGTTCCTTTTCCTCATGGTGTGCAAGGCAGGGGATATACTATTCCCTTGATCCGGAGTACCTCACCATAGAAGAAGATGGCAGTGGGATAAGAAACATGCTCAAGGAAGCCTGTGAGAAGATTGAAGATGATACCCGCAGGACATTTGCTTTGCGGTTATTGTGTGGGATTGGCAGCCGGGATACCCTGGACAGTTTTCTGTTTGTGCATGGGTTTTCCTTATCTGCTGTATTTGCATTGGTTGAAACTGTTTTGAGGTATGTTCTTGATCGCAAGCCAAGGATCATCGTGATGAGTGCTTTCTATATACTCGGGTTATGGATTTACAATTTCCCGCTTGTCATCTTCAGCACATTGCTGTTCAGGCTTTTATCGTTGACAGATTTACCATCCGATCAACGCATGGGCATCGTCTTTACATTGACAATGTTGTTGTACAAAGAAGCACCATGGTCTGCCTCATTCCTGATTCCTGCAGCCTTCCGCATCACAACAAGGTTCTTTCATGGCAAGCGATCCTGTACAGCACTATCCTCCATGGTTGTGCAGAACATTCTCTTTTCTTCTATTAATCCCATCATGACATTGTTCTATATGCCATTGCGCACCATTACCGGTATTGCCTGGTGTATGACACTGTTTGGGGTACTATTCGATTTACCAGTTCTCTTTGATTGTCTGATGGTCATGGATGCACTGTTTTCCTTTGTGAACAGCTTTGAACTGCACAGTTCATTCCTTGGGGCAGGATTGTTGTTCTTTGTGCCGCTATGTCTATGCTTTGCAAAGAACAAACACGCCTCTGTTATTCTTTGTGTATTACTCATTGTATTTCAATTCAATGGATTGTTTCATCCCTTTGCGGAAGTGACATTTATCAATGTCGGACAGGGTGACAGCATCCTCATCCGTGCTCCATTCAATACCGGTAACATCCTGATCGATACCGGAAAGCCATCCGCTTATAGCAAAGTGGAAACGCTGTTAGATGCCAAAGGAATACGCCAGCTGGATGCCTTGATCATCACCCATGAAGATGATGACCATAGTGGTAACCGCGATGCCATCATTGAAAAGTATGATCCTGAAGTGGTAATTGAGGAACATCATGAACCACTGAAGATTGACGGATTTACATTTTATGACTTGAATCCTATCGACAATGAGGATGAAAATGCCAGTTCACTATGTGAATATGTACGCATCAATGGATTAGATTACCTGCTAACAGGTGACATCGATGAGACAGCAGAGGAAGAAATATTGAAGCGGTATGGAAACCTCAGCGCTGATATTCTGAAAGTTGCCCACCATGGATCTAAAACATCCTCATCAGAAGACTTTCTCGATACCGTTCAGCCAGAACTTGCCATCATCTCTTCTGGTTCCTATAACTTCTACCACCATCCTTCACATGAAGTAGTACAGCGGCTTTTGAAAAGACATATCCCATATTTTCTTACAAGAGAGGAAGGGGATATGACAATTCTTTGTTTCAGCAGATGGAATGTTCTGATCACATCTTCCGCAAAAATAGCTCTATTGCCCGCATAAGCAAAGAAAGATAGTATAATATCCATGTTTATGAGCAATTATGTTATCAGTGGAAAAAACCAGTATCTTGCGGAAGAAAGATTGAAACAGATTCTTGCGGAGTCCCGTTGCAGCAAAGACAACGTAATCAGACTGGATGCACAGGACGCAAGAAAGTTTCAGATCGATGCAGCATTGTATGAATGCAATATCGTCTCCCTGTTTGAAGAAAACCAGGAAAGGGTAGTCCTTCTCAACAATCCATGGTTTCTCAAAGCAGGGGATAAGGCAAAAGAAGAAGTGCGCGAACATCTGCTGGATGTACTCGAGCAATATCTCAAAAATCCCAACCCTGCCTGTACATTGATCTTCTTTCTTGCCGGTATCGATGCGGATACACGCCGCAAGGAATACAAATTGTTAGAAAAATACCATGTCAAAAAGATTGTCGCCCAGCCCATCAAGCCATGGGAGTTTCCTGCCCATATCACAGAACTGTTAAAGAAGAACGGCTTTGTATTGGACAAAGAAGCGCGCATGGAGTTTGAGGAACGGGTGGGTACAGATGAATTCCAGCTGCACAATGCCATCGAAAAGATGAAGCTGTATGGTGAAAAGAAATACAGTGCAGACATCATCAGACAACTGG
>CAJKOS010000030.1 GCA_905201565.1 uncultured Erysipelotrichaceae bacterium
ATGATCATATCTTCACCAACAAGTTTTCTCACTTCCCGCACATCCATATCATCCTGACCAACATGGACACCATCTGCCCCAATGCGCATGGCAAGGGATACATCATCATTGATGATGAGTGGCACATGGTACTTCCAACATAGCTTCTGTACTTCCAATGCTTCATTTAATAAGGTTTTTTCATCAAGGTGTTTCTCCCGTAATTGCAGACATGTCACCCCATGAGAAAGTACTGCTTCCACCATATCGTAAAATGACATGTTTTGATTCATGTGACTATCTGTTACCGCATAGACAGTCATCATTTCCTTTGTACAACGCATACCGTGCCCCTTTCTCTAACAATTCTCCATCAAGATGGTACATCGCATCGATGAGATACATCCGATACGATGCATTGCCATCTGCTTCCTGCATTCTTTTCTCTGCTATTTCTCCACATAGTCCCATCGCACATACCGCTGAAAGTGCTGCAGACAATGGATTATCCTTTCCAACAGAAACAAATGCAGCAACAACAGACGATAACATACAACCTGTACCGCTGACCTTTGACA
Organism: uncultured Erysipelotrichaceae bacterium; assembly: GCA_905201565.1. Classification (GTDB taxonomy): domain Bacteria; phylum Bacillota_I; class Bacilli_A; order Erysipelotrichales; family Erysipelotrichaceae; genus Bulleidia. The sequence goes on from CAJKOS010000030.1 coordinate 558, forward strand.
TCAAAGGACTGCCATTGTATACACAATAGACACTTTCCTGATCCGCAACGATATCCATCGCCCCGCTGATGATGATCACCGCTCCTGTTTTCCCTGCAAGTGACTTTGCAAAAGTTGCTGCCTCACAAAGATTGTCCGCATTGACCTGCTTTAAGGAATCCACACCTTTTTCTTCCACCACATCACTGCCAATTGCCTTGATTTCAGAAAGGTTGCCACGGATGATGGTAAAGTGTATTTGAGACAATAACTGCTCCACAGCCTGTTTGCGAAACGATGAAGCACCAGCCCCCACCGGATCAAGGACAACCGGTTTTCCAAGCGCATTTGCCTTCTTTCCTGCAGCTATCATCGCCTTGAGCTTTTCCTTTGTTAACATGCCCATATTCAGGTTCAGACCATCCGCAAGAGAAACAATTTCTTCCACTTCCTCAACTGCTTCAGCCATGATGGGACTTGCCCCACAGGCAAGGGTGATATTGGCACAATCATTGATCGTGACATAATTGGTCATATTATGGACAAGTGGTGCCTTTCGTCTCACTTCATCTATCAACATAGTCCCTCCAAAACAAAAATCGAAGACAGCATATGCCACCTTCGAAAGAATAGCGATTCTCCCTTCGGCGGCATGATCCGCATCAGGTCAGATGGTCGAAGGATACACCTTCCTCTCAGCCACTTATGTGACTCCCATGTACTTTATTCAGCTTTTAAAGCCTTTTCCAGTGTCGGGTAGGAAATACCAAGGCGCAAGGCCATTTCCTTTTTCGTAATCGCCTTTGCCTGAAGCTGTTTCCTTAACACCGCAAACAGTTCATGGTCAAAAGCCTTCTGCTTTCTGCCCCACTTTTTCTCTACCACCACTTCTTCCACCGGTTCTTCTTCATCCTGATAGATTACCAGTGGTTCATCAAACAGTGGTGTTGCCGTACCTGTAAAGAACAACACATCACAGGTGATGGAAAGCACATTCTTCCGGAATGCCTTCAGTTCTTCTTTGTCCATACCACAATCTTCTTCCGATTGTAAAAGGACAACATCACCCATACGCAAAGACGCCAAAAGAGCTTCCTGTGCGGAACGGTCCTCACCATAATCAATATACATATCGTCTATCTGAACAATATGTTCAAAAGCTGTCTTTGTACTATACAGCTCCATTTCATCTTCATTTAAAACTGCGTAACCAATTCTCATATTTCATTCCAATAAGAAAAGAATATTTCTTTCGACTAGTATCATAGCAGGAATTTAAAATAATAGTTAAGGAATTTTATGACAAAGTTAAAAAATAACTGTTTGTTTTGAAAATCAAATCTTTCATTTTCAAAGCTATAATAGAAACAACAGGAGAACTATTATGGAAATCAAAAACTGGACGTATGAAGAATTCCCGGCATTCAATGCACAAGTAGAAGGTGCACACTACATTGAAACTACCGGCAATGAACAAAGTATTCTCTACCTCAACGATGTCATCTATGCCACCATGGATGGCATACCGCTGCACTTGCAGATACTGATTCCTACCACCCGCAACAACCCTTACATTCCTGACAGCCCCTCACAGAACTTTGCCCTGCCGTGCTGCGTCTATGTCAAAGGCTCAGCCTGGATGAAACAGAATGTCTACATCAACCTTCCCGATGTCGCTAAGGTTGCGTCAAGGGGCTATGTATGTGCCATTGTGGAATACCGCCACTCCCTGCAGGCACCCTTCCCTGCTCAGGCAATCGATACCCGCAATGCCATCCGTTACCTCAGGATGCATTGTGCAGAGTATGGCATTGATCCTGAACGGATGATCGTGGCTGGTGGCTCTTCTGGTGGTCATACTGCCATGTGGGCAGGCATCCGCCATAATGATGAAACAGAAGAAAACATCTACCCTGGCATTTCCGCAGAAGTCAGCGGCATCATCAACTACTATGGTTCCGTCACCGTCATGCTGGAGGCAAGCAATCCAAGTACGCCAAACTATAAGCTGCCGGACAGTCCGGAAGGTTTGGAAATGGGCGGCGTTAACCTTCGGGAAAGAGAAGATCTGGCAAGGGCACTATCCGTAGAAGAAAACATTGATGAAGGAACACGTGTTCCGCCTGTTCTCATCTTCCATGGCACAAAGGATCGCATTGTCAACACAACCCAGAGTGTCACCCTTTACCGCAAATTGAAGGCTTGCGGCAAAGAGGCGTCATTGTATCTTTTGAAAGGGGCAGATCATGGCGGTGCAGAGTTCTGGACACCTGAAATAATTGATATTGTTGACAGATTCATCAAGGATTGCCTGAAATAATGAAACCGTACGCAGTGCGTACGGCTTTTTCTTAATCAACAATCGGATGGAAGGTTGGTACCATGTGGTCAAATGTGCAGAATTCTTTAATCCCGATCTCATCACGGACAATCTTTCTTGCATCCGCAAAATGGTCACCAAGGAATTCTGTCTTATGGGCATCTGAACCAAAGGTGAAAATCTTTCCACCAAGATCCTTATACAGTTTCAAAATCTTGCGGGATGGCTGTGTATCCTTTAAACCATAGTGCCAGGAAGAAGTATTGATCTCAATACCCTTGCCATCTTTGATCGCAAGCTTGAGAATCTCGGCAATCTTCTCCTCTTCCTTTTCAAATGGATAAACACCAGCCGGATCATACCTTGCCAAAAGATCGAGGTGGGCAAGAACAGAGTAGTTCTTGAACTGCTGCTGTACCTTGTAAATCTCATCATAGTAGGCATCATTGTATTCCTGCTGTGTTCTGCCTCTTGTGAAATCACCTGTCCAGAATTCCTGGTTGTTCACCTGGTGCATGGACAACAATACAAAGTCAAGTTCATCCGCATACTTTGCATAGAGTTTTTCGAATGGTTCAATCGTAATGGTCTGGATACCAAATTCAAGACCGGATTTGATCGTAATCTTTCCTGCATACTTTTCTTCCATTTCATGGAACTTCTTGAAGAATGCCGGATAGTTGACATTGGCAATCGGATCCATCTCATCTGCTGAAGAACTCATGCCGTCTCCTCCGCGGTATTCAATGCCCTTTGGATCATCCCAATCGCGTTTGATTCCGTAGTCCACATGATCTGTAAAACAAAGTTCATCCAGACCGATTTCAATGCCTCGTTCAATCTGATTTTCCATCAATTCCCGGGAATCATCCGAGAACTCTGTATGAATATGATAATCTGCTTTCATAATTCCTCCTTTTCATACAAAAAGTTTATCATTGTCATAGAGTAACAAAATTCCGTTTTCCCGCCGCCCGTATTCTGAGACAGATATATGACCGAACAGTCAATCAAACCATCTCCCTTGTGAGAAAACTGTCTCAATACACTCAAATCTTCTTTGTCATATAGACATGGGGAATTGGTGAAAATGGTAATTTGTAAGCTTCACCCTCTGCCGCATACCCATACTTTTCATAAAATTTCATCGCACTGACACGGGCATCCATGGTCACCAAGGTACAACCTGTTTCTTTTGCCCGCTTTTCCAGCTCCTGTAACAGCAATGTACCGGTTCCCGCATATTGGCATTTTGTATCAATGCATAATGTATCAATCTTGCCGTCAGTCCCGTGAAATGACATCACGGTTGTACCAATGAGCACTCCATCTTCATAACATACAAGAATCAACGAAGTCTTTTCATGGCTAAGATCTTCATCATAAATATTACTGCCCAGCGGCAAGCGCATCACCTTGTTTCTGAGTTCCAATGATGCCTGATATGCTTCGCTTCCATAAGCAATTTCCTGTATTTTTTTCATGCATCCCTCCATGCCTTATCATCATCTTTCACATGTTTTGATTTGTCCATCATTCAATACAATTCCGGCAACAAATTTCATTTGAGACTAAGAACAGCTTCCAGGGATATATCGAATAAGTATCTCATGACTCTGTATGAAAACATACAGAGTTTTCTTTTCAGCAAGTATAATAAACAGACAACACATATTCGATGTTGTCTGCTTTTCCCTTATCGGATGAAATTTGTGCGGATGAAGGTTTCCTTCTCAGGAAGCCCGCTCTTTTCTTTCTCATTGCGGATGGCATTCATCAAAAATACCATATTCCTTGCAAGAACCCGCATCTGCTGCAATCCTTCTTCATCGCCTGCCGCCTCACCAGCCTCACGACCATGGATACCATTCCAATACTGTCCGGAAGCAATCGGCATACCGGAGATGGCAAAGTACTTATTCAGCTCATCATAGGTTGCGGACATGCCGCCGCGTCTTGCGACAGCCACAGATGCACCTACCTTCATGGTCTTGTCAAACGGTGTGCTGTAAAACAATCTGTCCAGGAATGAAATCAGCGTTCCATTGGCAGAGCCATAGTAGACCGGTGCGCCAATGACAACACCATCTGTCTGTTCAAACTTGTCGGCTGTCTCATTGACAATATCATTGAAAATGCACTTGCCATTCGTTTTGCAGTTCATGCAGGCAATGCATCCACGCACATCCATACTGCCAACGCGCAGCACTTCTGTTTCTACCCCTGCTTCATGAAAGATTTTGATCATTTCATCAAAGGCAATTGCAGTATTACCATTAGCTCTAGGACTGCCGCTGATCAGAAGCACTTTCAAAGGTTTAGTCATGGATGTTTCTCCTCACACACATTCTGACAAATTCAGGATCGAAGTGCTTAATGGCTGTACCTTCATATCCCATATCGAGAGCTGTGATCTCATTCATCTCTTCATCAGTCAATGTGAAGTCAAAGACGTCCGCATTCTCCTTGATTCTTTCCACATGTGTGGACTTAGGAATGACAACTACACCACGCTGAACATTCCATCTCAGCATAACCTGACCAACGGTCTTGTTATGTGCATCCGCAATCTTCTTCAATGTTTCATTGTCGAATGCCTTGTATCTGCCTCCACCAAGTGGTGACCATGCTTCTGGTACGACATGGTAGAACTCCATAGTTTCCAGGGATTCCTTCTGGACAAAGAATGGATGTGTTTCAATCTGGTTGACCATCGGCTTGATGCGCACTGTTTCACAGAAGTTTGTCAGTGTATGGGCATAGAAGTTGGATACACCAATGGCACGCAGCTTTCCTGCTTCATAGGCATCTTCCATTGCTCTCCATGCACTGAAGTAGTCCTTCATTGCCTGATGGAGTAGATAGAGGTCAAGATATTCCAGGTTCATCTTCTTGAGGGAGGAATCGATGGCAGCAGAAGCCATTTCATAGTTCTGCATATCCTGTACCCACATCTTGGATGTGATGAAGAGGTCTTCTCTTGTGCAAAGACCATCTGCGATGGCTCTCTTTACAGCCTTGCCAACAGCTTCTTCATTACCATAAGAAGCAGCTGTATCAATCAGTCTGTATCCAGCCTTGATTGCTTCATAGACAACTGTTTCGCATTCATCGAGGTCTTTTACCTGGAAGACACCGAAGCCTTCCATCGGCATTCTCACGCCATTCTGTAATGTTACGTATTCCATTATTTATCCTCTCGTAATCCCATGTGCAGATATGCATCGAGCTTATCTTCTGATGGTTCATAGTAGCGCTTATTCTGGTCGAGCTTTGCAATCTCAGCCATTTCTTCATCTGTCAATGCAAAGTCGAAGATATCGTTGTTATCGTGGATGTGCTGCGGATTGCGGGAACCAGGAATGACAATGTCGCCACTCTGTACATGCCATCTCAGGATGACCTGGGCATTTGTCTTGTTATACTTCTCCGCAAGCTTTGTGAACACCGGTTCATTGATCAGGTTCTTATCGCCATGACCTAGCGGATACCATGCCATAAGTGCCATATCATGTTCAGCCAGGAGCTTCTTGAGCTCACCTTCTGGATAGTACGGATGCGCTTCAACCTGTACTGCCTGTGGCTTGATTTCCATTGTTTCAATTGCTTCTTTGATCTGTTCTTCACTGAAGTTGGAAAGACCGATGGACTTTGCCTTACCAGCCTTTACAGCCTTTTCAATGTTCTTGTAGCCTTCTCTCCAGTTGGATGTTGGCTGGTGCAAAAACAGCATATCAACATAGTCTGTGCCAAGACGTTCGAGCATTTCATCCACTGCTGTTTCCTTTTCATAAACTGTTGGCCAGAGCTTGGAAACAAGGAAGACATCCTCACGCTTCACGCCACTCTTGCGCATACCTCTGCCTGTTGCACTTTCATTGGCATAGGCATTTGCTGTATCCACAAGGCGGATACCATCCTTCAAAGCTGCTTCTACTGACTTTTCAGCCTCATCTGGTGTTAACATGAATACGCCAATACCAGAAACCGGCATCTTGATTCCATTGTTTAGTGTCTTGTACTCCATTTTTCCTTCCTCCTTAGTACACAAGTGCTGTGAATGTAAACTGTACAAGTTTCCATTCATTATCTTTTTCTGCATAAACTTCAGTCACCATGAAGTGATGACTTGTTTCCTTGCCATCCAGCAATAATGCATAGTCGCAATCTGTCAATACAACTGCTGTACTGCCATGCATTCTGACTTCTTTGTTGTGGAAATCGATCTTTGTTGGCTGAAATGCGCCTGATGTATAGAACTCAATTTCCTTATCGAGACCAGCGGTAATGCCAATGTGTGTGAACATGCAATCCTTGTCCGCATACTTGCGCATACCTGCTTCATCCGCAGCTTCCATCGCTTCCCAGAATGATTTTGATACCTGTAATACTTCGTCCTTCATGCTTTTTCCTCCAATCTATTTTCTGCTAACCATTGATCCAGATGATCAATTTCTTTGTTGAAGAGACCTCTGTGCACATCCGCATTCTTTGCATAGTGTTTTACATCCCGCAAAGATGTCACCATATATTGCGGATCATCTGTACAAGAATTGGTAAACACATCAATCCGCTTACCCTTCCAGTCTGTAATTGAAGAGAGGAAGGATGCGACAACCATCGGGAATGTATACCACCAGATCGGGAAGGCAAGAATGATTCTGTCATATGCCATCACATCCGGTAATGGTGTCTTGAGCTCTGGCAGGATCACCTCATCATGTTCTTCCTTAGCCTCTTTGTAAGCACATGTGTTGTAGTCAGAACTATATGGGATCCTTCTTTCGAGCCTGAACAATGTCCCACCTGTTTTGATCGCAAGTGTGCGGGCGATCTTTTCCGTATTCCCGCTCCAGGAGAAATACACAATCAATGTTTTCATCGGTCCTCCTTTCATAGATTCCATCTATGTTTTACAATTGTATTATTATCGGTTATTTGCAATTTGTACAATTGAAGATAGACATGTTACTATACGTGTAACGTATACATTGGAGGCAATATGATCGAAATCTATCTTTTGGAACAGCTTGTTGCTTTTGCAAAGTACAAAACCCTTTCCGCAACGGCTGAAGCACTTCACCTCACCCAGCCGACACTGACCCGTTCGATGAAGAAAATTGAAGAATCCTTTGGTGTTCCTCTTTTCTTTCGGGAACACAACAGACTCTACCTGAACGAAAATGGAGAACTCGCCGCAAAACTTGCCAAATCCGTTCTCAATGAAGAAAAGCGCATGCTTGAAACAGTACAGAATCACTACCGACAGCTCCAAACGATATCCATCGGTTCCATCGCCCCTGGTCCTTTGATGGAAATGATTCCATTCCTTTCCGGCACATTCCTGTCCATGACCATTTCCACGGAAGTCAAAACAGAAGAAGTATTATTAAAGGGTCTTGAAGAAGGACAATACCAGATGATCGTTCTCCGCCATCCCATCCATAACGAAACAACCACATCCATCTGCTGTGGCAGTGAACAGCTCTGTACAACATTCCCTAAAGAAAACCCAAAGGCATTACAGTCTTCGGTTTCCTTTCAGGAAATGAACGGTACAGACTACATCATGGCAAGCGAAGTTGGTTTCTGGGAAGAAGTCGTCCGCACAAATATGCCAGACTCCCACTTCTTTCTGCAGACAGACCTCGAAAGTCTCAGTGCCGTATCCGTTTCTTCAACCATCTGCGGCTTTTCCACAGATCTCACATTGCGCATATTCGGTCCAAGGGGAAACAGAATTTCCGTTCCTTTCCGCAACAAAGAAGCCTTTACAAACTACTATTGTATCTATCAGAAAAAAGACAGCGATAAACTGTCAGCTGCCATCAACCTCTTCAAAACCCGTTACCCACAAAATTAGCAGGTGAATACATATGAAACATGTACACACAATCCAATACCATGCTAACACAAAGGAAGAACAACTTCCCGGTTATGACAAAGCCTTTCCTATATTTCTTCCACAGCGGATTTATGCAAATACCCGGATGCCTTTGTACTATGGCACTGGCATAAGGCAGTAGAGCTGTTCATCGTCAAAAGCGGCACTGTCACCTATTACCTTCCTGGCAAGGAAATGCAATTTCACGAAGGAGAAGGTGGTTTTCTCAATTCTGACATATTGCATATGACAAAACCGGGCGAAGACAACACCATACAGGTTCTCCACCTCTTTGATCCCTCCCTCATTGCCGGAAGTACAAACGGTACATTGTACAGGAAATATGTTTTCCCACTTGTTAACAACACTGCATGTGACATCTTCCGCTATCCAAAAGACAGCAGCATCACAAAAAAGATAATGACATCTTTCTCCATCCCGGAAGACGATGCCTTCGAGATGAAAATCCGCAATGCCCTGTCTGAAATCTGGCTAGAAATACGCAATATTGCCAATTCTGAAGAAATGCAGCTATCGGAAAACAGAACAGACACATAGCTCAAGGAAATGATAGCCTTCATCTATGAAAACTACGCAAATGCCATTTCTGTTAAAGACATAGCGGAAAGTGCATACCTCAGCGAAAGGGAATGCTACAGAGTATTCAAAGAATTCCTGCACACAACACCAAATGCTTTTTTGAACAATTATCGCATTGATGCTTCGTGTGAACTGTTACGGGAAACTGACAAGACCATTGCCTCTATCGGCTATGAAACAGGACTTGGCACAAGCAGTCACTTCATCCAGGTATTCCGCAAGGCAAAAGGCTGCACACCACAAACCTGCCGCATGCAGTGGCAGAACAGAGAAACCCATTAACCACCATTTTCCCTCAGTTCAAATACACAACACCATAAAAAGGAGGTCTTATGAAAAAGATACTTGTGATTCAGGGTGGTGGTAGACCAAATGGAAACACCGCCCAGCTTGTCAAAGCCTTCATGGAAGGCGCAAAGGATGCCGGACATTCTGTTGAATTGATCAATTTGAACCAGGCGAAGGTTAATGGCTGCCTTGGCTGCAATCTCTTATCGTCAAACATGGCAATGCATGTACACTTCTTCCCCTGTAAAGCAAATACCGGCAATGCCGGTATTTGTTTTCTTATCGCCTGGGAAGATCATGATACGTCACTTCTGTATCCACACCACGTTCAAGACCCATTTTGACAATTTCATCATACGATATGCCATTTGCCTCAAACTCTCTTAACTGCTTGTCACTCAACATCAACAGCGGTCTTGTTTCTCTCAGTGGCTTGTCACTTTCCAATTCCTTCCATGTCCAGCCAAGGTTTGGCCATATCCGCAAAGAATAGAAGCAGCGCATAACAAGTTTCTGCAGCTTTGCATAATTCACTACCGCACCAATGCGATTCAATTTCAAGAGAAACTGTGACATGTTTAAAACCAGCGCAACCCCGGAAAGAATATTGGTTCCAAGAAAAGACGCAAGCTCTTCTGCTGTACGATCATCTTTGACAATTTCCTTCATATAGCAAAGCAGACGATCATATTCTTTTGTGTGCAACGGATCTTTCGTATAGGAAAGGAATTCATCCAGTGTTTTCGGGAAAAACCATGGCATATCATCTGGCTTTGTGACAAGCTTGTCCATCAGCCTGTGATACTTGTTTTCCCCTTCCCGCACCATTACAGGTGATGCAAGAAACAGCGTATTGTCATCCGGATTCTCTGTCAGTTCACTTCCCTTCACGACAAGAATCCCGTCTTCTTTCCCGGCAATATTGACATAGGCAAGCACATGACGCTTATGGATAACGGGAAGTTTCAATTGTCTGATCTCAGTACGGAAAGAACGGAAAAGTGACCAGAATTCCTCAACCGCCATATACCCATATAAGTGTATGGAAGACACAAGCATCTCATGGATGAATTTCGCCATGTTCTCATTGACATCCGCTTCCTGTAAAGCCTGCATTGTTTCTTCCTGCAATGAAAAATCCTGTTTTACAATCATCATACGTTTCTTCCTCAATACCTATACCATACCAGATTATTGTTTATCATTCTATACTTCATTCTTCTTAGATAAATAGAAGAGAACCACTGCCAGCAGTTGTGCCATAACCGAAACAACTACCATGGAAGAAAGACTGATATCATAGAGCACACCCATCAGCCAGCTGCCAAGAAACCAGAAGATACCAAAAGAAAGTTCAAAGATACCATATCCTGTTGCCCTGCTGTTTTTAGGAACCATGGATGTAACTGCCGCCTTGAGTATGGATTCTTCAGCACCCATGCCAACACCCCATAAAGCAATACCAACAAGCAGTGACACTTCTGAATGCAATGCAAAGACAAAGATGGAAAAGACACTGGAAAGCATGGTAGAAATCATCAATGACCATATGCCGATGCGGTCATAGAGATAACCAAAGAATAGTGCAGACAATGCATCCACGAGCATTGCCCCAGCATATAACAGAGGCAGGTTTCCCGTTGTAACAACAGAACCCGTTTCCGCTAGACCCACACTAAGTCCAGTATAGACCTTGGAAACATGCATGATAATCAAAGAATAATCGATAAATCCAAAGGCAAATAAACTGATACCTGCTATGTAGAGCACAAAGCTCTTCTTCAGATGAAATGGTACATATTCCTTTGGCTCAGGTTCAAAGTTTTCCGGATTGGGAAACCTCTTTCTTGTATACAGCAATAACAATATGGTGATAAACCCGGGAATAGCAAGAATGCCAAAGCAGAATGCATACGTATGAAAGAGGTCATCTCCACCCTTGAACAACATCACAAAGTACAGAAGAAGTGGTCCAAGGAAGGCACCGATCTGATCGAGCAATTCCTGCAAACCAAAACTTTTGCCTATACCTGTCTGGCTTGCTGCAAAGGACATGATGGTATCTTTGGAAGGCTTCTTGATCGCCTTGCCGGTTCTTTGTATAACAAGCAAAATACATGCGGCAATCCACCCATGTTCACCAACCAGGGCAAGGGCAGGTACAGCAAGTACATCGAGGATATAACCGATGATCGTCATCGGCCAGTACTTCTTTGTCTTATCCGCAATTCTGCCAAAGACATACCGCAAAGAATAACCGACCATTTCACCAAGTCCTGAGATAAAACCAATCACTCCAGCACCAGCACCCATCAACGTCATATAGGCACCACGAATACTGGAAGCACCTTCATGTGTCATATCCGAAAACAGACTCACAACCCCAAACAAAATGATAAACACCATCGCTTCACTGATGTGTTTCTTCTTCACGACAACCGCCTTCTTCCTCTATCCTTCTCTTCATCTCCATAAAACCAGTACGGCTTTCCACCTTGGAACGCCAATACAACTTATCCAATAACAAAGCAAACTGTTCCTGTTCCTTTTCATCCAGCGCTTCCAAAAGAAAGTCATAATACAAAGATTCAATATGTGCCTTGGAATGTTTCAGCTCTTTTGTCTTCGCAGTTGCATACAAGCAAAACCTTCTCCCATCTTCCGGATCACTTTCGCGGACCACATAGCCCTTCTTTTCCAATTGCCGTATCATCCTCGCCAGTGCACCTTTATCAATCCCAAGCTCTTCTGTTATTTCATGCTGGGAAATACCAGGATGTTTCCGTATGGCATGTACCACATCAAACTCGGAAGAACCAATACCGCTGTCCTTCATCATCTTTGCCGTAAACTTTGTCAGTTCACGGACAATCTTTGTCATCTTTCTGCCTGTTCTATCCATCTCTTCACCATTAGTTGATATATCAACTAAATGCATTATAGCCCATCTCCTCCCACATGCAATATGCACGTATATACATTTCATCACCATTTGTCCAAAATTGCACAATACCCTGTTTTCTTACCATGGTGAAAATGCTATTCTTTTGATAGACAAAGGAAATCGATCATGACCAATTCTACAGAAAACAAGATTATTACAATTCCAAACATCTTATCCATGGTGAGAATCCTTCTCATACCCGTCATCGTTTACCTCTATGTATTTGAGAAACAATACATTGCGGCTGGTGTAGTCATTCTTCTTTCAGGCGCAACAGACATCATTGATGGCTGGATAGCAAGAACCTTCCATATGATCAGTAACCTCGGCAAAGCACTGGATCCCATTGCGGACAAACTGACACAGGTTACCGTCATGGGATGTTTACTGACAAGGTATCATCTGATGGCAATACCTCTTGTCCTCATGGTCATCAAAGAAACCTGTATGACATTTACCGGTGCTGCCGTCATTCATAAAACAGGTATCGTACCTGCTGCCGTATGGCATGGAAAGATTGCGACAGCAGTACTTTATGCCATGATGATGTTACATGTATTCTGGATGGACATTCCTTCCCTTCTTTCTACCATCACCATTCTGCTATCTGCAGCACTCATCCTGTTATCTTTCATCCTGTATATGCAGAAAAACCTCACCCTCATTCATCATGCAAAGGAGTAAATACTATGGAACTATTAGAACTCATCCAAAACCGTCGCAGCATCCGCAAGTATACCGGTGAACCAGTAGCAGAAGAAAAACTCAACAGGGTATTGGAAGCAGGAAGGCTGTCACCTTCCGCAAGAAACATGCAATCCTGGAAGTTTGTTGTGGTCAAAGGCAATATTCTCACAAAGCTCGCAGAAGCCTGCTGTAACCAGGAAATGATTCAAAACGCTGGCACTGCCATTGTCGTCTGTGCAACTGAAGGACATATGATGAAATGTGACCAGAACAGTGCAACTGTGGATTGTTCCATTGCCATGAGCTTCATGTTGTTAGAAGCTGAAGAGCAGGGACTTGGCATGTGCTGGCTTGGAAGTTTCTATAATGACAAGGTCAAAGAAGTATTGGATTTGCCGGAAGAATGGACAGTTGTCGCTGTTTCACCACTTGGTATACCAGCTGAACTTCCATCCCCAAGACCACGCAAAACACTGGAAGAAGTAACAGTCTTTATAGAGAAATGAAATCCTGTCAACTGACAGGTTTTCTTGTCTTAATACAGCTTCACCACTTTGGTTTTCACAATTGCGCATGGTTTTTTGACCATGTATTTCACAATTGCGCATAGTTTTTTAAGCTCATTTTTCACAATTGCGCAAGTCTAACAGGCAGAAGAAAGATGTGAACTACTCCGACTTATAGAAGTCGGAGCTTCCAGGAAGCTTTTTCTATTA
>CAJKOS010000031.1 GCA_905201565.1 uncultured Erysipelotrichaceae bacterium
TATTGTTAGATATATTGGGCGACAATTTCTATTATGAACATACATATTTGTATTATATTCTTGATGGTAGTGTACGTTTTCTCTATATGCCATTTGTCTATGCTTTTCTTTCCTGTTCACTGGCTGTGGTGTGCCAAAGTGAAAAACAGGTGTTTCTGCTTTCCAATATTTACTATTATGGTATGACTATTGTTGGATTTGCGACTTATATGTCATGGGGAGAGGCGTCCTTATATATCAATCCATCTGTTATCATGGCTTCTGGTTCTTATTATGATATCAATACATGGCTTCTGTTATTGAATAACTTTATTCCTGTGTTATTCTCTCTTGGTTTGCTTAACGTGAGAAGAAAAGCGGTGGAGATATGAAGAGGGCCATTCAACAGCTTTATTGGAAAATATTGCTATATGCTGTTCTGACGTTTGTGTTTTTATATTGCATACCTGAAGATCAGGCAGTAATGGAACTTGCCTATACAGATATGTATCTTTTCACCATCCAGTTTCTGATCTATGCCACAGTCATCATGTCTTTGCCATTTGAAACACTTTCTGCTTATCGTTTCAAAAGATTATCAGGGTATATCCTGTATCAATATAGAAAGTTCTCCTTGTATAACATTGTCCTCATCATCAGTATAGCCATCATTCATTGTGTTGTTGTGATGCTTCAAGGAAATGCAATTGATCATGTATGGTGGTTTGCTTTGCAACAATTTGTTGTCTATTCTATTTTGTATTGTACTGTTCTTTCATTTTCTTTATTGTCACATAGCAGGGTATTTACATATGTGACACTATTTCTCTATTATGGGATGTTTCTTCTCTATATTATGATTGGGCCTGAGACCAGTATTCCTTTGAATATCTTTACCGGATGGTTTATGGCAGGTGACATCGTTTCTATAGTATTACAATATATTGTCTTTCTTGCTATACCGGTATTGATTATCTATAACCGGAAGGATGGGTATACATGTTGAGCAGGGGTATCAGATATGGATTTGTGGTTGCTGGTGTCTTGCTCATTATTGCAGCGAATGTATGGTTTGTACAGGCGCCAGATACATTACGGGCTTATACAGATTTGTTCTTTATGAATACTGCAGAATTTTATGACTATAAGCTTGATACGTTCAACATCCAATATATAGTCGCATTCATCCTGTATTTGAATCTCTTACAGTTTGCTGTGCTTTCAGATATCAATGAATCGCCTTCCTTTATTGCACTGATGCAATATCGCTGCGGTAGCAGGAAGACATTTCATCTCTTGCTGAAGGAAGAGATACAGGAACTTGCCAAGTGCATTGTTTTAACGATTGTAACAATCATGGCAGTATGCATTCTTAAAGGTGGTCTTGCCGTATTGGTATTGGAAGATGCGTTTCTTTTGCTGCTCTATGGTTTGCGGTTTTGCGTAGTGGTATGTGCGTTTCTTATGGTGTATAACATGGCATCAGTATTGGAAAACAGCACAAAGGGATTGCTTGTTATTTCCTTTGGCATGATCGCACTGATTCTATTGGATGTTCTCAGTGGTTTGCATTGGATTACCTTTAGTGGTTCATGGATGGTTGAAGGAGTCATGATTGTTTTGACCTGCCTGTTGCTGGCGGTGTTATACAATTTTGCACTTTGGAAAATAAGAAGGGGGTCATAAGATGATACAGCTCGAAGATGTTTCCAAGAAGTTCAAAAATGTGGCGTTATTTTCACATGTGAATGCAACATTTGAAATGGGGAAGAAGATACAGATCAAAGGTGTTAATGGATCTGGAAAAAGTGTCCTGTTGAAGATGATTGTCGGCTATAGTGGATGTGATGGTGGAAGGGTCATCATTGATGGTCAGGTGATTCGTAAAGATGTGGATTTTATACCGGATGCCGGCGTGATGATCAATGCCCCGGAGTTCATCGGCAATATGAGTGGAATTGATAATCTTTTGTATCTTGCCAATATCAGAAAACGGGTGACAAAAGAAGAAATACTGCAGCTCGTGGATCTTTTTGGATTGAGCGATGATATAGAGAAAAAGTATCGTACATATTCTCTTGGCATGAAGCAGAAGATGCGCATCATTCAGGCGGTGATGGAAAAACCAGCGTATCTGATATTAGATGAACCATTTGATGCCCTGGATAACAAGGGCATGGAAATCGTTATCCGTGTTCTTGATGAGTATATGAAGAATGGGGACAGGATGCTGCTGTTTACCAGCCATATGAGTGAAACGGATGGCTTTGCGGATGTTGTCTATGAGATAGAAGACAGGAATCTTGTATTGCAGAAAGGGTAATGAAAAGGCGGGAGTTTTTTCCGCCTGTTGCTTATTCAGCTAATGCTTTGCACATTGCGTCCACTGCTTCATCAATGGAAACTTCTGTTTTGTCACCAGTTCTTGCCTTGAGTTCGACTTTGCCTTCACTGATACCTTTACCAACAGTGATGCGGTAAGGGATACCGATGAGGTCCATATCCTTGAACTTGACACCAGGGCGTGCATCTCTGTCATCGAGAAGGACATCAATGCCTTTTGCTTTGAGTTCATTGTAGAGCTTTTCAGCAGCATCTACCTGTTCTTCACTCTTTGTGGAAATGATGACAATGGCACACTGGAATGGTGCGAAGTCCTTTGGCCAGTTAATGCCGTTTTCATCCGCATTCTGTTCAGCCATAGCAGCCATAGCTCTAGCAGGACCAATACCATAGGAACCCATCCAGACATACTGCAGCTGGTTATTGGCATCGAGGTACTTGAGATCTAGTGCCTTGGAATACTTTGTGCCGAGCTTGAATGTGTTGCCAACTTCAATACCATGGGCGAAGTGAATTCTGCCACCGCAGTTCGGGCAGATGTCACCTTCCATAATATTTCTGAGGTCCGCATACTTTTCAACCTTGAAGTCTTTTGTATTGACATTAGTGTAGTGGTAGTTTGTCTTGTTAGCACCGACGATGAAGTTCTGCATATACTGTACTTCTTCATCCGCATAGACAGGACAGTCAATATCGATCGGACCAGCAAAACCAACTTCGGCATGGGTCACCTTCATGACCGTTTCAGCATCAGCCAGTTCTACTTCATTTCCATTGAGCAGCTTTCTGAGCTTTGTCTCATTGACATCTCTGTCACCGCGTACCATGACCGCAACAGGATTGCCATCAACAGAATAGATCAGTGTTTTGACAAACTTCTTTGCGTCCTTGTTAAAGAATGAAGCAACTTCTTCAATTGTTCTGCTCTCTGGTGTTTCAACCATTTCTTTTTCCATCTCTTCTTCTTTGACAGTTGGAATTTCTGGTTTGCAAGGCGCTACTTCAATATTGCTTGCAAAGTCACAGGAATCGCAGAGCACGAGGATATCTTCACCAAGAGGTGTAACTGCCTGGAATTCTTCAGAGAGTAGACCTCCCATGACACCGGTGTCCGCACGGACAATCTTGTAGTCGAGGTGGAGTCTGTCCATGATGTTCTTATACGCATTGAACTGCTTCTCGTATGCAGCATCAAGACCTGCTTCATCCTTGTCGAATGTATAGGCATCTTTCATGGCAAATTCCCTGACACGGATCAGACCATAACGAGGACGTGGTTCATCACGGAACTTTGTCTGGATCTGATAGAGGGAAAATGGCATGTCCTTATAAGATCTGATCTGCATCTTTGCAGCAAGGGCAAAGAGTTCTTCATGTGTTGGACCTAGTACATATGGCATGCCTTTGCGGTCTTTGAGAGAGAACATGGAAGCACCAAAGCCTTCACGTCTTCCTGATGCGATATAGACATCTTCCGGAATCAGGGATGGCATGAGCAGTTCCTGGCAGCCTGTCTTATCCATTTCATCACGGATGACAGCTTCGATTCTCTTCAATACCTTGAGTCCCATCGGTAACATCATATAGACACCACTGGAGCTCTTCTTGATAAAACCACCTCTTACAAGGAGGTTTGAACTGACGGAATCTTCATCTTTTGCATCTTCACGCAGGGTGAAGAAATAACTGTTATTCAAACGCATATTTTCTTAATCTCCTGGGCGACATTATACCATGAACATCCCTTTACTTTAAGATTAAAAAATGTATAATAGTTACAATTTCAAGAGGAGGAAAGAATACATGGCAACATATTACGATGGACCAAGCCATACGTTTAGTGAATACCTGCTTGTTCCGGGTCTTACAAGAAAGGAAAATGTCCCGGACAAAGTCAGCCTGAAGACACCGCTTGTCCGTTTCAAGAAGGGTGAAGAACCTGCTATCTCTTTGAACATTCCGATGGTATCTGCTGTTATGCAGTCTGTTTCCGGTGACCGCCTTGGTGTAGCACTTGCCAAGGAAGGTGGTATGTCCTTCATTTTCCAGTCACAGACAATCGCTTCACAGGCGCAGATGGTTGCCCGTGTAAAGAATTATAAAGCTGGTTTTGTCGTCAGTGATTCAAATATCAAACCAGATACAACATTGCGTGAAATTCTTGAACTTGTCGAAAAGACAGGTCATTCCACCATGCCGGTTACTGAAGATGGTACACCGGATGGCAAGCTTGTCGGTCTTGTCACAAGCCGTGACTACCGCGTATCCCGTATGACAGGTGATGAAAAAGCTGAGACATTCATGACACCACGTGAAAAGCTTGTGACAGCACCTGTTACAGCTACACTTTCTGAATGTAATGACATCATCTGGGATAACAAGCTGAACACACTTCCAATTGTGGACAGCAGCGATCATCTCTGCTACCTGGTTTTCCGCAAGGACTATTCTTCACATAAGGAAAACCCGCTCGAACTGCTCGATGATGAAAAGAGATTCATGGTCGGTGCCGGTATCAATACAAGAGACTTCAAAGAACGTGTACCAGCTCTTGTCAATGCTGGTGTAGACTGCCTTGTACTGGATTCTTCAGATGGTTATTCCGAGTGGCAGGCAGATGCTCTGGACTGGATCAAGGGCAAGTATGGAGACTCTGTCAAAGTTGGTGCAGGTAATGTCGTCGATGCGGATGGCTTCAACTATCTTGCAAGCCATGGTGCTGACTTCATCAAGATTGGTATCGGTGGAGGTTCCATCTGTATCACCCGTGAAACAAAGGGTATCGGAAGAGGTCAGGCAACTTCTGTCATCGATGTCGCAAAGGCACGTGATGAATGGTTTGAAAAGACTGGCGAATATATTCCGATCTGCTCTGATGGTGGTATTGTCTATGACTACCACATTGTCCTCGCCCTTGCGATGGGTGCTGACTTTGTCATGCTTGGCAGATACTTCTCCAGATTTGAAGAAGCACCTGGTGAAAAGCTCACCGTCAATGGTGCATTCGTCAAGGAATACTGGGGTGAAGGTTCCAACCGTGCCAAGAACTGGCAGAGATATGACCTCGGTGGTAAAGGAAAGCTCTCCTTTGAAGAAGGCGTAGACTCCTATGTACCATATGCTGGTTTCCTGCATGACAACGTGCAGATGACAACTGCCAAGATCCGTTCCACCATGTGCAACTGCGGCGCACTTTCCATCAAGGAACTGCAGGAAAATGCAAGACTCACACTTGTGTCCGCTACTTCCATTGTTGAAGGTGGTGCACACGACGTCATCGTCAAGAATAATGATCAGTCTTACAAGAGTAACTGAGTATATAAAAACACAGTTGATTTTTCCAATGTCGGGTAATTAATCGCTGTTGACAATTTGATATTTTATGATTTTAGGAACCGGTTGTGAGTTGGATGACATCATAACCGGTTTTACTATGCTTTGATGAGAATTATATGAGTTCTGGGTACTATGAAAAATCCTGTGACTTCATCGTTTACGCAAAACCAGTTTTTTAGGCTGTGCCACACCTTTTAACTGTTGAGGCAGGTCTCTGGTATAATATAGGCAAGGATGGTGCTCAACGATGGAAAGAAAGTATACCTTAGAGGATTTAAAATCCTTAAGTCCTGATCTTCTAGAAGAACTGTATGGGATTATCATGACAATGCGCTATACAGTTCCAGATAATCAGTCTCAGCAAATTGCTATCTGGACGAATAAAGACGAATGTTGTCCTTATTGTGGTGCTAAAGACTACAAGCGGAATGGTCATCAAAAAAATGGAGCACAGAAATTCATGTGTAAACACTGTGGTCATTCTTTTTCTATGATTACTGATACAACAGCTCTTTATTCACATTTCGATATCAAGAAATGGAATAAATTCATCGAGTGTGAATTAAATGGTCTTTCTTCCAGAAAGACGGCTGACACAGTTGGAATTAATCGTAATACTGCTCTTCTATGGCGCCATAAGCTCTATGATGCCCTTGGTTATTTGCAGGAAACAAAGCTTAACAATCAGATTCAAATAGATGCAAAAAACATATCCATCAATTTTAAAGGGAATAAAAAGAATAAGCCACGAACATCAAAGAAACGTAAGTCTAGTCATAATCCATCCAAAAATCGACATACTTCTTGCATTATCAGCGCTATAGACGACGAAGATCACTTGATACTTAAGATCGCTGGTTTTGGTAAAGAAAGAATAGACATGTATCGTTCGGTTCTAAAGAACAATGTAAAAGAAGGCTCACTTATCATTAGTGATGGAATACAAGGGATTGAAGGTCTGGCCAAAGAACTAGGCTGTACAAGTGAGATCGTAAAATCGGACACTCACTTAAGTTTCCATGGTCATAATATCAATACAATCAACCAGATCCACGCAGAACTTGAAGTAACGCTTACTAAATACCGTGGTATTTCAACACGCCATCTTCAAGGTTACCTCAACATGTTTGTCTTAAGAAAGCATCTAAACTACGCCTATCCAAATCAATTTCAGGTCAGAGAGGCATGGTTGGCAGCGATGCCTAAAAAGACTGGCATCACAAGGCGCAATGAAAGCTCTTATCCATATCCATTTGACATCCATGAGGCATATAGGGATTACACTGACCCCGGTTTCATACCAGATACATCATCCAATATGCCAAAACAGTTGAATGGTGTGGCATAGCCAATAAAGCTGTGTGCTCTGCAGTTTTCATTGAACCAGATATCTGTAATGGCATCAATATCTTCTGGTTTCATGTCTCTGATCATTCGTTGCGGATGATACCTTCCTTTACATAGTGGTCAAGACGTTCTTTGATGTAGTCAAAGAGTTCTTCAGATCCGAGTTTTGTCTGTACCTGCCGCTTCATGATTCTGGATATTGCAACATCGTGTTCTTTCCAGTCTCCACCATTGTTGGAATCGTTCAACATGAGTGGCTGCAGGTTGTCCATGGCATGAGCAAACTTTGCCTCAGGTGTTTCAAAGGCTTCGAATTCTTCAAAGATGGCACGCATTTCCTTTGCCTGATCTTCTGGAAGCAGGGCAAAGATGCGATCTGCAGCCTTCTGTTCCCGTTCCTTCTGTGTCTTTTTGGCTTCTTCATCATAGGCATAGGTATCACCAGCATCAATTTCAACGATGTCATGGATGAGGCACATGATCATGACCCTTGAGATATCGATGGGTTCATTGCTGTATTCCTTTAAGAGATATGCCATGATGGCCATATGCCAGGCATGTTCCGCATCATTTTCATTCCTGCCATGATTTGAGAGGTGGGTCTGGCGGAAGATGTTTTTCTCCTTATCAATTTCAAGGGAAAATGCCATCTGCTGTTCGAATCTTTCCTTGTTCATATCAGTATTTCCTTCCTGTTTTGAGTTCTTTCTTAAACGCTTTGAATGCTTCCTGTTCACCAGCTTCAGAGATGAGTTGTAACATCTTTTCCATTTCCTTTGCGGTTTCCGGATGCATGTACCGTTTATCTGGACGGGTGTTGAAGTAGCGCAATGCACTTTCTTTTGTATACTTGTCTTTTTCATATGTCATACATGCCGCAACCCTGTCACAAACACTTTCGACAAGATATTTATAAGGCATGCGCTGTGGTCCAAATACACCATTGATCGTATCATACCAGTATTCCCAATGGTGTCTGTTTCTGCCTTTGTGGTGCAGCCAGCCAAGGGAATAACCCTTGAGTTCCTTTTCCTTCATATAGGGAGAGCGGTAACCCTGGAAGTATTTCACGCTGACAAGAAACTCAGAAGGGGCGTATTTGCTGAGGTCGTGGGTCAATCCCTGGTAATACAAACCACAGGCAAAGCAGTTCTTCATGACCGCATAGCGATGGTGGTTGACAGTCGATAAGTGGCGGAAGAAGCGCACAATATAGGGTAATGTTTTCTCTTTATCATTCATCTTTGCAATTTTAGCACAATGTGCTGACATTGATAAAAGCAGATTGAGAAAAGCGCGTGTATTGTGGAGATAGTGACAAAATGATACAGAATGTTTGTATCCTTCCATGAAAATACAAATCTATACTTTCAAACATGCAACAATTGTGTAAAATATCATATTGCATGCTAAAATATGGAACAGGAGATTAGTAACATGAATCGACATAAAGAACGGAAAAATGCCATGATCACGGTATACCAGTATCTGCTTGCCGAAAGAGATATTGATGAGCTGATTGTGAATACGTATGAAAGGGAATTGGATCAGGTGGATCCGTATTTTGTAAAGGTAATCAAAACAGCAATTGCCAATAAGGATACATATGCTTCCTATATTGATGAAGTGCTGACAGACTGGAAGTTTGAAAGACTGGGCATGATTGAAAAAGCAATTCTGCTCAACGGTTGTGCAGAGTTTGCACTCAAAGAGATCAGCGCTGCGATCATCATTGATGAATCGGTAGAACTTGCCAAGGAATATTGTGATGACGAAGCCTATAAACTGATTAACAGGGTTCTCGACATCATATGAGTGAAAAGCGTGTCGTTACCGTTTCAAGACTTGTCCGCTATCTCAAGGGACAGCTTGAAAGCAATGCTTATCTGCACAGCCTCTATGTAGAAGGGGAAGTTTCCAACCTGCGCAGACCATACAGCGGTCACTGGTACTTTTCTTTAAAAGATGAACAGTCCAGTATTCCCTGTGTCATGTTTGCAAGTTCCGCAAGGAATGTGAAATTCCCGGTCAACAATGGTGACAAGGTCATCGTTCGTGGAGATATCACGGTCTATATGCCAGAAGGCAGGATGCAATTGCTTGTACAGGCAATGCAGCCTGGTGGTACAGGTGCTTTGTACCTGCAGCTCGAGGCATTGAAGAAGAAACTGTTTGCGGAAGGTCTGTTTGATGAAGCACATAAGAAACCACTCCCACAGTTTCCGATGGATATCGCCCTTGTGACAGGTAACAACACCGCCGCAAGATCGGATGTTCTCATCACCCTGAAGAAAAGATGGCCAGTCGCTTCGATCCACGAATATCCATGTCCTGTGCAGGGAGAAGGGGCTGCGCTAAAGATTGTGGAAGCACTGCAGAAAGCAGATGGAGATCATCATGATGTCATCCTGCTGGTACGAGGTGGAGGAAGTCTTGAAGATCTCTGGTGTTTCAATGATGAACTGCTTGCCCGTACGGTATATGCAATGCATACACCCATTGTGACAGGTGTGGGTCATGAAACGGATACGACACTGGTTGACTATGTCAGTGACCATCGTGCCAATACCCCAACAGGTGCGGTAGAAGCAGCTGTACCGGATATCCATGAAGTAAGAAAACATATCCAGGATCTGAAAGTACGGATGATGAATGCTTCTGGCACTGCCATAAAGCATAAGCGGATGATGTTAGAAAGAATGGCGATGAGTTCTGTCTTCAGAAGTCCGGATATGCTGTATCGGGATAAGGTGATGAAACTTGACTTCCTCAGGGAAAAGCTCATCCATTCCACAACTGTTGCGGATAAAAACAGGGTATTGCTCAACAATCTGAGAAACAGGATTGTGACACTGGCAATGCAGGAAAGCCATACGCTCAAGACTAAGACTTACGAGAAAAGGACTGCTTTATTACAAGAGATGAACCATGCTCTTTCCCAATCAGAAACGAGATTAACGAGCAATGAAGACGCACTTGTGCGCAATATGAAGCTGGTGCTTGACAGTAAGCGCAATGAACTTGAAAAAGAGATGCGGCTGCTTGATGCCTATTCTCCACTCAAGGTATTGGATCGCGGTTACAGCATTGTGACAAAGGATGATAAAGCGGTAATTGACGCAAAGGATTTACAGAAAGAAGATCTTGTGACATTGCGCTTTGCAAAAGGCAGTGCGCAGGCAAAGATAGAGAAGATTATAGAGGAGGTAACACATGGAAAAGACCAATAAGAAGACATTTGAAGAATCAATGCAGAGACTGGAACAGATTGTTTCCCTTCTTGAGACAAATGAACAGTCCCTTGATGAAACAGTGAAGCTTTTTGAAGAAGGTCTTGCGCTTGTGAAGGATTGTGATGCCTCTTTGAAGAGTTTTGAAAACAAGGTTAATGAACTGACAGAGAAAGATGGAGGTACAGAGGCATGAGAGTAGAAGAGAAACTTGTGGAAATGATGTCTGCTGTTTCTGACAGCCGTGTCAAAGAAGCGATGAACTATTCTTTGATGGCTGGAGGAAAGAGAATCCGTCCAAATATGCTTTATGCAGTTGCCCATGGCTATGGTCTTAAGGACTCTGATGTGGATGCATTTGCCTGTGCTCTTGAGATGATTCATACCTATTCTTTGATTCATGATGATCTTCCAGCGATGGATAATGATGATCTTCGCCGTGGCAAGTCAACCTGCCACAAGCAGTTTGATGAAGCAACCGCCATCCTTGCGGGTGATGGTTTATTGACCTATGCTTTTGAAACAGCAGCGAAGTGCCCTCTTGAACCATCCCGTGTAGTCAAAGCGATTGGTATACTTGCCAGTATGGCAGGACCTTCCGGCATGGTGCTTGGTCAGTGTCTTGATACAGAAGAAGGGGAGACGGACGTTGACTGGAAAGCATTGCAGAACATTCATGCCCATAAGACTGGCTGTCTTTTATCGGCAGCACTCATGATTCCGGCAATCCTTGCCGGGTGTGATGCTGATACGGTTGAACGTTGGCATGTTGTCGGGGATATGATCGGTCTTGCCTTCCAGGTGCAGGATGATATACTCGATGTCACATTGACAGCTGAAGAGTTTGGCAAGTCCAACAGCGATGAACGTAATGAGAAGGTGACAAGTGTTACACTTCTCGGTATTGAAAAAGCAGAACAGACTATGCAGCAGCTGTATGGGGACAGTTGCAATAAAATAGAAACATTTAAGGGGTTTGAGGCAACAGAGCTGCGTGAGCTGATTGAAGAGACAGCAGTGCGCAGAAAGTAAGAGAGGAAGTACCTGCTATGAATCTGTATGATATCCTTGGACCGCAGGACATCAAGCAAATGAGCATCCGGGAGCTCAATGAGCTCGCTGGTGATATACGCCGATTTCTGATCAGATCGATCAGTGAAACAGGCGGGCATCTTGCCAGCAATCTCGGTGTTGTTGAACTGACGATCGCCCTGCATTATGTTTTTGATTCACCACGTGACAAAATCTTTTTTGATGTTGGACACCAGTGCTATACCCATAAAATCCTCACCGGACGTGCTTCCAGTTTTGGCACCCTGAGGCGTTTTCATGGTCTCAGCGGTTTTGAAAAGCGCGCCGAGAGTGAACATGATGTATGGGAAGCCGGACATAGTTCGACATCTCTTTCGGCTGCCCTTGGCATGGCTGTTGCCGCTGCCGAAAAAGGCGAAAAGGACCGCCATGTAGTGGCCATCATCGGCGACGGAAGCATGAGCGGCGGCCTAGCTTTCGAAGGACTGAACAACGCTTCGTCTACCCCTAACAACCTTCTTATCATTCTCAACGACAATGATATGTCGATAGACAGAAGTGTAGGCGGCATGAAGCAGTACCTTTTCAACCTGACTACCAGTAACCGCTATAACCAGCTGCGCTTCAAGACATCCAGACTGCTGTTCAAAATGGGACTTTTGAACGAGGACCGCCGCAAAGCGCTGATTCGCTTCGCCAACAGTCTGAAATCAATGGCCGCCCAACAGCAGAATATCTTTGAAGGGATGAACATCCGCTACTTCGGCCCTATCAACGGACACGATGTGAAAAACATAGCCCGTGTCCTACGGGACATCAAAGATATGCAGGGACCGAAAATACTGCATCTGCACACTGTAAAAGGAAAAGGATTCGAACCTGCCGAGAAGAATCCCGATATCTGGCATGCACCGGGCAAGTTCGATCCGGAAACCGGAGAACGCCTCAAGGCGGACACCAGCAATTTGCCTCCGCTTTTCCAGGACGTGTTTGGGGAAACGCTGGTAGAACTGGCAAAGGAAAATCCGAAAATCGTCGGAGTAACCCCCGCCATGCCCACCGGCTGCTCCATGAACAAGCTGATGGACACCATGCCCGACCGTGCCTTCGATGTGGGTATTGCCGAAGGGCATGCAGCCACTTTCTCGGGCGGTATGGCTAAAGAAGGAATGCAGCCTTTCTGCAACATCTACTCCTCCTTCATGCAGCGGGCATACGATAATGTCATCCATGACATCGCCCTGCTCCGCCTCCCCGTCGTACTTTGCCTGGACCGCGCCGGACTGGTAGGAGAAGACGGACCGACACACCACGGAGTTTTCGACCTGGCCTATTTCCGTCCGATTCCCAACCTGACCATATCTTCACCGATGGACGAACATGAATTGCGCCGTCTGATGTACACGGCACAGTTACCGGACCAAGGTCCGTTCGTCATCCGCTATCCCCGCGGACGCGGCGTATTGCTGGATTGGAAATGTCCGCTGGAAGAAATCCCCGTAGGCAAAGGGCGCAGACTGAAAGAAGGCAAAGACCTGGCAGTCATCACCCTCGGTCCCATAGGCAACGTGGCCGCACGTGCCATAGAGCGTGCGGAGAAGGACAAAGGAATCTCCATAGCCCACTACGACCTGCGTTTTCTCAAGCCGCTCGACGAAGCCCTGCTGCACGAGGTAGGACTCAACTTCCAGCATGTTGTCACTATAGAAGACGGTGTCAAAAAAGGAGGAATGGGCAGTGCCGTACTGGAGTTCATGGCGGACAATGACTATATTCCCCGTATCAGACGTATCGGTGTACCCGATGCCTTCATAGAACACGGCACCATACAAGAGTTGTATCATCTTTGCGAAATGGACGAAGAAGGAATTTATACATTATTAATTAAGAATGAGGAATGAGGAATGAAGAATTCAGCTACGCGATGCAAGCACGCCGCATGGCAAATTCTTCATTCTTCATTCCTCATTCTTCATTTCCATAAAGAAAGTGAAAATAATTATTGCAGGTGCCGGCGCAGTAGGCACACACTTGGCCAAATTGCTGTCCCGCGAGAAGCAGGACATCATTCTGATGGACGACAACGAAGACAAGTTGAGCACACTGAACTCCAACTTTGACTTGATGACGGCTACGGCCTCCCCTACCTCCATAAAAGGCTTGAAAGAAGTGGGAGTGGGAGAGGCAGACTTGTTCATAGCCGTCACCCCCGATGAAAGCCGGAACATGACCGCATGCATGCTGGCAAACAATCTGGGAGCACAAAAGACCGTAGCCCGTATTGACAACTACGAATACCTGCTGCCCAAAAACAAGGAATTTTTCCAGAAGCTGGGTGTCGATTCACTCATCTATCCGGAAATGCTTGCCGCCAAAGAAATCGTATCTTCCATCCGCATGAGCTGGGTACGCCAATGGTGGGAATTCTGTGGAGGTTCGCTGGTTCTGATTGGTACGAAGATGCGCGAAAAGGCTGAAATCCTGAATATACTGCTGCACCAATTAGGCGGTCCCAACATTCCTTACCATGTAGTAGCCATCAAACGCGGAACGGAAACGATTATCCCTCGCGGAGACGATGTTATTAAATTGCATGACATTGTTTATTTCACCACTACCCGCAAGTACATTCCTTATATACGTAAGATAGCCGGCAAAGAAGA
>CAJKOS010000032.1 GCA_905201565.1 uncultured Erysipelotrichaceae bacterium
GGTGGGAGTATTCTGCTGGGGTTTTAGATAAAGAAGCCAATGAACTTATCATCAGCCTGCTCGATTTCTATAAAGCCCATTCTGACTTCTATCTTTCTATATATGATGCGGGTCTTACTTCCATCATAGAGGACAGTATTGTCAGAAAAGATGAAATCACAGAGGATATGCCCAATGGTATTGCCTATCTCAAGTCATCACTTGCCTATATGATATATGGATGGGTGATTGAATGGATGAAACGTGGCATGCAGGAATCGGGTACAGAACTTGCACTGATGTTTGAACAGGCAGAAAAGGAGAAGAAATGAAAAAGTGGATTGTTGAACATCCCATCCGGGTGAATGTGATCTATTGGTGTATATACATTGTCAGTTTCTTTGCGGTGGAAAGGATTGTTACCACACCGCGGTATGTCATCTCTTCACCACTTGATGACATGATTCCTTTTACCAAATATGCCATCGTTTTCTATGTGCTCTGGTTTCCGTATATTGCCTATAGTCTGATTTACTTTGTGTTGAAAAGTGAAAAGAGGGATTTCTGGAAATTGTCGGTATCCCTGATGGTATCGATGATGCCAACATTGCTATTCTACATATTGATGCCAAATGGCATACAGCTCAGACCCTCATCTGTAGAAGGCAATGATATCTTTGCCTGGGCAGTGCGTTTGATATGGAACAGTGACAATACATGTAATGTATGTCCAAGTCTTCATGTCATTGTGACAGTGCTCATCGATATGGCATGGACCACAAGTTCAATTACAATGGATAAACCGGCATGGCGGTGGGCATCCCATGTGGTGGATATACTGATTTGTGCCTCTACGGTACTTCTCAAGCAGCACAGTATCATTGATGTGTTTTGTGGCATAGGAGTTGCTGTGGTGGTAAGGGCATTGGTGGAATATGTGTTTGCTGAAAAGGTCAATGCTGTTCATTGATTGTCGTATTGATGTGAAAAAGGGATAAAAAACTTCTCAATTTGTGAAAAACAGTGCTGAAATAAGCGCTTTGAAAACAGTGCTGAAATAAGCGCTTTGTTTTGCCAATTGCATTATTCTATGTTACTCTTTCGAAGTTGATGGAGAATGATATGTTAAAAGGAACAAAGTTTTTACGTGTGGGGCGGTTCTCGAAATTATCGTAGGAGCAGTTTCCCTGCTTGCAGTATGGGGTATCCTTGGTGCGACAACAGAGACTTTTGTACCAAATGAAACAATTGGTGCAAATGTGCTGCTTTCTGCTGTAGCTGTGTATGGTATCCACATCTTTGAAGTTGTGGCAGGATTGTTTGGATTAGTCCGTGCAAAGCATAAATCGTATGTTGCACTGATCTTTGGCGCAATTCTGTTCTTCAGCAATTTTGCACAGTTCTTCATGTATGAAAGTGCAAGTGTATTGGAAACAGCAATCCATGCGATTTCCCTTGTTGTGCCTTACATTTATTTCCAGGGCGCAGTGATGAATATGAAGAGGAGTAAGTAAGAAAATGAAAAAGTTTATTGAAGAATTCAAAGCATTTGCTATGAAGGGCAATGTGCTCGACATGGCAGTCGGTGTCATCATTGGTGGCGCCTTCACATCTATCGTAAACAGTCTTGTCGCAGATGTGTTTACACCTGTTCTTGGTATGATCACCGGTGGTATTGATTTCTCTGATCTGTCCTTCGGTATTCTCGATGCACAGATTATGATCGGTAACTTCCTGAATGCGGTTATCAGCTTTATTCTCACCGCATTCTGCGTATTCCTGATTGTCAAGGCAGTAAACAAGATTACAAAGAAGAAGGAAGAAGAACCAGCTCCTGCACCTGCACCAAGTGAAGAAGTTGTACTGCTTTCTGAAATCCGTGACCTTTTGAAGAAGGAAGGCAAATAAGCAAAGACCTGTATGAAGTGCTCATACAGGCCTTTTTTTTACAGGATTGCAAGCAGCCACTCGGTAAACAGCACACAACCACAACATGCACAGGCTACCGTAAACATGGACTTGCCAGAAAAAGATAAGCCGATACCGATCAGTAAGGCAACAAGCCCGGACAGGGGATTGGCAGTTGCTTCAAGGATGGCAGGGAATGTCATCACAGCAATGGTGACATAGGGGACATAGTAGAGAAAGGAATGGATGAACTGGCTTTTGATGGGCTTGCGGAATACGGTCAATGGAATGACTCTGATCGCATAGGACACAAGTGCTGAGACAAGAATATAAAGTGTGATGTGGCTCATTGTACGTCCTCCTGATGTGGTTTGAGTATAGCGGCGATACTTGCTATGACGATGGTCAATACGATGGTCTTTGTGCTGCTGTCCATGGTGGATAGTAATGGCAGGTAGCTTGAAAGACCGCTCAGCACAAAGGCGAAGATAACCGCTATGGCAACGGCTTTGTCTTTGCGGGAAGGTGGTACGATGATGGCGATGAACATACCATAAAGTGCCACTGACAAAGCATTGACGATGTTTGCAGGAAGTCCATTGCCGGCAATGATGCCAAGGCTTGTGCCGATTGACCAGGCAGGGACGGAGATGAGCAGTGCACCATAGACATACCATGGGTTGACAGAGCCTTTGCGGTTGATGGTAATACCGAAGATTTCATCGGTGATGCCATAGCCTGTAATCAGACGGTGAAGGAAGTGGGTATGCTGGTCAAAGCGCTGGGAAAGGGCAGTGCTCATCAAGAGGTACCTTGCATTTGCGACCAGTGTTGCAATGGCCATGGACAGGTAAGAACCATTGGCCAGGATCACCTGCAGTCCGGCATATTCACCAGCCGAAGCGAGGTTGAACATACTGAAGAAGAAACCTTCTATAGAAGTGATGCCGGCATTGCGCATGGCTATGCCAAGGGAGAAAGATACCGCAAAATATCCAAGCGCGATGGGAATGCCATCACGCATACCTTCTAGTAGTACAGAACGTTTGTTTTTCATGACAATAATTATGGAATGTGCAGCATGTTTTCGCAATATCCTCTGTGTGCAGTCTGTACTTTTTTGTTGTGGTCACCTATAATATAAGCAGATAAAACGTTTTTAACCGATAGCCTGGTACAGGTGGTCCAGCAGAAGTGAATGCATTATCGTCATATGTTTTCCCCTTACCTCTCTCTTATGCCAGAACATGATCATTGATGGCATGGAGAATAGTATGTAAGAGCGAAAGGCTCAGACTTCTGACGAAGGAGACAAGGATACGGGAATCGGTTAGGGGTCAGCCATGTGCTGACCTTTTTTTCTGGTTGGGGTACAATAGACAAAAGTGAGGGATACCATGGAAATGAATGATTTGTTTTACCAGCATCCGTATGATCAAGAATTTACGGCAAAGGTAATCAGCTGTACACAATACAAAGATGGCTATGCCATCATACTGGATGATACATTGTTCTATCCGGAAGGTGGCGGACAACCAGGGGATACCGGTATGATCGATGGCATACGGGTATATGATACGATCCGTGATAAAGATGAAACGATATTGCATCTCTCAAAGGAAGGTGTTACGGAAGGCAGTGTAGTCCATGGTGTGATTGACTGGGACAGGCGGTTTGACCATATGCAGAACCATACCGGGGAACATCTGTTTTCCGGACTTGTCCATAGCCATCATGGCTATAATAATGTCGGTTTTCATATGGGAGAAACCATTCAGGTGGACTTTGATGGTGTGCTTGAAAAAGAAGATATTGATCGATTGGAAATGGAAGCCAATGCGATCATCACTTCCAATGTACCGGTAAGCGTTCTCTATCCAGATGATAATGCGTTACAGGATATGAACTACCGTTCCAAAAAGGAACTCGATGGGGTAGTCAGAATTGTAAAGATTGATGACTATGATACATGTGCGTGTTGTGGAACACATGTGAGAAGTACCGGGGAAATTGGTTTGTTAAAGGTGTTGTCCTATGAGAAAAATAAAAGTGGTACGCGGATTGAACTGCTTGCTGGAAGGCGTGCGTTTGCTTACATGAAACATGTGTATGATGAAAATGTTGCGATTTCCAGAATGTTATGTGCAAAGGTAGATGAAACGGATGCGGCAGTGGAAAGGCTTCTTGCAAAAGTAAATGAGAAGGAACAGGAAGTTTCACTTTGGAAGAAGCAGGTTCTCGATGCTGTGGTGCATGGGACAAAGGATGGTGAAAAGCTTGCGGTTGTCTTTTTGAAGGGATGCGACAGGAAGGACATTGCCCATGTGTGTGACCGGATTGTCCATGAAAGAAATTGTGGATGTGCAGCGGTGATGAATGATGAGGGTAATGACGTGATGAGTTATGTTATCATGTCTGAAGTCATTTCTTTAAAGGCTGTCTCCAGAAAGTTGAATGAAAGGCTTTCTGGCAAAGGTGGGGGAAGGGATACCGTCATCCAGGGCAGTTTTCAAAGTGATGCACAAACCATCAGGAATGTATTGGAGGAATTGTTAAATGGCGTATTATGATGCGGTTTTATTTGATCTCGATGGAACATTGACCGATTCTGCACCAGGGATTACAAAGTGTGCAGCACTGGCATTAGACCACTATGGCATACCGTATGAGAGTCTTGATGCATTGCGGGTGTTCATTGGACCACCATTGCGCCTGACCTTCCCACAAATGGGTGTACCGGAAGAGGAAGTGGAAAATGCGGTTGCTATTTTCCGTTCCCGTTACAACACGGTTGGCAAGTTTGAAAACAAGCCATATGAAGGTATAGTGGAACTTCTTGCAAAGCTGAAGAGAGATGGTGTGCACCTCTATGTTGCGACATCCAAGCCAGAAGGCACCGCAAGGGATATATTGGAGAAGTTTGAACTCACACAGTATTTTGATGAAATTGCCGGGGCAACACCTGACGCAAGCCGTGATACAAAGGAAAAGGTCATCGCATATCTTTTGTCGGTTGCCTCTGTCAACGGAAGACCATTGATGGTTGGGGATACGGTATTTGATATAGAAGGTGCCAACCATACCGGTATGGACAGTGTTGGTGTGAGCTGGGGCTTTGGTGATGAACGGGCTATGCTGAAGGAAGGCGCAAAGGCTGTTGTACACAATATGGAGGAATTGTTTTCGTTTATCGAAGATGGTCCAGATTCGAATTGAAGAGTAGTTGAAAATGTGATAAAAATGGGTTAGAAAGTACAGCTGTCATATGAGTGAAAGAGAGTTGAAAAAAGATCGCGAATACCGTGAACTTTTGGAGAGAGCGACAAAGGATAAGCTTTCGGATCTTTTGACCAGGGCAACCGCTGAGTCGTATATCGAAGAGAGGCTTTCTTTAATGCGCCCTGAGGAAAGCTGTGCGGTGATGATCATCGACCTCGATGATTTCAAGCTGGTCAATGATACCTATGGTCACCAGTCTGGTGATGAGGTCATCATCCATACCGCCAGGGCACTTTCCGGCTCATTTCGTACAGATGATATTGTCAGCCGCTGGGGTGGGGATGAATTCCTCGTTTTTCTCAGCGGTTCTTTAAATAGTGACATCGTCCATAACAAGGCAAGGGAAGTCAGTGAGAAACTGCAATTCATCATCGGACAGGATCCGGGTATTGCTGTTTCTGCTTCCATTGGTATTTATATCGAAACTACCGGACAGCGAAACTTCCGGCAGATGTTCCGCAAGGCGGATGAAGCCCTCTATTCTGTCAAAAGGACAGGCAAACATGGCATTTCCATCAAAATGGATGAAAAGCTGCTCGATGTGGAAGAAGACAAGGTCCGCGGTATGCGGCCTATTCAGATAAGCGATCTTCATGAAGGGTTTAATAATGGGATTGCCCTTTTGGAAATCAGTGAAGAGATCGAAATCATCTATGTCAATTCCGGCTTTTGCTCGATGTTGATGGAGAAGGCGGAGGACTTTGCTTATGAGAGGCCATTAGAGGCAATTGTGCATCCGGATGACTGGTCGGGTTTTTCTGAGGCTTTGCATAAGGCTGTGCATTCTTCAGCAAGTATTACCCGCGTTGTGCGCTTTGGGAAAGAAAACAGCTGGAAGTGGTGGAACATCAAGGCAACCCATATCAAATATCCAGGTGATAAACCGGTGATGATGATGGTTTCCATGGATATTTCTTCAGTCAAAAACAGTGAACTGCAATTGCAGGAAAGCAATACGATGTATGAAGAAGTACTCGGACAGATGGACAGCCGCATTTTTGAAGTGGATATTCCCCACCGTGTGTTTTCATTGTTTGCCGGAAGTGATAAGCACAAGGTGCTCTGTCAGCTCGACTTTCCGGATGGGCTTTTGTCGTCTGGTCTTATTGCGGAAGAGTCTCATGACCGGCTGACGGCATTTGCGGACCTTTTGTTAAAAGGTGTGCCTGGTAAAGGGGATAATTTCCTTGTCAAAGATCCTTCGACAAACCTCCGAAGATGGGCTTCCCTATCCTATAATGTGACAACAGATGAAAATGGTGAACCGGCAAGGGCGATTGGTATTTTTGAACTGCTCAGCCGCGATGAAAAAGAAGAGGAAATGGAAGACTTTTTCGATGTGTCAAATCAGATGGAAAGTGATGATATCCTCTTCGGCATGGTGTGTGATCTGACTTCTGACAGGGTGGATGAGTTCTGGTATGAAGGCATGAATGCCTATGGCAGCGAGGATAATTCTTCGTGCAGTGAAATCTTCACAAGAATACGGACCCATGTCCGCTTTGAATCCGATGGTGATGCAGAGAAATACTTTGATGTAAAGAAACTGCTCAATCAGTTTATGGGAGGCTATGACTCGTTCCTGGTCCGCCTTTGTTATCAGATGAAGGATAAAACCATCAGTCTGCTGTATGCAGGGATCATGGACAGGCGAAAAGAAGACGGACATATCATGTTGTATGGATATGTCAATCGACTTGACCGCCTGTCACATGTTGAAGAAGCCGGAATAGAGATTGCTTGTGACTCCTATACAGGATATCTGACGAAAGAGTCATTTTGCAAAGCGGTAGATTATGTTTTGCGGCAAAATAGCGGCAAAGATGAGCTTTGTGCACTTGCCGTTGTGCAATTGCGCAACATCACCGGGAAAATACGCGGTGTGCGCAAAGGCTATGTCGCTTCTGCCATCTCACTTCTTGAAACAAGATGTATTTTCTCCATTACTGAAGATAATGATATGCTCGTTTTCTTTGCGGATATTCGTTCCAAGGCATGGCTGTTTGACAAGCTGGAGAAGATGTTGAAATATGTCCGCGGCATATTACATGATGAAGAAGATATTCACCGGGTGTCGGTTTCCATCGGTGTCAGCTGCAGTTTGAAAAACGAAGCTTCTTATGACTCAATGTTTGTACAGGCGATGCAGGGCTGTGCTTCATGGAAAAACCCATACAAAGATGGCATCATCTTCCCGGAAGAAAGCGGGGCATGGACATGGCGGGAAATCGGCTATACAAATGAAGAGGACAAAATCGTCCTGCATCGCAGTGAGGTGGACAGACCTCTTTCTTCGCGAGAAAAAGATGCGGCATTTGGCTGTGTGACAGCAATGCTCAAGGCAGATGATGAGGAACAGGCGATTTATGCGGCTTTGCAGTCCATCGGACGTTTCTATGAAGCTGACAGGGTGTATATCTTGCGCCTTGCAGAGAAAGACAGGATTGTCCTCATGAGCCATGAATGGTCAGATGTCAACCACCGCAGTATCCAGCATGCCCTCTCCGGCACACTGACAAAGAGGCTTCCGATATTGCAGAGATGTATGAAGGAGAGAAAACCGGTTTATCTCACCAGGCGCAAACCGTTTGAAAATGGTGTGGCATCGTTGACTACACCATGGCATTTCACAGTTTTCCCAATGATTGAAAAAGAAGAAATCTACGGTTTCCTCTGCATTGATAATCCTAAGGTTCATGCGGCGGATGGAGCACTTCTTTATCTGCTTATGCCTTATATCAAAAAACAGGATAAAAAGTTCGAGGCATGCAGTACATGTCAGATGTGGAATGATGAAGAGGATGGTGTTGGATACAAAGATCTCTATCAGCTGGATTTGAAAAATCATAAGAGTGTTGGTCTTTTGTTTGTGGATCTTTCCCTGAATAATGAAAACAATAGCCGGCAAGGGCTGGAATATCGCAGCCGCCTGCTCTGGTATCTGAGACATGAAATGGAAGATATCTTTGGCAGAGAATCGATATTCCATACCGGTTCAGGGGAATTTGCAGCATTGTGCTTCGATACGACAAAACAGGTATTCATGGGCAGAGCTTTGCGGCTTAGGGCACGTGTACAGCGGGCATATCCGGGTCAGTGCCGTATAGGCAGTGCATACCGAGAAGGTGTTTTCTATACGCGCATGTTGGTGGATGAAGCCCACAGTGCCCTCTATCTCAACCCAGCCGGAGAATCCATCCTGCCGCCTATCCTCATCGGCGGATGCAGCTATGGCAGCATTCGTGAAGCGGCGGATATGGGCAGGCTGAGATTGTATGCCCAGCCTGTATATACGCTCCATGATCATGCCTTCCACAGTATGGAAGTCCTGCTTCGTGGTCTTGATGCAAGAGGGTCGATCATCTTTCCTTCCCGATTTCTTCCGGTGTTGGAAAGAAATGGTGTGATCCGCGATGTAGATCTCTATGTTCTTGAACATGCGCTTGCATGGATGGAGAAAGAGAAACGGGAAGGCGGACAACTTCCCCGAATTGCGCTGAATGTGTCGCTGAAGACGCTCTTCAACCGTTCTGCGCTTGCTTCATATCTTGCCATCGCAAGCCGCTATCCGCTGGTGATGGATGAACCGCTCATCTTTGAAATCAGAGTGGATGAGCATACTGATGTACATGCGCTGATCCATGTATGCCGGCAGTTTATGTCTTCAGGTGTGCAATTTGCCCTGGATGATTATGATTTTGAAAACAATTATCCAAAACTCTGGAAATGGATACCACTCCAATATGTCAAATTGTCCAGGCGAATTCTTTTGGAAGAAAAAGATGTGACAATGGGTATAGAAGCACTGATGGAAGATGGCGTTCCGGTTGTGATCAAGGGTATTGAAACAAAAGAACAGGAAGAATTATTCCAGAAATACGATGTATTGGTACAGGGATATTATTACGGAAAGTCATCCCAGTTAGAAACATATAAACAGGAGGAGGGACATAATGGAAACAGCTAAGGAACAACATATCATTGTTGGCATTGGAGCTAGTGCGGGCGGTGTAGAGGCACTGCAGCAGTTTTTCTCCAGTGTGCCATCGTTAACCGGCATGAGTTTTGTTGTAGTACAACATCTATCCCCCGATTATAAAAGTCTCATGGCTGACATTCTGCACAAGTACACGGAAATGCCAATTTATGAAGCTGAAGATAATATGGTTGTTGAACCGGATACGGTCTATCTTAATCCGGCGAAGATGTATCTCACCTTCAAAGATGGTATGCTGCACCTCAATCCTTTGGAACAAGGGACGATCAGCCATCCGATTGACAAATTCTTTTCTGCCCTTGCGGAAGAAAAACAGGATAAAGCTATCGGCATCATCTTGTCAGGTACTGGAACAGATGGTTCATCAGGAGCACGTGCAATCAAAGAACATGGCGGTATCGTCATATCCCAGAGTCCGGAAAGTGCAAAGTTTGATGGCATGCCCCGCAATATCATCAACCTGGGCATTAGCGACTACATCATGGCGCCAGAGGAAATCGGTGAGGAACTGGTGAGTCTTCCAGATGCCCTATCGGTATTGCCTTCTATCCGCCATGAAGAAGAGGATGGCAGGGATGGGGAACTGCTTGCCAATATCTATGCGGTGCTCAAGGATGAATGCGGCATTGATTTTACATATTACAAACGTTCGACAATCTTGCGCAGGATTGAACGCCGCATGGGCGTAAAGCACTGTCAGTCCCTTGCCCAATATGTGCGAATGCTCAATGAAGACAAAGATGAAGCGGAGACTCTCATCCATGAAGTGCTGATCGGGGTAACGAATTTCTTCCGTGATCCGCCATTGTTTGAAAAGCTGAAGTACAGTGTAGTGTATAAGATTATTGAACAGACACCGCAGTCAGAGTCCATCCGGGTATGGAGTGCAGGTTGTTCCACAGGTGAAGAGGCATATTCTCTTGCTATCCTGTTTATGGAAGCGATGGAAGATATGCAGACGTTCCGCAATGTGAAGATCTTTGCGACCGATGTTGATACACGGGCTATTGAAAAAGCGGGTAAAGGCGTATTCGGAGATAATATTATTGAAGATGTGTCCATTGACAGGCTGAGCCGCTTCTTCATCCGGGAAAATGATAAATACCGGGTCATTAAGAAAATCCGTCAGATGATTATCTTTGCGCCGCACAATATTGTCTCCGACCCTCCTTTTGGCAAATTGGACCTCATCGTTTGCCGCAATGTCATGATCTACTTTCAGCCGGTATTGCGCAGAAGGCTCTTTGCCATCTTCCATACAGCCCTCAAAAACGGCGGTTATCTTTTCCTTGGCAAGAGTGAATCCGCAAATGAGTATACAAGTCTTTTCAAACCGGTCAGCGGTACAGAGAGAATTTATATGCACCAGGCAGAAGGCAGAAGTGAAGAACTCGCTAAACCGTCTTTCGACATTCCCTCAGTCAGCCTGAACCACCTGGAACAGGATGCGGAGAAAACGGGAGAGCAACAGGAATATAGCCCGGATTCCCAGTATACAAAGTACATGGAAAAATTCCTGCCTGCTTCAGTTGTGGTGGGCAGCGATAATAACATCATTCACTTCTTTGGCAACTATGAGGACTACATCCAGCTTGTGTCGGGAAGGGCATCGCTCAACCTGTTTCATATGATCATTACAGATCTTTCCCTGGCGGTTTCCACTGCCCTCAAGCGCAGCCGGGAAAACCAGAAAACAGTGACGGTGACCGATATTACTGTGGATACCAAAAAAGGAAGACGTGTGATCGATCTGCGCGTAGAGCCTTCCGGAACTGACAGTCATGGAGAGGGGCTTTATGCGGTGTTGTTTCTTGAACACAGGACAACGGAAGCATCGGGTATTGTTGAAAAATACAATGTGGATGAAGCTGCCGCAAGAAGGATTGCGGACCTCGAAAAGGAATTCCAGGTTTCTCAGGCAGACTTACGGGCAACTATACAACGGCTTGAAACGGTGAATGGAGAACTGCAGGCAGCCAACGAAGAACTATTGACCGCAAATGAGGAATTGCAGAGTTCTACCGAAGAACTGCAGTCGGTGAATGAAGAGCTCTATACGGTCAATACCGAGCATCAGCTGAAGCTCGATGAGCTGACGATGATGACCAACGACCTTTCTAACTTCCTCTCTTCGACTATGATCGGTATTCTCTTTGTTGACAGCAATCTCAACATCCGCAAGTTTACCGAATATGTAGGCAGGGAGTTCCAATTGATGGAACATGATATCGGTCGTCCGATTCAGATCTTTGCCCATAGTTTCCCGGATGAAAAGATTGAGGATGACTGCCGTTCAGTGCTGCATGATCTGCGCTCCATCGACAGGGAAGTGACTTCCGCAAACGGCAGGTGCTACACATTGCGCATTGCCCCATACAGGACAACGGAAAACAGCATCAGGGGTCTGGTCATTACGATCATCGACTCGCTTGGCAAGGAAAATGCCACAACAAAATAAAGGATTTGTGCAAGCGCTTACGTATTCATGCACAGATTATGGTAAAGTGTAAACAGATGAAAAGGAGAATGAAACAATGCTTCACAAAACACTGAAACCTTTCCCCAAAGATTTCCTCTGGGGCGCTTCCACT
Organism: uncultured Erysipelotrichaceae bacterium; assembly: GCA_905201565.1. GTDB lineage: Bacteria > Bacillota_I > Bacilli_A > Erysipelotrichales > Erysipelotrichaceae > Bulleidia. The sequence goes on from CAJKOS010000032.1 coordinate 11,755, forward strand.
TCTGCTTATCAGGTAGAAGGCGCAAACCTCGAAGATGGCAAGGGTCCTTCCTGCCAGGATGTCAAGGTTGTTCCTGAAGGTACTTCTGATCTGACTGTCTGTGCAGACCAGTACCACCATTACAAGGAAGACGTAGCTCTGATGGCTGAGATGGGCTTCAAAGTCTATCGTTTCTCCATCAGCTGGTCCCGTATCATTCCTGAAGGTACAGGTGCCATCAATCCAAAGGGTATTGAGTACTACAACAACCTCATCAATGAATGTCTGAAGTATGACATGGTACCTCTTGTCACCATGTTCCACTTCGATATGCCGGCAGCTCTTGACAAGCGCGGTTCCTGGTCTAATCCGGAATCTGTTGACTGGTTTGTCAACTTTGCAAAGGTCATGTTCGAAAACTATGGTGACCGTGTCAAGTACTGGCTGACGATCAATGAACAGAACATGTTGACACTGGTTGGACCGGTTATCGGTACACTGACAATTCCGGAAGGCACAGAGAATGTGCTCAAGGAAACATACCAGCAGAACCACAGAATGCTCGTGGCACAGGCTAAGGCTATGGCACTTTGCCATGAGATGATTCCGGACGCAAAGATCGGTCCTGCACCAAACATCTCCCTTGTCTATGCAGCATCCTGCAAGCCGGAAGATGTACTGGCTTCCCAGAACTTCAATGCGATCCGTAACTGGCTGTACCTCGATATGGCTGTTTATGGCAAGTACAACAACCTCGTATGGGCGTATCTTGAAGAAAATGATGCAACACCTGAATTTGCGGAAGGTGATGCGGAAGCACTGGCAAATGGACATCCGGACTTCATCGGTTTCAACTACTACAGCACAGCGACAGTTGAATACAGTGATGGTACAGAGGCTGCCAAGCAGGGCGACCAGCAGTCCGGTACAGGTATTCCAGGTGTTTACAAGACATTTGCTAACCCGAATCTGCCTCGTACAGAGTTCAATTGGGAAATTGACCCGGTTGGCTTCCGCAATACATTGCGTGAAGTTTACAGCCGTTACAGACTGCCGATCATCATTACTGAAAATGGTCTTGGTGCCTATGATACACTGACTGAAGATGGCAAGGTTCATGACCAGTATAGAATCAATTATCTGAGAACGCACATCGAACAGATGAGACTGGCTATTACGGATGGTGTAGAAATGATGGGTTACTGCCCATGGAGTGCGATTGACCTCATTTCCACACATGAAGGTATGAAGAAGAGATATGGCTTCATCTATGTTGATCGTGATGAGTTTGAATTGAGAACAATGAAGCGTTATAGAAAAGATTCCTTCTACTGGTACAAGAAGGTAATCGCTTCTAATGGTGAAGATCTCGCTGATCTTTGATGGGTACAACCTCTGGGAAACCAGGGGTTTTCTTTCGGAAAGAAAAAGCAGGACAATGTCCTGCAAGATCAGAGTACTTCGTTAAGCCAGTTTGTACACATGGTAGTCCATAGCTGGATGTTTGGGTTGGCTTCGACGAGTTCCTTTGTTTCTTTGTTGTTATAGATGAGTGGGTTGGCAACACTCATACCATGTTCTCCACCTGTATAGAGGTGCAGTTCTACCGGAATGTGGAGTTCGCACATCTTTTCGGTGATCATCAGGCAGTTGCGCACCGGTACATATTTATCATTCTGGTTGTGCCAGATAAACAGTGGACAGACATGTTCTCCAACATAGTTGATGAGGTCAAGCTGTGGAGGGCAGCTCTTTGGGAAATTGGAAGCACCGGGGTTGCGGAATGCAGGGTCGTTCCATATCGTACCGGAGTTATCCCAGCAGCCATAGGCGATGACTGCCGCATCTGGTCGTAGTTCTTCTGGCTTTGCGTGTAGTGCTTCGCTGATTTCAGGCGCATTCCATTGTGTTGCGCACATGCCGGCAAGGCAGGCACCTGCCGAAAAGCCCATGGGGATGATCTGGTGTGGGTTGATGTGCCATTTGTCAGCGTTATCCCGGATGGTCTTGATGGCTTCTGAAGCTTCGATCAGGATATTCGGGTATTTGCAGGCATCTCCGGTTGTGTAATGAAGGATGAAGCAGTTAAAACCTTTGGCAAGGAATGTCATTGCCAAAGGTTCTGCTGTGCGCCCAGTATGGGTGACAACTTGGCGGTGAAAATCCGCTACGAGCTTGGC
>CAJKOS010000033.1 GCA_905201565.1 uncultured Erysipelotrichaceae bacterium
ACTGCTGCCTCCCGTAGGAGTCTGGGCCGTGTCTCAGTCCCAATGTGGCCGTTCACCCTCTCAGGCCGGCTACGCATCATCGCCTTGGTGGGCCGTTACCTCACCAACTAGCTAATGCGCCATAAGCCCATCCACCAGTGTCTCTCACCTTTAACAGTATTGAGATGCCTCATTACTGCCTATCCGGTTTTAGTCCCCGTTTCCAGAGATTATCCCGGTCTCCGTGGGCAGGTTGCTTATGTGTTACTCACCCGTTCGCCACTAGGTTGACAAAGCAAGCTTTGTCTCCCTCGTCCGACTTGCATGTATTAGGCACGCCGCCAGCGTTTATCCTGAGCCAGGATCAAACTCTTCATTTGATTTCTGTACTCACTGGTCTATAACCAGTTATCTATAACATAAACTTATTGACGTGTGTTGTTTCTGTCTGGTTTTCAAAGATCGCTTATCGCGTTCTCCGCGATTGCTTTAGCATAATACCAAGTGTTCCTGGTTTCGTCAACAGGTTTTTTACGCATTTCGCAAAATTTTTTTGCAAATATTTTGCAATACCCTGTTTTCATAAAGTTTTCATTCATCATATGCCGCATCACTCACCATATGACGGTACAGTCTGTAGTAACGATCAATGCTTTCCTGGTTGAATGGATCATCTCCTCTTTCCATCGCATTGATCAGTTCATCCAATTGCCATTCGACAATATCCCTGATTTCTTTTGGGTAATGCATGCTTTTGGCATGCTGGTCATATTCATCCTCATCAAGGATCTGATACCCACCATCCGGATAGAGTTTGACATCGAGATCATAGTCAATATTCTTGATCGCTTCTTCGTCATACACACTTGGCGAAGCAAGATTGCAATAGTAATACACACCAGAATGGCGGATCATCGATATGATGTTCCACCACCTGTCATCATAGAAAAAGCAGATTGCCGGTTCACGGGTCAGCCATTTTCTGCCATCAGCTTCTATAACCCATGCCCTGTTTGTCACTGCTACAACATGTTTCTCATCTGCTTCTATCACATACCCTTTACACCAGGTGCGGTGCAGACTTCCATCATGTTTAAAACTCTGTATATAAACCTTCGAACCAATTTTCGGTATCATTTTTTCTCCTAAGCATGTCTATTTTACCCGATTTCACAAAAATAAAAAGTCCTGTACATTTCTGTACAGGAACAGTTCAGGCAATAAAGCGCACACCAGATTTCTTCAATCTTTCAATTAACATCGGCACGATGATGATGCACACAATCATCGTTACAAGGTTATACCAGAGGTTATAACCAAGTGAATATGTCCATGCTGCAGCTGATCCTGCGGTTGCACTTTCCGGGAACCAGAAATATACACCAGACAGCACTGTGCAGACATATTTCAATACCATGGCAATGACAATGCCAAACTTCTTCTTTTCAATCACATACCAGAATGTAAATGCTCCCGTCGCAATTGCGATCACAACAGATGCGATAATGGTGATCACACTATGACCAAAGCTGTTATAAATACCACCAAATGCGCCAGCTGCGATAACGATGGAAAGCAGTGCCGCAACAGGTTTGGATACTTTCTCAAAAGGCCATAACAGAGAAGCCATACCGCAAAGGGCAAGCGGACCTGCATAGTCAAGGATGATCTGCACAGGTGAAACAAAGTACATCTGGAATTGCATGACGATGCTCAAGCCCCAGGAAAGAAGTCCTATGAGGGCACCTTTTACAAAGCCCAGGTGGTAGGATGCGATAAATACCGCAATAAGTTCCAGTTCAATAGAACCACCATTTGGCATGTCAAGAAACGGTATCAGGTTTCCCACATACTTCAATACGATGTACAGTGCGGCATATAGTGCCATATATGCCATAGTTCTGATCTTGTTGTTTTGCATAATAAAACACCTCCCAAATAAACATCTGGCAGGCGCAGGAAATACAATCGTCGAACTCCCTACGCCAGTATTGCCTGGATCAGGTGATAAGGGTATGTTTCAGCCTAAGGGCACCCCTGTTCACGCGGACTATTGCACCACTGTTTTCATTTGTTAAAATAGTTTTATGAAAACTTTATTGAATGAGCAGATTGCCGCCCTGCTTGAAGAAACCGATATGATTGCGGCACTCGCCAATGTTTCCGCCTGTATTTACCAGTCTTATGAAAACATCAACTGGGCAGGTTTTTACTTCGTGAAACATGATGAACTCGTCCTTGGTCCCTTCCAGGGAAAACCAGCCTGTACTCACATTTCCTTCAACAATGGTGTATGTGGAAAGTGCTATCGCGATAAAGCGGTGATGCGCATCGATGATGTCGAAACATTTCCAGGTCATATTGCCTGTGACAGCGCAAGCCGCTCTGAACTTTGTGTACCGGTAATCATCAATGATCAGGTCATCATGGAAATTGACATTGATTCTCCGATCAAAAACAGGTTTACCGTGCAGGAAGAAAAAGAAATGCTTGCTTCAGCAGAAGACATCGCTACTGCATTTTGCAAACATTCCTGGAAAATCTAACGATAGAGTTCGTAAACAGAATTCTGTTCAAAGTAATTGGTTGCTTCATCAATGGCATATGTGATCGGAAAGAACTGCAGGTGGCTTCCACCTACCGTCATTTCACGTATCACATTTTTCTTTGCCAGCTCATTGCGGACTTTCAGGAAAATACTGCTGTCCACATCAAGATCGAGATAGCTGACCCACTCCGGTCCGTTCTCACCATTCATACATGCCCCATGGATATAGATCGGTCTGTCATCCGTCCTGTATTCCGCCAGATGCATGCTTGTGACCTTATCGAAATCAACCCCGATCAAAAGGACATACCCCTTGAGTTCATAGAGGCGTGCTGCCGGACTTTCTTCAGCCAGTGGGAAATGCAAAGACTGCCTGTTGCAGAGCAGTTTGGCATATCTTCCCCATGCCGCATAAGAAACAGCCGGGTGGTTGGTATGCATAACCCCTTCACGATGGCGGAAGTTATCCGCCACTGCCCCCATGCCGGGAATGTCTGTTTCCTGTACATCATATGGCGGAATGGCATTGCGAATCTCACGATAGAGATAGGGCTGTACAGCAGGTGCCTGCCACAAAGATGGTTCGCTGTTATCATTTGTCTGCGTTGGCATGAGAATGGTGCCATTATGCCCAAGCACCTCCATCAGGGAATCGACAATTGTCCGCGCTCCACCAATCACATAATCAAATGAAGAAAGTGAGGCATGCACTTCAACAATCTGCCCTTCTTTCAATCCCAGCTTACGCAATGTCGAAACAAGCAGCTCTCTGGTCACCGGTTCTTCGACAGTCTGATCCTTCCGGTAAGCCATCAGAGCTTAGCGTATGCTTTGGCAATCTCACTGCCTACAGCAGCGTTATTGAATACCAGGCGGATATTGGAATCCAGAGAATTTCCACCGGTGATATCTGCTATCTTTGCAAGAAGGAATGGTGTGCATTCCTTGCCATGAATACCCTTCTCATCCATTTCAGCAAGTGCTTCTTCAATTGCCTTATTGATGATGGAAGGATCCATGGAATATTCTTCAGGAATCGGATTGGTGATGAGAACACCACCATCAAGACCAAGATCTCTCTTCGCCTTGACAATTCTTGCAGCATCTTCCGCATCTTTGATGGCATAGTCGACTTTAAGTCCACTGCTTCTTGTATAGAAAGCAGGGAGTTCTTCCGTCTGGTAGCCAAGTACCGGCACACCCTTTGTCTCAAGTACTTCAAGTGTCAGCTTGAGATCGAGAATTGCCTTGGCACCAGCACAGATTACCGTGACATTGGTTCTGCCAAGTTCTTCAAGGTCTGCCGAAATATCAAATGTCTCCTGGGCACCTCTGTGTACACCACCGATCCCACCTGTCACAAAGAATTCAACACCTGCTTTTGCGGCAAGGATCATCGTAGTCGCAACGGTTGTCGCACCCCATGACTTTTCAGCCATCACAACTGGCAGATCGCGGCGGGAAACCTTGGGAATACTCTGTCCGCGCTTGCCCATTTCCTCAATTTCTTCTTTGGAAAGGCCAACAACACCAACACCGTCCACAATACCTACTGTTGCCGGTACTGCACCATGTTCACGGACAATCTGTTCAACGCGATATGCGGTCTCCACATTCTGTGGATATGGCATACCATGAGAAATAATCGTACTCTCGAGGGCAATCACCGGACGCTTTTCCCGCAATGCCGCTTCTACTTCTGGATTTACTCTGATACTCATAAAATACTCTCCTCTATTTCCAAGTCATTCATATTTGCTCTGATCGCTTCACTGTTCAATGTTCTTCTTTCCATCTTATCGAGCGCAATTTCTGTCGCTGCTGCAGAAAGGGCAAACCGGATAGATTCATCCGTATCATACCCATCGGTTCTCATCTTGACATAGGCACCAATGAGGGCATCACCACCACCTGTCGCATTTTCAACATGAATTCTGCGATGATGAAACCGCGATATCTTTCCGTTTCTGCCAAAGAGAACACCATCTTCCGCAAGGGAAACAAGCACTTCTTTGACACCTTTCTCCATAAACCAGCGCACACTTTCAGCACCACTGCTTTCATCCGTGATGGCAATGCCATTCATCGCCTCTGCTTCATAGCGGTTTGGTTTAAAGATGGAAATCCTGTCCAGCACCGGAAGGAACTTCCCGGCTTTTGCTGCACTCACCGGATCTACCGCAACAGGACATGGAGCACAAGTTGCGACCATGTGCAATGCTTCTTTTTCAAGATTTGCATCCAGGATAATCATATCATCATGATCAAGGGATTGCACAACTCCCTGCAGACGGTTCTTGTCAATGCTTGCAAGCAGGCGCATATCATTCATTGCCATGCGCATATCGCCCACTTCATCCATGATGGCAAGATACATCGAAGTCGGAAGACCCTTCACCATCATCGCATCTTCGCAATGCATGCCAAGGGTCATACAATCCTCTTTGATCATCCGTCCAAAGTCATCATCCGCAAAACAGGTCACAAACTTCACATTCCCATGCAGCAACGCACAGATTTCAGCTATGTTTCTGCCAACCCCACCAAAAGAAAGCGAAATTCTTCCCGGGTTGGAATCATAATCCACAAGTGGCTTTTCACTGATGCCGCATATATCGATATTGGCACCACCAATCACACAAATTGTCTTCATTCAACAAACCTCACCAGGCATCAATTATACATTTTCTTCGTCTTTGCAATATAGAATTTTAACTTTTCATAACAATTCTCCATTGCCTGCATATCGATGCGCATACCACTTGTCATCCCGGCAGCCTCTTCTATCGCATCGCGAAAATCCGCCTTTTCCTCTCTGCTCAAAGGCGACAAGTCACGATTCCCAGCCTCTTCCATGACTTCCTTTAACTGCACAGCCTTGGCCACAAGATCTGCCTGCAGCCTTGCCTGTTCCAGCACCGCCAGCAACATGAACCTGCCATTCTCCTTTGTCTCCATCACCTTGACACCGTTATATTCAAGACCACTGGACTTGAATGCCATCAAAAGCTCCACAATTTCCGGTATTTCAATCTCATGGAAAATCATAAACACACCTTCCAGCTTCTCATGTGTGTTATCCGTATCCTGATCCAGACGAAAAGCATCACTCACGGTCTCCAGCAATATTCTGTCTCCGATCACATACATCGCAATCCCATAGCGCTCCGCTACAATCTGATACGCATCCGCAATGTGATCATTCATTCCATAAACCAGTATCTTTTTCATACTCTATATTTTATCATCCCGTTGTAAAATAAAACACAAGCAATTCCATATACGCAGTTTGTTCATCGTGTTAGAATATTCAAAGAACGCAGGAGGTTACGACATGGAAATCTATGAATCTGCAGAAGACTACCTTGAAGCAATACTCATGTTGAGGCTGCGCAACGGACATGTGCGCTCTGTCGATGTTGCCGAAGAACTCGGCTATTCCAAAGCAAGTATCAGTGTTGCCATGAAAAAACTGCGCGAAAATGGCTATATTGCCATGGACAAAGATGGCATTACCCTTCTTCCATCCGGAGAGGCAATTGCTGAACATATCTATGAACGCCATAAATTCTTCACTGACTATTTCATTTCCATCGGCGTAAATCCGGAAACAGCCCGTGAAGACGCATGCCGCATTGAACATGGCATCAGCGATGAAACATTCACAAAACTCAAGGCTGCACTGGCAAAACATATGGAACAAAAAAAATAAAGAGACATGTTTCACAACATGTCTTTTATTCTGCATAGATTTCGAGACTGTACTTATGGTGGATCAGAATCAGGTTGACATCCTTTCCTGTTTCAAAGATGCCATCTTTGTTTCTTTCCACCCGTTTTCCCGTGATGTAATCATCCTTCAACTGTTCCGCAAGCACATAAACGTATTTGCACTTGAAAAGATCATACACCTTGAGAACATCCTGTTCTATTCGCAGACGATATGGATCCAGTCCAGACATCGCCCTGAGATAGTTCCTCTCTTCACTCACAGGATGACTGCTTTCAAACACCTCCTGCAAAGCACGGATGTCCTCATCCAGATCCACAGGATTCACCACCTTGCAATGACAGTTATCCACATCATGTACCGTAAAGTACTGGCACTGTTCCAGCTTTCTGAATCCCTCTTTTTCCTTCACCGCTACCAATGCAAAAATCAATTCGCCGAATTTTTCGACGTATACGTAGAACAACCCCGACTCAGACGAAGCTCCGGTCACCTTTCTGACAAGCGGTGTTTTGATCAGAAGAAACCGGTGAGCTGCCCCACGCATCAGACAATCTTCGTCAATGATCATATCTCCTATCCCCTATGCAAATATTATCACACAACTATGTAAGAAATACAATCATTTCTGAAACCGATTACATTGATTTAAGAAATTTCTTCAAATCCGCAAGCTGTGCCTCCATTGTCATCCTGCCAATCCGGTATACCTGTTCCATCTTTTCAGGATCATGTTCAACCTTGCCAATCCCAAGCGGATGGGCAGGCTGGATGACAAACACCTCACCTTTCTTCTGCATTTCCCGTATCTTTTCTGTTGTCCTGTTGTACATCTCATGGCGCACAAGCAGTTTCTCATAAACAGCAGGATACTTCTTCAACAACAACTTCATGCCATGTTTCATTGGTAGTGGTTCCTTTACATAATCTGCAGGACGGGTCAGTACAACCACATTTCTGTCATAGCCGATAGATGTAAACCAGTCCAGTGGAATGGAATCCGAAATACCACCATCGAGAAGCTTCTTTCCACCAATTTCCACAGCCCTTGAAACTACCGGCATCGAAGCAGATGCACGAATCCATTCCAGGTTCCCTTCATTCCCTGTATCAATGCGATGATAGACAGGTTCACCCGTTTCTGCATCCGTACAGACAACATAGAACTCCATCGGATTGTTTTCATATGTCTCTTCATCAAACACATCAAGTTTTTCCGGAATCTCATGGTAACAGAAGTCTGCCCCATAAAGATCACCTGTCGTCAGTAAAGAATACAGACTGCAATATCTCTTATCTTTCGCAAAGCGCTTGTTGTACCGCAGGGTTCTTCCAATCTGCTTTGACTTGTAATTACAGCCAAAGCAGGCACCTGCCGAAACACCAACTGCACCATCAAATTCTATATTGTGCTCCAGCATCACATCGAGAACACCAGCTGTAAACAATCCGCGCATTGCGCCACCTTCCAGCACAAGACCTTTTTTCATCACTTCACCTCACAAACTCAGAAATCTGTCCCACATCTCCGTGTCCTTTGTTCCATCAATCTCAAGACGCCATGTATGATCCTCTACCCGAAGACTCATCACATAGACAAAGGCACCATCTTTCTCCTGTTTCTCAAAACCATCCAGGAAACAATCCGTAAACAAATCCAGATCATGCTGGACATCCTCATCCTTCACCTGTCTGTCCTCTACCGTTTTGACTGGTCTTAGATCCGCATCAAATAACTGATAGCCCTCTTCATATAAACGCCATGTACTGCCGGCAATTCTCACCACAAGATCATTTGTGCGCTTGGAAACAATATCCCTGTTACAGCTGTTGGTACCAAGAATCTTTATATTTGCAAGCATCACATCCACATGGTCATTTCTCTTTTCCACACCCTGCAGAACACCTTCCACAAAGTCAAAATTGTGCATCTCATTTTCTGTTGTAAAACGCATAGGCGGCTCCTTTCACAAACTGAAGGATATTATAACTCCAAAACAAAAAAAGTGTCCCGCGGGACACTGAATCAGGCAAACACAAAACAGATGATACCACCGATGATGATATAGACGATGGCATACGGAATCGTCTTGTTCAATACCGTACTTTCTTTACCAGATAGACCTGATGCTGCACAGCCGATGGCAATACCCTGAGGAGAAATCATCTTGCCAATACCACCACCCATGAGGTTGGCAGCCGTCAGCCAGAGCTCATCCATACCGATTGCCTGAGCGGTATGCTGCTGCAGGGAACCAAAGAGCACAGAAGTTGAAGTACCACTGCCTGTCACAAAGCCACCAATCATACCGATAAGTGGAGAAATCAAAGGATAAAGCTGACCAGTCACCGCCACAAGCAATGCCGCAATTGCGGAAATCATACCGCTGTATCCCATGATCTTGGCAGTCGCAAGAACAGAACAGATCGTAAAGATCGTCTTAATGTTGGCAATGATCGTCTTCACAAGAACCCCAAGGATTTCCGTAAACACAGCACCCTGAATCAAACCACCGATGATGCCGGCAATGATGATCTTGACACCCGGGCAGTCGAGCCATGCAAAGGAAAGAGACCCAGGATCATTCCCCGTATATACCGTAATGGTTGAAGAAATGGAAGCGAGTGGATCATGGATAAATGGCACAAGGGAAGAAGTCGCAAGCAGGATGACAAAGATCAGGATGAATGGACTCCATGCCCGCAACGCCTCAGATACCGTAATATCGAGATTGAAGGAACCACCCTTCTTCTTTTCCATGGCAATAGCCACCGCTACCGTCACACCCATGCAGACAACAGAACCAAGAATATTTGGCAGCTCTGGTCCAACAAACATCGCAGTCACAAACTGTGGAAGGATGAAGGAAAGCGAAGCTACAAGGCAGAATGCCCACATTCTCTTCAACACCTTCAAAGAACCTTCCATGATGCATACCATGACAAATGGCGCAATAAACGTCAAAGCAAACTGGATCAAAGCAATGTCGCCAGACATCGCAGTCGCATTCAATCCTGTAACAGAAGCCTGGGTGGAAGTAGGTACACCAACAGAACCAAAGGCTGTCGGGGTGGAATTGACAACAAGGCAGGCAACAACGGTTTTAATCGGATCATAGCCCATCGCCACAAGAATACCTGCCGGAATGGCAACCGCTGTACCAAAACCAGCCATACCTTCCATGAAGTTGCCAAATCCCCAGCCGATGATAATCAATATGATCAGCTTGTCACTGGAAACTCCAGATAACATCTTCTTGATCGTTTCCATCGCCCTTGTCTTGAGTGTCAGCTGATACACAAACAATGCTGAAACGATGACCATGCATATTGGCCACAAAGCATTGAGCACACCTTCAAGCGCTGCCGTTAGTGCATTAACCATACCCATATGGAAGTACCCAATTCCGATCACAGCAAAAATCAACGCAGCTATCCCGCAGGCAATCCAGCCCGGCATTTTGAGTCCGCACAAGGCAATAATCAGCCAGAGAATCGGGAGTATCGAAAGAACAAATGAAAGCATATATATCCCCTCCGTTGTAATATACCGTTATTTTACAGGAAAAATCGCATATTGATCAGCGTTTTTCCAACACCTGAAACATGAAAAACTTCAAATAGGATGTTTCTTCCATCGGCCATAACACCGGATGGTCACCATTCTGCTGTGTGACAGAAATCTGCTTCAATATCACACCGGCAGAAACCGCTGCCTCCCGCAGCATCTTTTCAAACAAAGCTGTATCCATGTACCTGCTGCAGGAACAAGTCGCAAGATACCCGCCCTTACGAAGTACATGCATTGCCTTTTCATTGATCGAAAGATAACCATGGTAGGCATGATCAATGGTTCTTCTGCTCTTGGTAAATGCTGGTGGGTCAAGAATGATGAAATCAAAATCACCAACAGACAATGTATCAAGATAATCAAATACATCTGCCTGCACAAAGGAAACGTTCTTTAATCCATTCAGTTTTGCATTAGCCTTACCTTCTTCAAGCGCAACAGAAGAAACATCCACTGCCGTGACAGCAGTTGCCCCGCCAAGTGCCGCATTCAATGCAAAACCACCGGTATGGGTGAAGCAATCCAGCACCCGCATGCCATACGAAAGGTGTCTGACAAGCAGACGGTTGTTCTTCTGGTCGAGGAAATAACCCGTCTTCTGTCCATTTTCAATATCCACATGCAGTTTCAAACCATTCTCAGAAATAATCTGATCAAAGGAAAACGCTCCATTTCCATACCTTCCCTTATAAACCTCAAGCCCTTCCTTAAGCCGTGCTTTGACATCAAATCGCTCATAGATACCATGAATCACTTCCCCATCTTCCGCAAGAACCTGTTTTAATATTCCATACAGCATATCTTTGCGCACTTCCATGCCCTTACATATCATCTGTACCGATAAAACATCGTTATACCTGTCTACCACAAGACCCGGAAGACCATCCGCATCCCCATAGATAATCCGGCAATTGGATAGATTCTCTCTTTCCACAGCACACCTGTAGCGCCATGCCTCACGAATTCTTCTTTCAAAAAATGAACGATCGATTTCTTCATCCTGGTGTGTAGAAAGAATTCTCACCACAACATGAGAAACAGTTGAAAGAAAACCTGTTGCGACATACTTTCCGCTTTCACTCATAATATCCGCAATACAACCATCTTCTGCTTCTTTGCCAATTGAAACAAGATTGTTTCTATACATCCACAATTGTCCTTTTTCAAGGAAAGACAATCCCTTTTCATCCACAATGACTGTACATCTATTCATATTTCATTTCCTTCCGACGACCATAATACCGTCACCTGGCTTTCTGCTCAATAAAAAAAGATCCCGCAGGATCTTATCAGGCAACTTTGTCCGCATTTTCCTTTGCAGCTTTGCGGAACAGGAATATACCGATAACAAACATAAGTGAAATAGCACCTACACCAAGCTGCGCACTGTTTGTAAGCTGTGAAACAACAGAAACAATGGTTGTACCGAGGAAGGCAGCCCCCTTACCGCAAATATCATAGAGACCAAAGTACTCGCCGCTTTCTTCCGCAGGAATAATCCTTGTGAAGTAAGCACGGGACAATGCCTGTATACCACCCTGGAACATACCAACGCATACTGCCAGAACCCAGAACTGCCATTCCTGTGCAAGGGTAATCGCAAACAATGCAATACCAAGATATGCCACAATACATACCGTAATCAGGGAACTTGTCTTGAACTTTGTTGCAATCTTGCCAAAAAGAATCGCAAACGGGAAGGCAACAACCTGTGTAACAAGCAGGGCAAGCAGTAATGCTGTGCTGTCTAGACCAATGGCAGATCCATAAGCAGTTGCCATGTCAATGATGGTATAGACACCATCAATGTAGAAGAAGAAAGCCAGCAGGAACAGGAATACACCCTTCTGGTCTTTGATATGGCTCAACGTCTTTCCAATTCTTCTGAAGCTGTCCGTCAAAGCAACTCTGCTTTCTTTCTCAACAAAGTTCTTCTGCTTATAGCTTTTCAAAAGAGGAACAGAGAACAACACCCACCACACTGCTGTGATCACAAAGGCGAGCATCATGGCTGTACCCATGGAAACACCGAAGTTTTCACCAAACAGCACAAGTACAAGAGAAAGTATGAACGGAATGCAGGACCCGATATAACCCCATGCATAACCCTGTGAGCTGACATCGCTCAGCCTTTCTTCTGTCGTGACATCATTGAGCATGGAGTCATAGATGACAAGTGATACGCTGTATGCACTCTTGCCAATGATGTAAATAATCAGGAATAATACCCACTGCTTTGCAAAACCAAGGGAAACGCAGAGCAATGCACCGATGATGACAAATGCTGCAAAGATCGGTTTACGGTAACCTTTGTTATCTGTAGCAGTACCGACAATCGGTCCCATGATGGCAACAAGTGCCGTAGAAATAGAAGCTGCATAACCCCACCATGCAAGATAGTCTACTTCAGAAACACCCCCTGCTTCCGCAAGGGAATTGAAGTAGAGAGGCATGATGGTAGAAACGAGCAATGTGAATGCTGAGTTACCAACATCGTAGAGAATCCAGTTTCTCTCAAGCTTTGTCAATCTGTTTTTCATTCTTTCACCCCGCCCTATTCTGATAGAAAACTCCCCTGTTATCTATCATATCTTTGTTACATCAATTTAAGGTTTTTGTAAAGAAGATCATATTTCATTCAGGCAGAAATCAGAAAAACTCCTCAACAAAAAAATCTTCATCATCCAGATTTGATGCAACCTGATCCAGGTATTCATCCATAGAATCTGTTATAACCACATCCCACTTCCCATCCTGCTTAATTTTATCTGCCAGTTTATAAGATGGTATATCGGTATCAAACACCTTATTAAATAATTCTGTCATTTCACTAATCGACTTTCTTCCATACTGCTCTGCCAGCCATGCACATACACTGGAAAGTTTCAGGGAATTCGTCTGAGACAATATTTTGTTACCCTTTATGCGCAAAGAATAAACATGAGGCTGCTGGTGAAGTATCCCCGTCAACAACCACCGGTCACCCTGTAATTTATCAATCAATGGTTCATCCTTCACCTTTTCCCAGATACTGTTTCCATTGAAGTATGTGTCATCAATCTTTGTGATCAGTGATTGTATTGAAACTACATCTTCAACAGTAAGACCATAAACTTCTAACAGTTTCCTTCTTGATAAATAGACTTTTGGTGCAATTTCAATATATTCAAGACTCAAACGTTTTTTATCTAAATTAGAAGAAAATAGATTCAATACAACCAAGCGCTTATCTAAATTGCGCAAATCCAGAATATCTTTCGAGAATACTTCTTTTTCTAGGAACTCTGTAGCGCTTTGATACGCAGAATCAAAAGCATAGCTGAGATTGAGCGTATATCCAACTTTTTGCACAGCAACTCTGTTCAATGCATCGTCTGATGAATGAACACATACTTCTTTGAACAGCTTTTCCAGTTCATCAATGAACCAGATTGATTTTTCCGGCCCGACCAAACCGCTCAATGCAGTGCACTACATCTTCGCCCATGATGGCAAAGGTTCCCTGGCACATACAGATGCCACACATGGCACTAGGCACAATATTGATCGCCCGTTCCATAGCATCGGCACTAGTCAGGATTCTTCCCACATGCTGAATTGCCGGTTGCGGTGGATCGTCAGGATGAAGGGCAAGATGGACACCAGCTTCCTCTGCGGCCGGCACAATAGCTTTCTGCAGGTACTCCATATTTTTCCAAAGTTCTTCCTGCGTTACCACTCCTGCCTCCGTCACAACGGACTGATCCCAATCTTCATGACAGTAGCCCGTCACCAGCGCACCGCCGCGTTCCGGAATTTGATAGCGAGTGCGAACCCAGTTAAAATGTGCCGTAAAGTTATAGCAAAGGGTTTCGATCCCCAGTTTTCCCATATTGCGGATCAGGGTGATCATTCGTTCGATCTCTTCATCCCGGCCCGGCAGGTTTCGTTTAATCTTTTGATTTGGGCAGGCTGGCTCGATCA
>CAJKOS010000034.1 GCA_905201565.1 uncultured Erysipelotrichaceae bacterium
ACCACAGGGGTACCAGCACTGTCAAGGTGCTGTCCTCCTTATGGGTACCACTTTATTTGCCTCCTTTTTCATTTCTTATCCTACTTTGACCTTATTCCAGAGATCCGCAAGTTTTTCTTTGAGAGATGGATTGTAATGGAATGCTTCATCCTTATCATAGCCAGACCGTGGCACATAGGATGAAATTTCATAATAATCACCTTCTTCGCTCGCCATGAATTCAGCAACTTTTGTATCAACAGATGTATAGCCGACATAAGCTGAGTTTTCCATCTGTACATCTTCACTGATGATGTAGTTGATGAATGCATTCGCAAGACCAGGGCAGCTGGAGTTGGAAGGAATGACCATCGCATCCACCCAGATGTTTGTGCCCTGATTCGGTTCGATCCATGCCATATCCGGATTTTCGGAAAGAACATAGGAAGCATCACCAGAATACATGACGGCGATATCCTTTTCGCCATTGGCCATGCCATCGATAACTTCATCAGTGACATAGGCAGGTTCCATTGTCGCATTCATTTCAGCAAGCCATTCATATGCCGCATTGATTTCTTCATCATCATTGGTATTCATTGAATAGCCAAGCGCCTTGAAGGCAACCATGAAGCCATCGCGCTGTGAATCGTAAAAGTAAAATTTTCCCTTGTAGTCTGTGTTGTGCAGAATATCCCATCCCTCTTCTTCAATAAGGGCTGGATCAACAGTCTGTGTATTGTAGACAAGACCTACAGAACCCCAGAAGTAAGGAACGGAATAGCTGAGATCTGGATCAAAAGTCTTCTGTGCAGAAACAACATTCGGATCGAGAAGGTCAATGTTAGTCATCGCATCCTGATCGATCGGCTGCAGCATATCTTCCTGCATCAGCTGTTCAATCATGTAGTCACTTGGCACAAGAACATCATAGGAACTTCCGCCAAGCAGCTTTGTATACATCATTTCATTGGAGTCGAACAGATCATAGTTGACACGGGCATTGTACATTGTCTCAAAGTTGGAAATGACATTTTCTCCTATATATTCACTCGGAGAAAACACATTGATGACATCACAGCCAAATTGTTCATTTGCGTCCGCCACCTGTTCTACCGCATTTCCCGAACCAGAACATGCGCCTAGGGTCAGTGCAAGAGCACTAAGCGATACCGTTTTCAAGATACTTTTCATTTTTCTTTTTCCTCCTGTCTTTAATCATCGGTATAACATTCACAAGAATAAGTATTGCTGTAACTACATAAACAATAATGGCACTCAGTGCATTGATGGTCGGATTGACACGTTTAACACTGGAATACACATAGATAGAGATGTTGGACACACCCGGTCCGGTTGTAAACATAGAAATGACAAAGTCATCAAATGACATCGAAAAGGCAACCAATGCGCCGGCGATGATACCACCCTTGATCTGAGGAATAATGACCTTCCACATTGCCTGCCATGGCGTACAGCCTAGATCCAGAGCAGCCTCTGCCATATTCGGATCGAGTCTTCTGAGCCGGGGCATGATTGAAAGAATGACGTAAGGTATGCAGAAAGCAATATGTGCCAGCAGCATCGTCACGAAACCGGTTTTAATGCCAAGAGAAGCAAAGAACAACATGAAACCGATAGCGGTGACAATTTCCGGATTGAGCATCGGTAAATTGTTGACCTGTGTCACAAGTTCCCGGACAACCTTTCTGTTTTTAGAAAGAGCTATGGCGGTGATTGTACCGATAATCGTAGAAATCAATGTAGCAAGCACTGCACAAAGGACCGTATAGAAGATAGCTTCCATGATGTTGCGGTTATTGAACATGCTCTCATACCACCGCAGGGAGAAACCGCTGAAACGGGAGAGCGATTTGGAAGAGTTGAAACTGAAGAAGACAACATAGATGATCGGCAGATAGAAGAATGCCATGACCAGGGCAAAGAATACCTTGGAAAATATCTTATTCTTCTTTTTCATCAGTCAGATACCTCCTTTGGTTCCTTGTCGAGCTTACGTGTCACATACATGGAGATCAGGATGATGATGGCCATGATCATACTGATGGCTGCACCGAAGTTCCAGTCACCGGTATTGACGAAGTAGTCCTCGATGAGATTACCAATCAATACATAGCTTCCTCCACCGAGCAGTTTCGGAATAAAGAAGGAAGATACCGCTGGCAGAAATACCAGGGTGATACCGCTGACAACACCACTTAGAGAAAGCGGTAATGTCACGCGCAGGAATGTTTCCCTGTCACTTGCGCCAAGGTCCTGAGCGGCAACAATCAATGCCGGATCAATCTTGCCAAGGGCATTGTAAATCTGCAGGATCATAAATGGCAGGAAGTTATAGACCATACCAATATAGACAGCCACTTCAGCAGGCACATCGAAATTGGAGAGAATACCCTTCCATGCATAGGTGCGCACAAGCATATTGATCCACATTGGCAATGTCACAAGCAATACAGCAAGAGCCTGAGAATTTGGCTTGAGACGTGCCATGTAATATGCCGTAGGATAACCGATGGCAATACAGATGATGGTCGTCACAAATGCCATCTTGAGTGAACGGTACAATACACTTGGAAAAATCGAATCCGAGAAGAAACGGGCGAAGTTCTCCAGGGTGAACTTCAATGTCAGCACCGAGTTACCCTTTGCGGTAAACGCATAGAGCACAATCATCAGCATCGGTACCACGATCATGATCGTCATCCAGATGATGTATGGAACAACAAGTTTATTGAACTGTTTCATCTTCTTAACCCATCTTCCTCATGACATGGATATCTTCCGGATTCCAATAGAGACCAATTCTTTGACCTACTTCATAGCGGTCCGTTGTTTCAATCTTGAGCTCACGTCCCTGGGTGGAGAAAGTAATCGGATAATCCCCTTCTTTGATGTCATCTTCATCAAAGTCATATTTGACATCCCAGATATCCACTCTGGAATTATCCTCTGTATCCCAGGCATAGGCATCTGCCCATCTGACAAGGTCTGTATCCAATGCGACAGATTCCTGGATTTCATCAGCTGAACGATAGAAGTCAAATGCCTGGATCATCTCTTCATTGCTGGCGTCTTCAACAACACGTGGCTTGACGACATGAATCTGAATGGTGATCTCTGTACCCTTGTCTGTACCAAATGTACAAGGGTAGGAACCTGTCTCCGGTTTGAGATCATATTCCACCTTGGAAAGGGAAACATCTTCGTTTTCATCATTCCATGCCTGCGCATTGGCACGGGCGATGATCTCACGGTCTGTCATCCCCTCAACGTCTTCAAGGTCCATATAGAAACTGGAGGCACTGATCTTTTCATGTGCTTCATCATTGGTGACATCCTGTGCCTTTGTAACATGCATCGTAACAGTCTTGGAAGTACCGGAACTTGTTTCTACGATAACTTCATAGTGCACGCCCTTGAACAATACTGACTTGATTTCACCATTCAAAAGACCTCTGTTACGTGGAACGATATCGATATCTTCCGGACGAATGACGATGTCAACATTCTCATTTTCACCAAATCCATAGTCCACACACGCATAGTCCACATCATCAAAGGAGACGAGTCTGTCCTTTTTCATGATGCCATCGATGATGTTGGAATCACCGATGAACTTCGCACAATATTCATTGATCGGTTCGTTATACACTTCTACCGGTGTACCGATCTGTTCGATTTCACCATCCTTCATGATGACAATCTTGTCACTCATCGTCAGCGCTTCTTCCTGGTCATGGGTGACAAATACGAAGGTGATACCGACTTCCTTCTGGATATCCTTGAGTTCCATCTGCATTTCCTTACGCAGATTCTTATCCAGGGCAGAAAGCGATTCATCCAGCAACAGAACCTTTGGTTCATTGACAAGCGCTCTTGCGATCGCAACACGCTGCTGCTGACCACCGGAAAGCAATGTGACATCGCGGTGTTCAAATCCTTCAAGGCCGACAAGGGAAATCATACGGGATACCTTCTGATCGATGATATCCTTTGGCATCTTCTGGATATTGAGACCAAATGCAATATTTTTATACACATCGAGGTGTGGAAAGAGCGCATAGTGCTGGAATACCGTATTGACATTTCTCTTATATGCCGGTACGCCAGACTGATCTTCACCATCGATGATGATGTGACCTTCATCCGGATCAAGGAAACCGCCGATCATGCGCAACAGTGTCGTCTTGCCACATCCAGATGGTCCAAGCAATGTCACGAATTCATTTTCATAAATGTCCAGGGAAATCCCCTTGAGAACAACCTGGCTGCCAAATGTCTTGACAACATTTTTAATTTCAATCAGTTTCTTCATTTTCCCCTCCCCGTTTCATCAGAACACCGGTGGTGTGCTGATCCACAAAACAACAGCCTTCGTACGTGTGCGGTTTTCCAGATAATGTGTCTGGTTGCCATGCAGGTAGAACGTATCGCCTTTCTTGGCCACAATACCTTTGCGTTCTCCTTCTCTTACAAGAACTACCCTGCCAGAGAGCACATAACCCATCTCTTCTCCTTCATGAGGATCGATGACCATCGATTTCTTCATCGGTTCAATTTCGAGAAGAATCGGTTCCATACTGTTTTTCTGTGCACTTGGAACAATCCAGTGAATCGTCATATCTTCCTGTTCGTCAATAAACGCATCTTCCGGGGTAAACACGACCTTCTCATTGCCTTCTTCCATAAAGAAATGGGCAAGATCCGTTCCCAGTGCTTCACAGATATCATCCAGTGTTGTCAGCGATGGCGATGTGAGATTTCTCTCCAGTTGTGAAAGGAATCCTTTCGTCAGTTCTGTCCGGCTGGCAAGTTCCTGCAGCGTCAGTTCATTCTTCACCCTGAGCTGGCGGATACGATTGCCGATATCGATCATAGCCTCACCTCCATGTTTAGTTTAACTAAACAAATGATCACGTACGATGTAACCAGAAACATTATACAGATTCGTGACCATAATGCAATACATTTTGTTTAGAAATTCTAAACTTTACAAAGAACAAAAAAAGGAACCCCTCATGAAGATGATCAACAGCTCCATAAAGGGCTCCTTCCCAAAAACTATTTTGCTTTGTTGACGAGTTCCTGTACCTGTGGTTTAGGCATAAAACCAACCGAAGCACCTGCCTGTTCACCATTTTTGAAGACAAGCATTGTCGGAATGGACATAATGCCATATCTGCCGGCAATATCCGGATTGTTGTCCACATTGACCTTGATGAACTTCACATCAGGGTTTTCTGCGGCAAGTTCCTCCACAACCGGTCCGAGCATTTTGCACGGTCCGCACCAGTCCGCATAGAAATCGACGAATACGGACTTGTTTCCAGCAAGAACTGCATCATATTCAGCAGCGTTTTTCACAATATCCATGAGCGATACCTCCTCTTGTTACCTGTAGTATGGCAGAAAAGAGGATATCTTTCTACTGTTATGCTCAGTGAATTCTTGCGGCAGCTGCTTCATCGAGAATGACATAGACATTCTCATGGTTCTGCAGAACACTTGCCGGGCAGTCTGTTGTGACCGGACCCTTGATCATGCCATATACAGCATCAGCCTTGTTAGCACCTGTTGCGATGAGCAGGATTGTCTTGGCGCGCATGATTGTCGCAAGACCCTGGGTGATTGCCTTTGTAGGAACCTTGGAAGGATCATTTTCAAAGAAGCGGGCATTGTCTTTGATGGTCTGTTCCGCAAGGTCTGTGATATGTGTTTCAGAATCAAATGGTGTACCTGGTTCATTGAAGGCGATGTGACCATCAGAACCAATACCGAGAACCTGCAGATCAACAGTATACTTCTTCATTTCATCTTCATACGCCTTAGCAGCACCTTCTGGATCTTCGGTATCACCGAGCGGAATGTGAACATTCTCTTCTGGAATATCGATGCTGTTGAACAGATTCTCATGCATAAATGTGTAATAGCTCTGTTCATGATCCTTTGGAAGACCTACATATTCATCCAGGTTGAATGTGAGAACACCCTTATAGGAAGTACCTCTGCTGTTATGGTCTGCAATCATCTTCTTATAAAGACCAACCGGTGTACTGCCTGTCGCAAGGCCAAGTACAGGATTACCCTTGTCGAGGGTTTCCTTCATGACTTTGAAAGCTTCACTGCTCACTTCATCATAATCTTTGCATACTACAATATTAAACATACAAACCTCCCTTAAAATACTGTAATTGTATAAGATGCCTCAAATGTATCATGTGGATTCAGGAATTGTGTACCTTCACGCTGTTCAAACGGCACTTCCACCTTTTCAAAATCCGCATGGGAATACCATGGTTCAATGCATATAAATGGTGCATTTGGACTCCAGAAAGCAAGCCAGCGGTATCCCTTGAAACCAACCCGTACACCATGAGTACCATCGGTCAAAGAAACAGATGTACTTTCAGGTTCGGTGATGATGATCGTATCCGCAAGGGCATTTCTGTCTAATGCAATCTTTGTTTCATGGTCGAGTGTGGTTGTCTTCCATGTAAATGTCTCCGGGGTGCCAAGTTCCAGATAGCAGTCTTCAAACTTGCCTTCCGGATTGATCGGGCAGTTAAATGCCGGATGCAGACCGAAGTTGAATGGCATCACTTCGTTATTATCGTTTGTAATGGCATAGTGGATGGAAAGTGTCGTGCCTTCCAATGTATAGGTGATGCGCAATGTGAAGGCATATGGATACTGTTCCAGGGTTTCTGGGGAATCCTTCAGCTCCATGACAATTTCCTTTTCATCATGCTTTATGCATGTGAAATCACTGTTGCGGGTAAAACCGTGGTTACCGGTATGGTATTCCTTACCCTTGATGTGCAGGATCTTGTCCCATGTGCTGCCCACCATCGGGAACAGGGTTGGATTTCTCCCCTTCCAGAAAGCGGGATCCCCCTGCCACATGTACTCAAGTCCTGTCTCTGTGCTCTTGAAACTGTGAATTTCAGAAGCGTGTTCATCAACTGTGACACTCGCTTTGTCACCCGCTAATGTAAATGATGACATGATATTCCTCCTGTGTTTACTCTCTATATGTGATTATACACGTTTCGAGACAAAAAAACCTCACAAAGAGACAAACCTGCTAAAGTTTGTTTCCCCGTGAGATTTTTGTTTACCAGCCTGTACCAAATACCGATTCCGGCTTGACCTTGCATGGTGCAGAAGCACCATTTTCACAAATTCTTTCCGAATATGTATTCCAGCCGGTATTCATCGCCATATCACCATTCCAGGATTGTGCATAGTAGGCAAAGTTGTCAGAACTGCCTAGATAATACACACAGATATGGCAATGTGGTCCGGTCGAGTTGCCAGAAGAACCAACCTTGGCAAGGTAGTCACCTGCACTGACAAGGTCCCCTGTCTGTACCCCAAATGTACCGGTCATAAGGTGATAGTATTTGACACCATAGGAGCTTCCGTTAACATTGACCAATAGCAGGATTTCATTTCCTCCTCCGACTACCGGACAATAGTCACCGATATGCCCATAACCGCAGCCGGCATCATTTGCCATCAGCACCACACCATTTGCAGCAGCTACCGCATAGCTTTCGCCATAGACTACACCAAACCCGAAGTCTTCACCATAGTGGCGTCCACCACTTGCATAGTTCCATGTGCCAGCACCTGGTGTCATCTTTACGCCCGGTACCGGATATGTCCAGCCAGGAGAAGCGGTAATCGTTCCAAGGGCATCGTTGATTTCTTCCATCAGACCCTGGATTTCATCAATATTTGATACAATCGCTGCACGCTGTGCCACAAGTTCAGCTTCCTGCTTCTTATATTCTTCCTGAATCATCTCTGCCTCATATTGCTTGGCGAGTACTTCTTCCTGCTTTGTCTTGAGCTCATTCTGGCTTGCGGTAAGTTCATCCTTTGCCTTGTTGAGTTCAAGAATCAGCTGGTTCAGCTTCTTCAGGTTGTTTTCACTATATTCGGTAATATCCGAAAGACCATTGGCAATGCGCAGAAAATCCGTCAATGTTTTGGCACCCATGAGAATATCGAAGTAACGGGAAAGGCGCATTGTCGGCTGGGTGTTCTCCACCTGCTGACCAACACGGTCTCTCAGCACTACCACCTCATCTTCCTTTTCTTCAATTTCCTTTTGCTTTTCATCAATTTTTGTCTGCAGATCTTCAATCTGTGTATTGAGGTCATCAATTTCATTCTGATATTGTTCGATCAGAGCAGCATATTCTTCAATGTTAGCGGACACTTCTTCCCGCTGGTCATCAATGCCCGAAATGGTCGATTCAAGGGAATCGGACTGTGAAGTCATATAGTCGAGAAATCCCTGGCAGGCATCTTTGTTATCCGATGCATTATCACCTGTACAAAGCTCTGTCCAGTAAGCTGTATCCGAATAATCTTCATCCGCATATACTGCAGGCATCTGCGTCACATCTATACATAATGCAAGAGCCAGTGCTAGTTTCTTCTTCTGTTTCATGGCACCTCCGTACGTCCTATAGTATATCAGAAAGTGATGTGTCCTCTTTCATCTGTTGCATGGCTTTTTCCATAGCCTCTTGTGGCCATACGGTCATCTCATCCCCTTTGACAACATATGCCTTTTGGGAAATGGCAGCCAAAGGTGAATCGCTCAATGAATCACTGTAGAACTCATCAATCTTCTTCCCGGCAAACATTGCCTGAAACCTTCTCACCTTCTCCACCCCATGACAATTGATACCACTGTACTTTCCACTCTGTGCATCTACGACGGAAGCCATCACATAACGGATGCCAAGCTTCCTGCAGAATCGGCTGATCATAAATTCCGGGGAAGCGGAAATGACAACATCATCCGCTTTATGCTGCTGTATGTACCAGCCCTTTATCCGATCCATATGGCTTTCCACAAATGCATCAGAAACCTCATCCATATCCTTTACATGCACAAACATGTGGTAGAGGTTTTCCTTGAACGTGAGCTTTGGCACTACATGCAATCCATACAAGAGCCCAAACCACAATGTCCTTGGCAATGACAACAATGTCTTTGGACGATGTCCATACAGCCACAAGACAAACTGGAAGGTGGAATCCCCACGGTAAATCGTATTGTCGAAATCGTAAACGTTCATTCCTGTATCTCCTCTGTTCTGATCGAATCGGTAAACAAGCCCTGGGAAAGACCCACAAACGAACCAGCATTGCCAGCAATAACTGCCACAACAAGGAATATCTCAAGCACCCACTGTCCGATCACCTGCCATTCAAACATGCGATAGACCATAATCAATAGCAGAATATCCGTAAATGGATTAAAGAAGATTTCAAAGGCTGAGGCATAGGCAGTTACACCTGTATATCTTGCGACAAGTCCCATGGAAAGCGGATTGACAAACAAGGCGAGCATCAGGATATACATATACCGTGTTTCCTGTTTTCCTTCACTATCCGCTCTCAGCAACAGGATGATCATCCCCGCCCAGCGGAAGATGTTCAGCACATAGGTCGTCCACCTTCCATCAAGGAAAAAGTACCCTTTTGTCGGTTCACTTTCAAGGAAATACCGATAGGTGGAAAGCGGAACAAGCGCATCGCGGAAAAACAGAAAGCAAAGCGCAGTAAGCACAACAAGAACCACCGGTACCCCGATCGCAAAGATCTTCACCCCGTGTTCATACAGCCAGTCCTCTGTACGCAATACGACCCTGCGGAACGGACGATGGCGGAAGCCATAGAGAAACAGCGTATACCCGGCAACCATCAAAACACCAATCCAGACCGTTTCCATAAGCATCTGCACCGCCTTGTAGTAAAACGGCACACTGCATAACAAAGCAAGATCAAAGATCGTATGTGACCTCTTCCGGGATACAAGCCATACCCCAAGGCAGTAATAGATCATGCATACAATCATATCAAAGCCATCCGAGAAAAATAATCCAGCTCCAGCAGCCAGCATGGTCAGCCCGACCATCGTCTCTTTGTTTTCTTCCACATACCCATAGATCAGCCATAACACGATGGCAATCACAAGAATGCGCCATGTTTCAGGCATATAGGCTTCAAAGATCATCCAGTCCATAAAACTGCTGTAAAACAGGGCATATAATCCAAGGGTAAACACAAACCATGGATTCTTGAGATGGAATGAACGGATGACATTCATGGAAAATGCGGATAGAAGGGCATGAAAAAGGCACCCTGATACCATGGAGATAAGCATAGGGTCTGTATATCGCAATAACCATGCGGTTGTTGCGGCATACCCCTGCATCATCGTACCAGCCGCTGCTGTACCACCACTTTGTATAGCCAGTGCTTCTTCAAAAATGGCAGGCTGCGTATTGCCTGATAAAAGCACGAAGACAAAAAGAACAGAAGATAGAGCCAGGTACAGCGTATCCTTGCGCAATATGCTGCGGATTATCCTTCTATGTTCATAGATAACCGCAAACATGCCAAAACATAACAACACGCCAAGAATCCACATAGCGGATTCCAGTGGCAGATGAAAGAGAAACACCGGCAGAAAGCACACCTCTGCACAGGCAAACAGCGCCATTGCCCCAACTGGTGCTTCATAGCCGTTTCCTTCAAGCTTTAACAATCTTTTGACAAAAATCCCTGTGCCCTCAAAAACAATCATCAGGATGAGGGTTATAGCAATCATTTTCAATCCAAGCAACATATCGATTTCCTGCATTTCTTTATTTTACATTGAATTGACAAACCCGCAACTGACAATTTCGTCACAAACAAAAAGAACTGCAGATATGCTCTGCAGTTCTGTGTTATGCATTAATACTGTGGCATTGGTGCTGGTGCTGCTTCCTTGGCAGGAAGTTCTGCAACAGCAGCCTCTGTTGTAATGAAGAGACCAGAGATGCTTGCGGCATTGAGCAATGCAGTTCTTGTGACCTTGGTCGGGTCGATGATACCTGTCTTGAACATATCAACCCATTCACCCGTCTTGGCATTGAAACCGACGTTTTCGCTCTGTGCCATCTGCTTGTCGAAGATCTCATTGCCATCATAACCAGCATTTTCAGCGATCTGCATGATTGGCATCTTGAGGGCATCAAGCACTACATTGATACCTCTTTGTACATCGACTACATCATCTTTGCATGTATCCTTGACATCCTTATAGGCATTGATCAATGCAAGACCACCACCTGTAACGACGCCTTCAGCGACAGCAGCCTTTGTAGCATTGAGGGCATCCTCAATACGCAGCTTCTTATCCTTGAGCTCTGTTTCTGTTGTAGCACCAACCTTGATGAGAGCTACACCATTTGTGAGCTTGCCAAGTCTTTCCTGAAGCTTCTTCTTGTCATAGTCACTTGTTGTATTTTCAATGGTTGCCTTGATTTCATTGACACGTGCTTCAACTGCAGACTTGTCACCTGCACCATCGATGATCGTTGTCTTATCCTTGGAAACAACAACCTTCTTTGCAGAACCGAGGTCTTCCAGCTTCATATCCGCAAGGTTCATGGAAAGATCCTTTGCATAGAACTCTGCACCTGTCATCGCAGCGATATCACCAAGCTGGTTCTTGGCATTGTCACCAAAGCCAGGAGCCTTTGTTGCGACGACATTGAATGTACCTCTCAGCTTGTTGAGGATGAGGGTGCTCATAACTTCATTGTCAAAATCATCCGCAATGATGAGCAATGCGCGGTTGGACTTTACAACACCTTCCAATACCGGCAGGATATCCTGAATGGTATTTACCTTCTGGTCAGTTACCATGATCAGCGGGTTGTCCATTTCTACTTCCATCTTGTCACGGTCAGTAACCATGTATGGGGAAACATAACCCTTGTCATACTGCATACCTTCAGTCATTTCAAGGCTTGTTTCGAAAGACTTGGACTCATCGACATTGATGACACCGTCTTTGCCAACCTTTTCCATAGCTTCCGCAATGATGGAACCGATCTCTTCATTGCCAGAAGAAACTGTTGCGATATTTCTTACATCATCGTTTGTCTCTACCTGGTGGCTCTTTTCAAGAAGCTTTTCAGCCACAACCTTAGCGGCTTTTTCCATACCTTCTCTCATAAGAACAGGGTTTGCGCCCTTATCGACAGCCTTGAGACCATTTGTGATCATTGCCTGGGTCAGGATGGTAGCTGTTGTTGTACCATCACCAGCAACATCATTTGTGTTGTTGGCAGCTTCATACACAAGCTTTGCGCCCATGTTTTCATACTTGTCTTCCAGTTCGATTTCCTTGGCGATTGTTACACCATCGTTGGTGATCACCGGAGAACCATAGCTCTTTTCAAGAACTACATTTCTGCCCTTTGGACCAAGTGTAACCTTGACTGCATCTGCGAGCTTATTGACACCATCGAGCATCAGTTGTCTTGCATCTTTACCATATTTAATTTCCTTAGCCATTATTCATTGCCTCCTGTTATTCAATGACAGCGAGAATATCTTCTGCCTTGATCAGAAGATAATCCTTCTTGTCTTCCTTGATTTCTGTTCCGGAATACTTCTTATAGATGACGCGGTCACCAGCATTGACTTCAATCTCAACCAGCTTTCCATCTTCCATCTTGCCAGGTCCCTTTGCCACAACAATACCGTGGCTTGGTTCATCCTTGGCTTCCTTTGTTGTCAGAATAATGCCGCTTTCTGTCTTTTCTTCTTCTTTTACTTTTTCAAGTAATACATAATCATGCAATGGTTTAATCATACAATTGCCTCCTGTCTAATATCTTAGCACTCATGCTGTATGATTGCTAACACATGTTATTATAATCAGCCTTGTCACTCTGTCAATATGAGTGCTAAAACTTTTCAACTCTTTTTTCACATACAGAAAAAAGGCATCACGCCTTTTGTTCATTCTCCCATAACCTTCCCATGGCAAGGGCCATGATCAGGAATTGTGATTTTGTCGCATCCAGCACATCGATACCGATGAGATGACTGATTTTATGCAATCGGTATTTTGCCGTATTGCGGTGCAGGTAAAGCCTTTTGGCGGTGTCCACAAGATCCATGCCGGCATCCAGGAAATACACCTCTAACACCTTGATCGGTTCACCAAGCGGATAGCGGTGTTCGAGATTGCCAAGAAGATATTTGCAGTCTTCATAGAATCTGCCACTTTCATATAATTCACGGATAGAAGTGACAAAGCATACATGCTGGTAGGAATAACAATCCCTTGTCGGAAAGATCGTGCGAAGATCTTCAAGAGATGATATGGCGGAACGATACATACTGCAGAACTGTTCCATCCACATCATATTAAAGCTGTGCACGATGAAGGCGTGTATGCCCTGCTTCTTTATATAGGAAAGAAAATCATCAATCCGGTTGTCAATTTCTTCCATGGAATCGGCAGGAATCGGATACACAATGACATCGCTGTCACGGAAAATGATATCCATCCTGCCCTCTTTATCATGAAAATACGACCTGATCACATCAATATCCGGTCTCTGGTTGTTTTCTCCGTGGATCATCCAGCAGTCATACAACTCCGCATCTTCAACAAGTTCCTCCCTGGCAGATGTGACTGTTTCAAAAAAAACATTCTCTCTTTGTTCAGCGAACCTCTCACTGAGCATGCGGCGTACTTCTGTATGATCACGATTCTTCTTTTTTCTTTTCTTCACTTCTGTATAATGCATAACACTTCAACACAATGTGAACTACTCCGACTTATAGAAGTCGGAGCTTCCAGGAAGCTTTTGGCTTCCCTTTAAGAAGTTTGA
>CAJKOS010000035.1 GCA_905201565.1 uncultured Erysipelotrichaceae bacterium
CTTGCCACAACGTGCAACCTTCACCTGAGAAGACCGGAAAGATCATCAATGATCCCCCGAGTTTAGAGGTTAAACAAATCTAACAGTGTTCAGATCCCCTTTAGACAAGGGGATTTTTCTTGTCAATAATTTAACTTTTTTATGTAGATATTTGTGGATATGTATGGTATAATTGTACCGGAGGACCACCGCTTATGTACCTTTCCAAGATCAATAAAAATGGACGCCTCTATCTTGCCGTCCTTGAAAGCTACCGTAGCTCTGACGGCAGACAGGCCAAGAGAAGTATTATGACTATCGGCTATCTCGACCAGACCGGTCATGACCTTGCCTATTATGAACAACTTGTTGTAAAGATGAACCAGGATAAAAAGGAAGAAGCTTTCCAGACCGTCCGCATAGACATGAACGCTCCTCTTCTTTCCGGAAACAATTTTCTGAATGTTGGCTATTTTGCCCTTAAATATATTTACCTTGAGCTTGGTCTTCCTGCTTTTCTTTCTGATATCCAGAAACGTTCAGACTTCAAATGGTCTTTGAACAAAAATCTTGAACTGCTTGTCTTTTCCAGAATTCTTTATCCGGCAAGCAAACTTTCTACTTTCGACAACCGCAATATTTTCTTTGAGGGTTTTGAAAAAGGTGTTACCAGGGATTCAATGTATGACTGTCTGGATATTCTGGCTGCCAACAAGGAAAAAATTGAACGTCTGCTTTATAAAAATACCCGTGACCAGTACAACAGGGACACTTCTACCACCTATTATGACTGTACAAATTTCTATTTTGAAATTGAGTACAACGATGAAGATGTGGTGGATGATGAGGGAAATATCATCAGAAATGGGCTCAGAAAAAGAGGTCCGGAGAAAAACAAGCGTCCAGATCCCATTGTTGAAATGGGGCTGCTTATGGATAGTGACGGGATTCCTCTTGCCTATAATATTTTCCCCGGAAACGAAAGTGAAAAATTATCACTCCGCCCTGTCACTTCCAGAGTGAGAAGGGATTATGGAATTGAGCGGACAATTGTTGTGGCTGACCGGGGGCTCAACACATCGGACAACATCTTCTTTCTTGCCGGTAAAAACGAAGAACGGGACAATCCGCGGGATGGATATGTCTATGGGCAGTCGGTAAGAGGTGCCAGTACCGAATTTAAGGAGTGGGTTCTTGATGAGGAAGGATACAAAGTCGATATTGTGGAAGAGGATAAAGAAGACAACGAGGGCAAAGAGAAAATAGCTTTCACCCATAAATCCCGTGTCATTGCCAGAGAAATCAAAATCTTGAAAGACGGCAAAAGAAAAGTAAAAGTAAATGTCTGTCAGAAGCAGATGGTGTATTTCTCCTTCAAATACATGATGAAACAGCGGTATGAACGGCAGAAGATGATAGAGAAAGCAGAAAAGATTGTCAAAAATCCACAGGCTTATACCCGTGCCACATCATATGGAGCTGCGTATTACATAGACAACATTGCGTTTGACAAAGAAACCGGGGAAATCAAAACAGACCTCCAGCTGACAGTAAACTACGAAAAGATGGCAGAGGAAGAAAAGTATGATGGCTATTATGCGATAGTCACAAGCGAAATAGAATATGACGACTATAAAATCAGAAAGATATACAGAGGGCTGGCAAAAATAGAAGAAAGCTTCAAGGTAACAAAATCATACCTCAAGTCACGTCCGGTATTTGTATGGACACCAGAACATATCAAAGGACATTTTCTGATCTGCTTTGTAGCATTGGTAATCACAAGGCTTCTTGAAAAGAGATTAGGCAACAGATATTCAATCCTCCGGATCATAGAATCCCTGAAGAAATACAGCTGTGTAAATATAGATACCAACACATATCAGTTTCTGTACAGAGATGAAATCACAGATGCACTGGCAGAGGAATTCGGTGTTGAACTCAACCGGAAATACAGGACAAGAGATCAGATAAAAAAATTATTGCGATACAAGTAAAGGCAGGCAAATTATCTACATAACCACGGCAAACGCAAAGCAGCGATATTCCCGATAAATACTGGGGTTATCGCTGCTTTTCATGTTTTATAGCTTCTAAAGTCAAGATATTGTACCTGTTTTTTGAGAAAAAGAACATTTTGAAGGAGCGAAAAATACGCGTATACAGTATAATAGTGCAGTAACTCTATAAGGAGGACATTGTGGGGAATAAAGAAACTCTGAATCAGGGTCAGACGGAGAGCGTGCAGAGTCTGACAGTCAGTGAAGAGGAAGAAGAAATTGATCTTTCGGAAATCTTCTATCTTCTCTGGAATCATATTATAGAAATTATTATCTGTTTATTTGCAGGATGTATTGTTGCCCTGCTTTTTACGGTATTTCTCATCACACCGAAATACACGGCAACTTCCAAGATGTACATTCTTTCAACCGGTAAGAATTCGGTAGTAGACCTGTCATCTTTACAGATGAGTTCACAGTTGACAGCTGACTACCAGCAGTTGATCACAAGCCGTCCATTGCTGGAAGATGTGATTAGTAATTTGAACCTGGAAGACACAACCGTGCAGGATGTTGCAAACATGATTTCCATCAGCAATCCATCGGATACAAGAATTCTGAGCATCAGTGTGACAACAGCTGATGCACAGCTTTCTGCGGACATGGCAAATGAGGTTGCTGAGCTTGCGAAGGATTATTTACCGGATGTCATGAATACAGAAGAACCTTCTGTATATGAAACAGCTGTTGTGCCCGAGACAAAGTCTTCTCCAAGTACCAGCAAAAATGTCATGATCGGTGGTTTGGGTGTAGCTTTTGTTTACATCGCCTTCCTTGTTGTGAGATATCTCATGAATGATACATTCACAACCCAAGAAGATATTTACAAGTATTTTGGCATTCAGCCGCTTGCGACAGTTCCTGAAAGCCGCAAGTCAAAGAAAAAGAAGAATACAAAAAAGGGAGGTAAACGGTAATGAAGAGTCTTCAGATCAACAACCTGCCAGATCTTCCTTTCGATGTGACGGAGTCCATCAACCAGCTGCGTGTTAACCTCAGCTTTACAGGATCGGACATCAAGGTCATCATGATCACCAGTACGATGCCGAATGAAGGTAAGTCCTTTATCTCTCAAGGCTTATGGAGATCTCTTGCTGGTGTGGGCAAGCGGGTATTGCATATCGATTGTGATTTGAGAATGTCCGAGGCAAGATCGGTATTGAACATGACTGCCAGCGGCGAGTTTGTCGGTATTGCTCATCTGCTTTCCGGACAGGCGGATATTCCGGATGTAGTCTACAAAACAAATGTGCCTAACGGCTATATGTTGCCGGTGACTACATCTGTAGCAGATCCTACAATTCTTTTGGAAAGTGAAAGATTTCGTATATTGCTGGAAAATTGTCGGGAAACATTTGATTGCATTATTCTGGATACACCGCCGCTAGGCAGTGTTGCGGATGCATTGAATATTTCCAAGTTCTCCGATGGCACAGTGCTCGTTGTGCGCAGTGGATTTACAAAGAAGAGATTTGTCAATGAATCTGTACAGGCATTAAGGCGGGCAGGAAGTCCGCTTCTCGGTATTGTGTTGAATCGTGTGGATACTGGGAAGAAGGGTAGTTCGTATTATTATAAGGACTACTATAAATACGGTGCTTATTATTACAAAAACAAAAAAGGAAAACATAAGTAAGCATTCCCGAAGAACAGTTGTTCTTCGGGATTGTTTTTTTTGTTCACATCAGTAACGCAATTATTATGTGAATGACACAAGATAGATGAAGAATATAAGACTTCGTCGTAAAATGAAAACAGTTGGATACAATGGGGAACAGATATGAAAAAGAAGAGGGTTGTACATTTTGGCATCATTGCGGTAGTGATTTCCATCCTGCTTGGTGGTGTTGCTGTATACAGGCATTATTATGGATTGCTTGGGAAAGAAGTGGGCAAGGGAAGCGGAATCCTGGAAGCAGAGGAGGAACCTGCTGCCAGCGAATCACCAGAAGAGATGAAACAAAAACTTGAAGAAGAAGTGGAAAAGAATCTTGAGGCAATGCAGGGGCAGGCTACCCTGGATGAACATCTCATCAATATCCTGTGCATTGGTGTGGATTCAAGGAATGATGACCTTGAGGGAAGGTCTGATGCGATGATATTGTTTACCATCAATACCGATGATAAGAAGATGGTCATGACATCTTTGATGAGAGATTGTTATGTTTCTATCCCCGGGTATGGCAATAACCGGTTAAATGCAGCATATGCCTATGGTGGTGCAGAGTTGTTATATCAGACTATTCAGGCAAACTTTGGCATTGCGGTGGATAAATGCATTGTGGTGAACTTCCAGTTTGTGGCTGAGATGGTGGATGCCCTGCATGGTGTGGATTTGACATTGTCCAGGGATGAAGTGGAAGTGATGAATGATTATGTCCGCAGTATGAATGGCACGATCTTTGATGCGGATAAGGAAGATGGTATTGTGCCAATACCGGAAACAGATACGGTTGATTTACATCTTTTTGGAAAACAGGCATTAGGCTATAGCCGTAACCGCTATACCGGTACAGACTACAACCGTACAGAAAGACAGCGCAATGTGATCACAAAGTGTCTTGAGAAGCTGAAACGGTGCAGTTTGTTTGAATTACATTCCCTGGCGGAAGAACTGCTGCCAGATATTGGGACAGATTTGAGTGAGGGAGATATTGCAAAGCTGTTATTGATCATGGCAGATATGAACAGCTATGAACTGCAACAGTTCACCATGCCATCTCCTGGTACTTCCTATGACCTTGTGGTGAATGGGATGATGGTACTAGGTGTGGATTATGCAGCCAATCTTTCTTTGTGGAATACAATGGTATATGGAGAATGAAAAAGGACTGGATTTCAGTCCTTTGTTGTTTTGTGCAGAATGATAAGGGAAATGAGCAGTGGGAATGCAGCACTCAGGAAGATGGGGAAGGTGAAGTGGAACAGTGCCGGGATGGCAATGCCCATCAGGATGACCATGATGACATGGTAGAAGACAACAGCGGATTGTCCTTTGCGGATGGTTTTTCCCATGGACTCTGAGTTCTGGATTGCCTGATAGAAATCTTCCAGGGAATCTCTGGTAAGAAGAATACCACAACCACTTCTTGCAATATCTGTACCGCAGTCAGAAGCAATGCATATATCCGCAACATCTTCAAAATGTTCAGGATGGGTATTACTGATATAGGCTATGCATAAGCCTTCCTGTTTCAATGTTCTCATCTTGTTGCGTAATGCAGCTTCATCAGGGTTGTAGAGCAGTTCATCGACAGGGATTTGTTTCTTAAGCCATGCGGCTTCGTTTTCTTCTCCCCTTGCGATGACAATGGTTGTGATTTCTTTTGCCTGTAAAGCTTTCAGGGTGTGCATTGTACCTTCAAGAATAGGTCTTCTTGTCGCAACTGCACCGATGATGCGTCCATCTTCAACAAATAACATCACCTGTTTGCCTTCTTCCTGCAGGTGCTGGATTGTTTCATGCCATGCCGCAATGCCTATACCATCTTTGGCAAGGTGTTCTGGTGTACCATAGGTACATCTTCCAACAGAGTTATAGATGGATCTTCCCCTTCTGTTGAGAGAGATGAAGTCTCCCTTATCCTGTACATCGCTGACTTTCTTTGTGCGCAGATACCGGATGACAGCTTTGGAAAATGGCTGTCTGCTCTTGGAAAGCAGGGCATAGATGATGTATTCAAGATGAGAAGCAGGCACATCATCAGCTGGTATGAAATCGGTGACCATCAGGTCATGGGAAGTAATCGTTCCATTTTCTTCGATGATGACCGCATCCATCATGCTCAGGGATGAAAGAGAGCGGATATCTTTAAACAGAATGTGGTGGTCAGCGGAATCCATGGCAGTATGGATGACTGGTTCAGAACTGGCGAGGGTAAAGGCTGTTGTGCATTGTGTGGCACATACGGATAGTGCTGCAGCCAATGCCATCATCCATTGTCCTTCCGCAAAGTACCAGCCGATAAAGGTGATCAGTGCTGCCAAGCACATATATGGAAACAAAGCCCTGCCAAATCCGGAAAGCGGTGTAGCTGAGCGATGACTTCTTGCCGTGTCTTCTGCCATTAATCGAAGGCGCATCATGGCAGTGGTAGCACCGGTTTGTTCTACCCGCATGGTCAAAGCCCCTTCAAGAACTACACTGTTCGCATAGAGGTGGGCATTTTCCCGCTTTTCTACTGGTGTCTTTTTGCCAGAGAGTCTGGATTCATCAATACGGGCAAACCCTTTGACCACTACACCATCGGCAGGTACGACATTCCCGGGTCTTAATACAATGAGTTCATTGCCTTTCAAGGAAGATGAATGAACCATGTCTTCATGGTGGTCGGTATAGACTCTAGCATATGTTGGAAGTTTTTCTTTCTTCTCCATGATGCCGGCATTCTTACGGTCATGGTCTTTGAGTTTTTTGATGAGTATTTCATGCAGGATGGCTGTACCAGATGCGGCTAACAGGAACGGTACAGCTGGTTCTTGCATGAGAATTGTCACGATTGAGGCAAGGTAAGAGAGCAGGATGGTGATGGTGGACATCGTATCATCGTTGGTGCGCTTTTTGTTATGGAAGGAGAAACCTTTGAACAAGGTATCTTTGGATAGTATCAGGATGATGGTTGTACAGAGAAAACCAATCCATTGTGTTACATGAAGTATTGCGCATAAAAGGATGACGAAAAAAAGAATGGTGCGGATGATATCTTTCTTTGCGGGTTTTGTGCGTATTGGCAGATCGATGACTTCTGTTTCCTCACTTTGTACAAAGGCGGTATATCCACAATTGTCCACAGCCTCAATGATGCGGCGGACAGAGGTTATTTCGTCATCGTATGTTACCTGCATTGTGCGGGAAAACAAAGATACATCTGTTTCTATAACACCATCTAATGCCGAGACGGCTTTTTCAATCGTGTCCTTGCTGGAACGGTATGCAAGGGAAGATATGGCAAATACTGTCGTTGTTAACAACCTGAATCACTCCTGTATGTTCAATATTAACGATTTTTGTCTCTTTAAACAATACAAAGCACAATGATATGTCACAAACTTTTTAGCAGGTATAATAGAGACGAGGTGAATTTACATGAATACTAGTGAAAAAATAGCAGAACTCAGAAAACTGATGGCAGAAAGGAACATTGATATCTACTATGTTCCTAATGCGGATGATCATCTGTCCGATGAATATACGGCTGACTACTACAAATGCAAGTCATGGCTGTCCGGCTTTTCCGGAGATTCCGGCTTTGTGGTTGTAACAAAGGATTTTGCAGGTCTTTGGACGGATGGCAGATACTTCACACAGGCAGAAGATGAACTTGCCGGAAGTGAAGTGGAACTCATGCGGATGGGACAGGCAGGTGTGCCAACAGTCCGCGAATTCCTTGTCGAACATACACCGGAAAATGGACTACTCGGTTTTGATGGAAGAATGGTCAGTGCTTCGGAAACATTGTTCTTACAGAAGGAGTTGAAGAAGAAACACGCCTCCATGCATATCAATGAAGACCTCGTCGGCATGATCTGGAAGGATAGACCTGGTTTACCAGAAGAGAAGATCTTTGTGCTGGATGAACAGTATACAGGGGAATCTGTTGGTGCTCGTATTGCAAAAGTACGCGCAAAGATGGAAGAGAAGGGTGCAGATGTACTTGTGCTTAGTGCCCTTGAAGATCCATGCTGGATGTTGAATGTACGTGGTAATGATATTCCATGTACACCTGTTCCATATGCCTTTACCATGGTAGATGGAAGTGATGTGCACTACTACATTGATGAGGACAAAGTCAGTGAAGAAGTGAAGCAGTACTTTGCAGAAAATGGTGTAACAGTGGAATCGTATGATGCCATCTATGAAGATATTTCCAAGCTCAAAGATAAGACGGTATGGGCAGATCTTTCCAAGATGAATACAAAGATGTATGACATGTTAGCTGCTGGCGATAACCGTGTATTGAATGAGACATGTCCGGTTGCTATGATGCGGGCAGTGAAGAATGCGGTGGAAAGAAAGAATACACTCAATGCCCATATCAAAGATGGTGTTGCCATGGTGCGCTTTATCCGCTGGGTAAAGGAAAATGTCAACAAGGGTGACATGACAGAGCTTTCTGCTGCAGATAAGCTCTATGCCCTTCGTGAAATGGGTGAAGGCTATATTGAACCAAGTTTTGAAACCATTTCTGCATATCAGGAAAATGCGGCAATGATGCACTACACTGCAACAAAGGAGAAATATTCTGCAGTTAAGGCAAGGGGTTTCTTGCTTGTGGACAGCGGTGGTACATATCTTGATGGTACAACCGATATCACCCGTACGATTTCCCTTGGTGGTTTAACGGAAGAAGAGAAGAAGTACTACACCCTTGTGCTGAAGGGACATCTGGATCTTGCGCATGCAAGGTTCCTCTATGGTACAACCGGCAATAACCTCGATATCCTTGCCCGTGCACCACTCTGGAATATACATATTGATTACCAGTGTGGTACAGGTCATGGTGTCGGTCATGTGCTTTCTGTTCATGAAGGTCCTCATGGTGTCCGCTGGGGGGTGAGGGGTAACCTCATTCCTTTGGAAGACGGTATGATTGTGACCGATGAACCAGGTATTTATCTGCCTCATGAACTCGGTATCCGCATTGAGAATGAATTGCTTGTTGAAAAGGAAGAAGAAAACTTCTATGGACAGTGGATGCATTTCGCCAACCTTACATTCTGTCCATATGACCTTGATGCCATTGATGTGCGTTACCTCACAGATGAAAACATCGCTGAGATCAACAGCTATCACGAAACGGTGTATGAAACACTGTCACCATATCTGGATGAAGAAGATAAGACATGGCTGCAGAATGCGACAAGGAAGATAGAACGATGAAACTAGTATCATGGAATGTGAATGGCCTGCGTGCCTGCATGAACAAGGGATTTGCGGATTTCTTTCAGGAAGTGGATGCGGACTTGTTTGCCATACAGGAAACAAAGATGCAGGAAGGTCAGCTGAGTGATGCCATGAAGTTTGATGGCTACCACATGTATATGAACAGTGCGGAAAGAAAAGGCTATTCCGGTACACTTGTCTATGCAAAGGAAGAACCATTGCAGGTGATGTATGACATTGCGGGTGATGAGACAAAGGAAGGACGTGTCATCACATTGGAATACCCGGATTTCTATTTCGTGTGTGCCTATGTGCCAAATTCCAAGGATGGTTTAGCAAGGCTGCCATATCGCATGGAATGGGAAGGTTATCTCAAAGCGCATCTTTTGAAGCTCAATGAGAAGAAGCCTGTGATCTATACAGGTGATCTCAATGTTGCCCATGAAGAAATTGATATCAAAAACCCACAGGCAAACCGCAAAAATGCCGGCTTCAGCGATGAAGAGAGGGCAAAGATGACAGAACTGTTAGGTTCTGGGTTTACGGATACATTCCGGATGTTATATCCGGATACGGTGAAGTATTCCTGGTGGAGCTATCGGTTCAAGGCAAGGGAAAGGAATGCCGGATGGCGGATTGACTACTTCCTTGTCTCTGACAGGATTCGGGAAAATGTGAAAGATGCCATGATTTATGATGAAGTTATGGGGTCTGATCATTGTCCGGTTGGGCTTGAAATTGAGTTTTAAAGAAAATATGCATATAATTGATGCATAGTATCAAATGATTCCGGAGGAATATATGAATACGGTAGTAAAAGAAAAGATTGCGGGTTACCGCGATGAACTGGTCAAAAGACTTGGTGAACTTGTTTCTGTAAATTCCGCTATGGGTGAAGCAGAAGCAGATGCGCCATTTGGAAAAGGACCAAAAGAAGTACTTAACAAGGCATTGAAAATGCTCGAAGAAGATGGCTTTAAGACAGTCAACCTCGATAATTACATCGGTTATGGTGAAATTGGTGAGGGTGAGAAGCTTGTTGGTATTGTCGGCCATCTCGATGTAGTGCCAGCTGCCAGGGAAGATGGCTGGGACACAGATCCTTTTGTCATGACTGAGAAAGATGGTATTCTCTATGGTCGTGGTGTTTCGGATGACAAGGGTGCAGTTGTGGCTTCCATGATGGCGCTTAAGGCTATTAAGGAAGCAGGCATTCCTTTGACAAAACGATTCCGTCTCATCATGGGAACAAACGAAGAGTCTGGTTCTTTGTGCCTTGCCCACTATGTGGAAAAGGAAGGCGGACTGGACTATGGTTTTACACCAGATGGAGAGTTCCCGCTTGTCTATGGTGAAAAGGGTATGGTTTCCGCAAAGTATGTGTGTGACCACAGCAACATCATCGATATTGAGGGTGGTACGGTTTCCAATGTCGTATGCAAGACATGTTCGATTGTGGTAAAGAAATGCACATTCTCCAATAAGACACTGGAAGACTATTTCAACAACAACTCCCTTGACTACAGCATTGAACCAGAAGGTGACAATGTAAGAATTACTGTAGATGGTGTGGCTGCCCATGCAAGTACACCAGATCTTGGCAGAAATGCGATTTCCTATCTCATGGATGGTCTTCGCCAGGCTGGTTTCCAGGATCCGTTTGTTTCTTTCTATTGTGACCACTTTGGACTGGAGACAAATGGCAAGTCTGCTGGTGTGTATTGCAGTGATGAATATGGTGAACTGACACTGAATACAGGTGTCGTCCATATGAAGGATGGTGTGATTGAAGGTACCATCGATATCCGCTTCCCGGTAACATACAATGCCAAGCAGGTTGTGAAGCAGTGGTCTGATCACATGAAGGATGAAAACGGTGAGATCATCGTCAACCATACGACAGAACCGCTGTTCTATCCGGTAGATTCTCCATTGATTACAACATTGATGGAAGCTTACCAGGAAGAAACAGGTGATATGGAAAGCAAACCGCTTGTCATCGGTGGTGGCACATATGCCAAGGGCATCAGTAACACCGTCGCATTTGGCTGTTCTTTCCCGGGAAATGATTATTGCATTCACAATGTCAATGAATGGGTAAAGGTTGATGAACTGGTAAAGCAGGCTGAGATTTACGCTGCTGCTATTCTCAAGTTCAACGAACTCTGATGTATACATCTTCTGCAATTGCAGGAGATGTTTTTTTTAACTGTGTTAGAATAAAAGAAATAGAAAGCAAGGAAAATGACAATGAAGAAAGCAGCGATTCTGTATGATTTCGATAAGACACTGTCTCCCCGTGACATGGAGGAGTACAGTCTGATACCGGATCTTGGTTATGAGAATCCAAGAGACTTCTGGGATGAGGTGACAGAACTATCTGTTCGTAACAACATGGACAGCATTTCAGCCTACCTTTATATGTTAGAGAAGAAGTATGAAGATAACGGCACACCACTGACAATGGATGCCTTTTTGCCACTGGGCAGGGATGTGGAACTGTTCCCAGGGGTGGAGTCATGGTTCAGAAGAATCAATGCCTATGGAAGAAAGGCTGGTTTCTTCATTGAACACTACATCATTTCTTCCGGTATGAGTGAGGTTATAGAGGCAGTTCCAATTGCCAGGGAGTTTTCCCGTATCTATGCCTGCCGCTATTACTATGATGAACAGGGTCATGCCAAGTGGCCGGCAAGGATCGTGAACTACACCACAAAGACGCAGTACATCTTTCGCATCAATAAAGGCGTACTCGATGAGAGCGATGATGCTTCGGTGAATGAATTTGTGCCGGAGACAAAGCGTCCGATTCCCTTTGAGCGCATGATCTACATTGCGGATGGTTTTACCGATGTGCCATGTATGAAACTGGTGAAGACCTATGGAGGAAAGTCCATTGCGGTCTATAACCAGAGTGATACTGTCGCAAAGCAGTTGATCAAAGATGGCAGGGCAAACTTTGTGGCAAAAGCGGATTACCGGGAAGATAGTGACCTGGAAAAGCTTGTCTCTCAGATCATTGACCATATGAAGGCGGATGAATTGTTGCGGGAAAGAGAGGAACGCACCCATGGCTGAAGAAAACAAGACGAATGCGGAGCGGTTTCTGGATGCGTATGCGACCATAGAACATGAACTTGGGACACTGGCAAGGGAGACAAAGTATGTGCCTTTTTCACAGCTTCTCTATAAGTGTGCACAGCGCAACTGGGTTGTTTCCAAAAACCAGCAGGAACTCCGGGAATACCATGAGCTGAGAAATGCCATCGTCCACCTGCGTGACAGCAAGAATGAAGTCATTGCCGAACCTACAGACAGGGTGACCGAGGATATTGAAAGGATTGCGGCATTGTTGTCGGTGGATGACAATATTCTTTCTGTTGCCAGTTCCCCGGTTAAAACCGTCAGTCCTACCGACAGTATTCGTGGAGCGTATGCGGTGATGAAACACCTTGAGTCCAGCAAGATTCCTGTCTATGACAATGGCAGGTACCGCGGCATTGTGACGATGGAAAATGTATGTGGCTGGGCATTTGATGGCATGGATGAATCCTTACATGTGTATGACATCATGAAGGAAGCCAAAAATGAGAGGGTCATCTTTCTTTCCAAAGATGATACGGTCATCGATGCTACAAAATCATTCGAACAGGCGATGAATCATGGTTATGCCCTGTTATCCGTTATCATTACTGAACATGGTTCCCGCA
The DNA here is from genome assembly GCA_905201565.1 of uncultured Erysipelotrichaceae bacterium. Classification (GTDB taxonomy): domain Bacteria; phylum Bacillota_I; class Bacilli_A; order Erysipelotrichales; family Erysipelotrichaceae; genus Bulleidia. The sequence continues at coordinate 12,633 of CAJKOS010000035.1, forward strand.
ATGAAAAACCACTTGGTATCATTACGATCAAGGACCTGCCAAAGATTGTGAATGCATTAGTTTAGAAGGAGAAACAAAATGAAAACATGGTATGCCGGTACATATACCGGAACGGGAAGCGAAGGCATTTACCGCTTCACATTAGAAAATGAACCGGAATTGTTATGTAAGATTAAAAATCCGAAGTACATCTGCCACCATCAGGACAAGATTGCGGCAGTCTGTGACTTTGACAATGGAGCTGGTGCAGCACTGATTTCAAAGGAAGGAGAGATCCTTGACACCATTACCTTTGAACAAAGAACATCCTGCTATATTGGCAGTGATGGTAAGTACCTCTATACAGCTAATTTCCATGAAGGTACATTTACTGTTCTGAAGGTGGAAAATAATCACCTGTCTCTTAAAGAAACCGTGCATATTCAGGATGGTGGAGGCTGCCATCAGGTACTTGTTTACAAGGACAGACTGCTTGTGCCATGTCTGTTCCTGGACCGAATCATGATGTTTGAAAGAGAAACGTTGAAACCGCTTGGTTCCATCCGTTTCAACACCGGTACCGGACCAAGACATGGTGTGTTCTCGCATGATGGAAAGTACCTCTATCTTGTGTCTGAACTTTCCAATGAACTGTTTGTCATTTCTACAGATACTTGGGAAATTCTTTCAGAGCAGCCGGTGCTGACAAGTGGTGAACTCCATGTAAGAGGTGGTGCTGCCATCCGTTTATCCAATGATGGAAAGTACCTCTATGCTTCAACCCGTGGCAAAGATGTTCTCTCCGTATTTACAGCAGATGGAGATAAGGTACAACTCGTTGACAATGTTTCCTGCGGTGGCAAGCATCCAAGAGATTTCAATATCGATGAAAACTATCTCTTATGTGCAAACCGCTTCAGTAATGAAATATCCGTTTTCCCATTATCTGATGGAAAGATAGGAGAAGAAGCCCTGCGCATTCCTGTAACAGAAGCAGTATCGCTTATTGGAGAATGAAAAACTTTCCTGTATTTTTGAACTACTCCGACTTATAGAAGTCGGAGCTTCCAGGAAGCTTTTGGCTTCCCTT
>CAJKOS010000036.1 GCA_905201565.1 uncultured Erysipelotrichaceae bacterium
ACATGTCTGCAATGTCACAAAGTGATCTGCAGATGTCACGGTTACACCTGTATTGTACAGGGATCTGTTCACCATGAGGTCATAGAAACCATTCCAGGAAGCTTCATCGAAGTTTCCATATTCATAGTGCACATTCTGGGTGCGGGTATCATAGTCCGCCACCGCACATACCGTATAGTCCCTCACCTCATTTTCAAGATACAGGTGGAAGGTCTTGTTGGCTTCATAGTTTGCCTGGTTTTTGAGCTGTTCGAGCGGAGAGAACATCAATGATGCATCGGAGTAGATGTAGTGACCATAGATGGTGATGTTTGTTCCATTGAGGTCCTGCTGTGCATCCTGAAAGATGGTGCCATTGACATCATACTGCTTATAGAAGTTTCTTCTGAGATAGCTGTCATTTGTCTCACCCTGCACAACGGTCACATTGAGAAGGCCGCTGTCAAACACAAGCCAGCCGATGAAATCATCATTCTGGGCTAATGTTTCATTAAACATTGTCTCATACTGTGTCTCGACTTCCGGGGCTGCAGAAACTTCCGGAATGACCCTGAGACTTGTTTCGGTCTGTACTTTTTTCGCATTGGCATTATTGACATAGATCTTGATGATCTGATAACCAGAGAATGCACAAATGCACAACAATACGACAAGCAGTACGTTATATACCGCATTCTTCAACTTTTTCTTTTTTTTCTTCTTACTTTTCTTTATTTCTTTGTTTTCTGTGTTTGTCATTTCGTTCACCTCAGAACAACAAAGATCATAACACAAAAAAGACGGATAATCCGCCTTTGCTTACTCAGACACCTGAGCGTTTGTGTAGATCTTGTTGACATCGTCAACATCGTTGAGCATATCCATCAGCTTGTGGAAAGCTTCAATATCTTCTGGATTTGTGAGCTCAACATATTCATTCGGCAACATTGTCACTTCGCATCTGTCGAACTTGACATCTTCACCGAGGAAGTTTTCCAGCGCTTCCTGTGCTTTGCCGAAATCAGAATAGGATGTCTTGACGGTCATTTCGCCTTCTTCCACACTGATATCCTGTACATCAACTTCCGCTTCCATGAGGACATCGAGCATCTTTTCATCATCCTCATAAGGGAATTCGAAAATACCTACTTCCTCATAGTTATAGGAAACGCCACCGGCATTGACAAGCTTTGCCCCATGGCACTTGTTGAAACATGTCTTAACGTTCGTATAAGAACGGTTTGTGTTGTCAGTCAGACAATCGATGATGAGTGTGCTTCCGCCTGGACCAAAGCCTTCATAGCGTGCCTCATCATAGCTTTCATCAGTTCCACCCTTTGCCTTGTCAATTGCTCTTTTGATGACATCAGCAGGTACCTGATTGGACTTTGCTTCAGCAATCTTTCTCTTCAGTGTGAGGTTCATATCCGGGTCAGGAACACCACTCTTGGCTGCAATATACAGCTCTTTACCAAATCTGGAATACAGTTTTGACTTCATTGCCGCGGTCTTTGCCATTGAAGCTGCGCGGACTTCATGTGCTCTTCCCATGTATATTTCCTCCTAAACACCGCTGTATTATAGCAAAAACCACATTTCTTGTGAAGAAAGAATTCTGATTCTGAAGGATTCACCTGTTGTTCAGAAAAACTACGTTGCAATTTCAAACCGGACAGCTATTCTCATCATGAAAAGAGGTGTAAACATGCGGCGTATCCATTATCTCTTTCTGCTTGTTGCCCTGCTTGCAGGATGCGCAAACAGCAATACAGAAGAAATGGTATCCAATACGGTCTATGGTACGGTCAAAGAAATCGGCGATCAATCTTTCATCATCCAGCGAGATGATAACAAAATGGAATTCTCCGTTCCTTTTACAAGTGATGTGATGCTGCTGGATAATGATATATGCACTTCCCTTTCTGATATTCATCTCAACGATCAGCTGATGTGCACGTATACAAACGGGCAGCTGACTGTTATAGAAATCATCCATTCTGATAATCCACCCACAGATTGAAAGCGCTATCTTCCCTGCTGTCGCTTTTTGCGCTACAATATAAAAACAGAAAAGTGGGTTTGTGGATATGGCTATTTATGTAATGAGCGATTTACATGGGTGTAAAGAAGAGTTTGATCAGATGCTGGAACAGATTCAATTCAGCAGCTATGATGCTTTGTGGATTGTCGGGGATGTCTGTGACCGTGGGAATTATTCCATTCCCCTGTTGCAGGAGATCATGTCTCATGAAAACATGCACCTGATTTTTGGCAACCATGATGTATGGCTGGCACGCTATTGCCAGGAATTGATTGATGCCAAGAAGGACAACTCCAACATCGATATGACAAATGACCTGTTGTGCTGGCTGCACTACAATGGTGGTTACCGCACAGCAGATCAGTTTATGGACCTCTCCTTCCCGGAATGCTATGACATCAAATTATATCTGGAAGACAGAATGCTCTATAAATACCTGACGGTGCATGGCAAGAAGTTCCTGCTCGTCCATGCCGGTTTATCAGAACAATATATGCATCCGGACACAAGGATGTCTGAAGTACCACCACAGATTCTCGTATGGAGTCATGTGGACATCGAAACAAATCCATTTGAAGACTGCACGATGATTGTCGGTCATACACCAACTTTCATGTATGCCCCAAATTATGATGGCAAAATCGTTCATAGTCCCGGTGACAAGACCATCCACATCGACTGTGGCTGCGCTTATGGCAGAACACTTGGGTGTCTTCGCCTGGATGATATGAAAGAATTCTATGTCAAGAGCACTTATCCATATGTCAAATTCTATTCTGATGAGTTCCTCAAGGAATGGCAGCAGATGGAAGAGATGGCAGACAAGGATATCTGACACTCCCTTATGGGAGTGTTTTTTCATACAAAAAAGGAAGTCACCTTATCGATGACTCCCTGTAACAGCAATTAAGCAATTGTCTTTTTGACAAGTTCAGTAACTTCTTCCATTGTGTCCATGCCAACTGCTTCTTCAGCAAGCTTCTTCATCTCTTCATAGTTGAGACCATTGATCATCTTGCGGGCACGCAGAATGGATGTAGCACTCATGGAGAACTCATCGAGGCCAAGACCGAGCAGAATCGGTGCAGCAAGTTCATCACCTGCCATCTCACCGCACATACCGCACCACTTGCCATTCTTATGAGCACCATCAATTGTCATCTTGACAAGACGGAGAATGGAAGGATTGAGCGGCTGATACAGATAAGATACCGGCTGGCTCATACGGTCAGCAGCCATAGAGTACTGAATGAGGTCGTTTGTACCGATGGAGAAGAAGTCAGCATACTTGGAGAGCTGATCAGCAAGTACAGCAGCTGCAGGAATTTCGATCATGCAGCCGACTTCGACATCGTCACCAACCTTGACGCCTTCAGCGATGAGCTTTGCACGTTCTTCATCATAAACACCCTTTGCTTCCTTGAATTCATTAACAGTAGCAATCATCGGGAACATGATGCAGAGGTGTCCATAAGCAGATGCACGAAGGAGGGCTCTGAGCTGCACACGGAAGATATCCTTTCTCATGAGGCAGAAACGGACAGCGCGGACGCCGAGGAACGGATTCATCTCTTCATCGAATGTGTAGTAGTTGAGCTTCTTGTCACCACCGATATCCAGTGTACGGATAACAACCGGCTTGCCGTTCATGCCTTCAAGTACTGCCTTGTATGCAGCAAACTGTGTTTCTTCATCCGGGAAGTCGTTTTCGCTCTTCATGTACAGGAATTCTGTTCTGAAAAGACCAACACCTTCACCACCGTTGTTCAATACGCCTTCAACATCTGCAGGGGAACCGATATTGCCGACGAGCAATACCTTGTGTCCGTCTGTAGAAACAGATGGCTGATCCTTGAGAGCCTTGAGAGCTTCCTTTTCCTTTGCGAACTCTTCAGCCTTCTTCTCATATTCAGCAACCTGTTCATCGGTTGGATTGAGAATGACTTCACCATTGATGGCATCGAGAATGACTCTGTCACCAGCATTAGCAGCCTCAAGAATACCTGTAACACCAACAACAGCAGGAATTTCAAGAGATCTTGCCATGATGGCACTGTGGCTTGTACGGCCACCGATTTCAGTAGCGAAGCCCTTAGCATAGTCCTTGTTCAAAGAACCTGTATCGGATGGTGTGAGATCCTTTGCAACGATGATGACCGGTTCATCAAGAGTAGCCAGGTTAGGAATCTCCTTGCCTGTCAGATTGCAGAGAAGACGGAAAGATACGTCCTTGATATCTGCAGCTCTTCCTCTCATGTACTCATCATCCATGGATTCGAACATGGAAACCATCATCTTGGAAACGCTGTCTGCAGCATATTCTGCATTGACTTTGTTATCCTTGATTTCATTTTCCATCATAGAACGGAATTCCGGATCGTTAGCCATTGTCAGATGTGCATCGAAAATTGCGAGTTCCTCTTCCTTGAGGCTCTTGGAAGCAACTTCCTTGATCTTTTCAATGTCAGCGACCGTCTTTGTGAAAGCCTCATCGAGCTTCTTCAGTTCTGCATCAGGTTCAGCATCCACCTTCTGGATGTCAAGAAGCGGCTGAACGAGCTTGTAGACTTTTGCAACAGCAATACCTTGTGAAGCAGCAATACCCTTAAGCATTTGTTAATTCCTCCTTAGACCCTTCACTGATGATATCCAGTACATCTTTCATATTGCGAATACGGAACATTTCCTCATCAGCAATGACGACATCAAACTTCTCTTCCACCTTCAGCAGAAAATCAACAATCTCATAAGAATCCATACCCAGTTCCTCAAAAGTTGTTAACGAGCTGTAAGTGGTTCCATTATTGGTCCCACTGTCAATGATTTCCTGCAGATACGCTAGGCAATTTACTGGACATTTCATAATGAAATTTTAACATCGTTTACCCTTGAAGGCAATGGAGAAACTCACGTACTGCATCTCTTCTCACCCTGTAGTACCGCGATTTGGAAAAGTATCCGACATACCATTTCGGTGTGCTGTTTTTCAGATACTCATTGATGATGACATGGCGCGTATCGCTGCTGCAATCCATAACGGTCCTGTCAATCATATAGACGTAATCACGATCTTTGTCATACGTCTCCGACGACTCACCAAGGTGCTGCAGGATGTCCATCCGGCGTCTTGATCTTCGGTAAGCTTTCCCAAGATACTGCATAATTGTTTCTTCCTCTTCATAGGTTTTCATAGTATTTTCTTCCTCCACTACAATTTCTATAGTGCATCATACGCAATACTCCACATACTCAAGAAAAAGCTCCATAAATTCATACAATTTCAGCCCGCAATTTTACAAAAATGCCACTGTGCGTGGAAAAAGAAAAAAAGAACTGCAGCTCCTGCAGTCCTTTCAGATCCTCTCAACTGTCTACTTCAATCAGACCGTAGCTGTTATCTCTGCGGCGGTAAACAACAGAAATCTTTCCGGATTCCACATCGGTATAGATGTAGAAGTCATGGTTGGAAAGTTCCATCTGCATGATCGCCTCATCGAGGTCCAGCTTATCTGCTGTGATCGACTTTGTCTTGACCGGGATTTCTTCCCTTGTTTCTTCTTCAATTTCTTCATTGACAAAGGAAACAGCCAGATTTTCGCGATGTCTTCTTGAAAGTCTTGTCTTCTGCTTGCGAATCTGTCCTTCCAGCTTGTCGATCGCAAGATCCACTGCAGCATAGAAGTCATCATTCACAACTTCTGTACGCAAAAGACCAATCTTGGTAGGAATTGTAACCTCTACTTTCTGAGAGTTCGGATATACACGGGCAACTACCCGCGCAATGGTATTTGGATCGATGATGAGATACTTGTCGAGAATAGCGAGCTTATCTTCGATCTTTCCTTTCATTGCCTCCGTAACTGTAATGTTTTTTCCAATGATTTCAAACCGCATATGTGACACCTCCTGTCTATATGAGCATTGCGGTATATTGCAGAATAATGATGGAGAATTCACATGATCTTTCTTCCTGTCTTTATTATACCGCGAATTCAAAAAAAGACCACCGGTGAGAATCACTCAGTGATCAGTTTTTTCAACCAGTTGTAAACCACCAGCATCGCATAGGTATCCATACTGCAGTACTTCTTCAGGTTCTCGATGATTTCTTCCCTGTCTTCCTGCTCATTATGGTCGAGGTGCCGCCATTCAAATACCGCCTCCATACCCTGATGGATGGCAAGGTCGTTATAGCTTTCATCATTCATCATCGCCATAACTTTCTTGAGCGACCACTGCCCTGCCATGCGCACATCATACACAATACCGCTGACAAACAACAGTTCGAGATCTTCCATGCGCGCATTGATCGCCTCCAGTTTCTCTTTATATTCTGGAAACTGCTCAGCCAGTTCATCGATGCGCACCTTTTCAGCCGTAAAGGCATTGTAGGCAATGACACTTCCAATAGATGGAATATGGCTGATCAGCGACTGTGCCAGTTCCTTCCTGTCATCATGGACAGACAGGAAGACATTATGTTCTACCGTTCCATCTTCATGCAGGATATGCAGTGAATATTCAAACGGCATGACATCATATGGTTTCATGCCATCATATGGCGGAATGGCAAATCTCTCCCACTCAAAATCAAGAAACGAAATCGGATAGCGGATACGGGAAAGCCAGGAAGATAGCGCAGCCTTATCCACAAACAGGCCGCCATTTTTATCCGCCATGATTTCCGCATACTGCTGCCTGTTGCCTTCCAGCCGCTCCACATCCGCATCTTTGAGAAACAAAAGACCATCTTTTTCCATATTGTACTTTTCCCTGGAAGCATTCAAAGTCAGTATGGAATTATCCGGTATTTCCTCGCCTTTCCCAAAACAATCCTCATAATAGCGGCACTTCATCCGACCAGTACACTTCTGTGTCCGCTTTGGTAAAGGTAATGGTTTATCCTCACATTCTGCCATCTCCTTTAACAAAGGTCTGATGTCACGCTTCTTCTTTTCAATCGTCTCCTTCAAAGGGATGGTTGGATTGTTTGACATATTGTAGAGGGAATCACTGATGATAAAAAGCGCATCCGTATCGAGTTCTCCCTGGCGCACATAGTTGGCATTAAGATGAATGATGCGGATATCGTGGAGCTTTATGCCGCATCCTTCCAGCACAAATACCATGTCACAATAAAACTGGATATCGTCCGCATGCGGATAGAGACCAACAAACAGAAAGTAGAGATCCCATCCATTATCTGTGCGATGCAGAAATGGCACCTTGACGCGCAGCCTGTCATATTGAAAACGCGCTTTGACAAGCCAGTCATACTGCTCTAAAGCATCCATGGCTAGAGATGCATCATCCCCTCTTTGCCCTTTAAAACAATCCGTTATGCCAAGTTTCTTTGCGGCAAGTTCTGTCACCTCTTCATCAAGGCGCACAAAAGGCCGGAATTTCTCCGGTTCATTTTCCTTATCAAGCCGGTATAGCCTTGCACACCGGTTATATTTCTTGCAATCCGATATATGAAATACGTTATCCATGTTCATCACGCAGACCATTATAGCATAAAGACAGTGAACACAAAAAAACCAGCCCGCAGGCTGGTATATATAGAGATTATAGTCCGGCACTCTTTGGCAGCATTGCTGCACCGATAACACCAGGTTCTTCCAGTGTGGAAATGACAAATGGTGTATCGCGCACTGCTTCATGAGAGTACTTCTGGTAGTTGGCAATGACACCCGGCAGGAATTTGTCTGCACTCTTTGTCAGACCACCGCCGATGATGAACATCTCCGGATCACAGACACAGGCAACTGTCGCAAAGAACTGACCGAGGTCTTCTTCCACCTCATCCACAATAGCCTTTGCCTTTGGATCACCAGCTTTTGCCATGTCGAAGACAACACCAGCATGTGGAACTGCTTCTTCACCAAATGCTGCACGTCCCTTACGGGTGATGGCTGTACCGCTGGCTTCATTTTCAATAGCTCCGGCATTGAGGTAGTTGACCTTTTCACGGTTGCGGTCAATGACGATATTGGCAACTTCACCACCAAAGCCGTGCTTTCCAGGAACAGTCTTGCCATTGACGACAAGCACACCGCCAATACCGGTGGAAATGGTTGTGTAGAAGACAACATCAAGACCCTTTCCAGCGCCAACCAGAGCTTCCGCAAGTCCTGCTACATTAGCATCATTATCGAGGAAGGCAGGCATGCCGAATTCCTTCTTCAGTTCACTGGCAAATGGATAACCCTTGAAACCAGGAAGGTTTGTCGCAAGCACCATCGTTCCTGCCTTTGTATCCACAGGACCTGGAACACCTACACCAATACCTTCACATTCATTCCATCCCGGAATCTCACGCACCATACTCTTGAGATTCGCCATGACTTTTTCCGGACCCTCTGTACCATAAGATGGTCCTTTGACCTGAGAAAGGACATTACCTTCCTCATCTACTTTTGCGACCCTGACATTTGTACCGCCAAGATCAATTCCGATATAGGTTTTCATACATTCCTCCTTATCATGATACTTCTTCACCTATCAGATTCTGACCACTGGTCTTCTTATAACGCACTGTGACAAACTCACCCGGTTCATGATTCTTTGTGGAACGGAAACGCACATTTCCATCCACATTGTCCGGGGCAAATTCACAGCTTCGTCCAATATACATGCCCGTGAGAGGATCAATGCTCTCAATGAGCACCTCAGCACTTCGCCCGACTCTGTCCGCAAGGCGCTTGACGGCAATTTCTTCCTGCACTGCAAGTATTTCCTTACGCCTTTGTGCCTTGATTTCTTCTGGTACATCATCTTCCATCTCAAATGCCGGTGTTCCTTCTTCTGCCGAGAAGGTAAATACACCAAGCCTGTCAAAATCGATTTCCTTCACCATCGCAAGCGTGTCCTGATGGTCTTGTTCTGTTTCAGATGGGAAGCCGGAAATCAATGTTGTGCGCAGGATCGCATCCGGCATCTCCTTGCGGATCTTTGCACAAAGGGAGATGATCTTCTCACGGCTTGTCCTTCTGCGCATTGCCTTCAATATGCGGTTTGAACCACTTTGTGAAGGAATATCAAAGTAAGGCACAATATGCTTTGCATCGCGGATCAGCTCAATCAGATCATCTTCCACCTCATCCGGGTAAAGATATAACAATCTGATCCAGTGAATGCCTTCTATCGCATCGAGTTTCTTTAACAGCTCACCAAGGTGCTGCTTATGGTCTTCATCAAATCCATAGCGGGCACAGTCCTGGGCAACAAGGGTGATTTCCTTTACACCACTCTGTACAAGCTGTTTTGCTTCGGAGACAATTTCATCCTGTTTGCGGCTGTGGAGCCTGCCACGGATCAAAGGAATTGCACAGAAGCTGCAGCGGTTATCACAGCCATCGCTGATCTGCAGATATGCCATCCACGGTTTGCCAGAAAGCACACGTGGCACAAGTCCATAGTTGTTTGTGATCTTTACGCCGAGCACTTCAGAAAGGATGGAACCCATCTCTGGATATTCTGAGATCGCAATAAAGCGGTCAACTTCCGGCATCTCTTCTTCAAGCTGTGGCTTGTAACGCTCAGAAAGACAGCCCATGACAATCAGCTTCTTCAGGTTGTTCTGTTTGAGGTCAGCCACATCCAGTATCGTATCGATCGCTTCCTGTTTGGCACTTTCAATAAAGCCACATGTATTGATGATGATGGCATCTGCCTCATCCCTGTCTGTTGTCAGTTCAATACCGGAAAACCGCAAAAGTCCAAGCAGGTTTTCGGTATCCACAAGATTCTTGGCACAGCCAAGAGATATAACACCAATTTTCATTTCTCACTCCGATTTCTTTTTCTATTGTATCACACCAGCAGACAAAAAAACCGGCTGATATAACCGGTTATTCCACAGCTGTGATCCAGCCTTTTGTATCCTTGATCCTGCCCCATTGAATACCCGTCAGAGTATCATAGAGCTTTGCGGTCAGTTCACCAATGGTATTGTCATGAATGATGGTTGTTTCATCCTTCCATCGCAGTTCTCCAACAGGTGAGATGACGGCTGCCGTACCTGTACCAAACACTTCTTCTACATGACCGCTTCGCGCATATTGCATGAGGTCATCTACCGCCAGTCTTTCTTCACTCACTTCATACCCCCACTCTTTGCACAGTTCGATCACCGAACGGCGGGTGACACCAGGCAATACCGTACCATTACATGGTGCAGTGATGATCTTTCCATCAATCTTGAAGAAGATATTCATGGCACCAACTTCTTCCACATATTTGTGCTCTACGCCATCCAGCCACAATACCTGTGCATAGCCAAGCTTTTCCGCAAGTTCTCCAGACTTCATACTCGCCGCATAGTTACCACCACACTTGGCAAATCCGGTAAGCCCGGGTGCAGCGCGGATATATTCATCTTCCACATAGATGCGCACAGGTTTGAGCCCGCTTGCATAATAGGCACCAGAAGGAGAAAGGATAATGCAGAAAATATATTCATCTGAGGCATGTACACCAAGCCTACAACCTGTCGCAAAGATGAATGGTCGAATGTAGAGGGAAGCCCCTTCGCTATGCGGCACCCAGTCCTTGTCAATGTGGACAATGGCTTTTACCGCTTCCACAAAGTCCTGTTCATCAACTGGCGGTATACAGAGGCGCTCACACGAATCTACAAACCGCTGTGCATTGCATTGTGGTCTGAAAAGCTGTATCTTTCCATCACGCGTCCGATATGCCTTCATGCCTTCGAACACTTCCTGCGCATAGTGCAATACTTGTGCAGAAGGGTCAAGCATAAATGGTCCATACGGAACAATTTCAGCATCATGCCAGCCTGTTCCCCTTTTATACTTCATCACAAACATATGGTCGCTGAACACCTGCCCAAAGCCAAGCTTTGCCTCATCCTGTGGCTTTTGTTTTGGATGTTTTGTTCTTGTCACTTTGATTTCCATTTTCTTCCTCCTTATCTGATTCTTCTGATGATTTCATCTGCCATCTTTGTGCATCCCACAAATGTATTTGCCATGCCCTGGATGTCCTTTGTCCGATAGCCATCCGCAAGGGTTTCTTCCACTGCCCTTTCAATGGCACAGGCTTCCCGTTCCATCGCAAAGCTGTATCGCAGCATGAGTGCTGCAGAAAGAATACATGCACATGGATTGACGATATCCATACCGGCTATATCCGGTGCAGAGCCGTGAACCGGTTCATAGAGTCCCCTCTTTGTATCCCCAAGAGAAGCAGAAGGAATCATCCCGATAGAACCGGTTATTTCACTTGCCTCATCGGAAAGGATATCACCAAACATGTTTTCTGTCACAATGACATCAAACCTGTCTGGACACTTCACCAATTGCATTGCACAATTGTCCACAAGCATATCTTCATATGTCACATCTGGATATTGTCCTGCAAGACGATGCATGACATCCCTCCACAGCCTGCTTGTATCCAATACATTCGCCTTGTCCACACTGGTTACTTTCTTCCTTCGCTTCATTGCCGTCTCAAAGGCAATCCGTCCAATCCGTTCAATCTCTGCTTCCTGATATGCCATGATGTCACTTGCATAGCGTGTGCCTTTTTCTCCAATTGTGGAATGTTCACCAAAGTAGATTCCACCGGTCAGTTCCCTGACGATTAAAAGATCAATACCGCGATTGACGATGTCCTGTTTCAATGGACTGGCGGCTGATAGTTCGCAATAGACTTTTGCCGGACGAAGATTTGTATAGAGACCCATCTCCTTGCGCAGCTTCAAGAGCCCAGTCTCGGGTCTTTTTTCTTTTGGAAGATGGTCCCAGGCAGGACCACCGATCGCTCCAAGCAGCACAGCATCTCTGTTCATGCATTTTTCTAGTTCATGGTCAGGAAGTGGATCACCATATTTATCGAACGCTTCTCCACCCATCACCACATCCGTGAAGCTGAATGTATGCCCATAGATGTGCATGATCGCCTCTAATACGCGGATTGTCTCTCTGACAATTTCCTTTGAGGAACAATCCCCATGGATGATTGCAATATGCTTATGCATTCTTCTCCTCCCTGATGGCATTGAGAAGTCCACCTGCCTGAATCATCTTCTGTACAAATTCCGGAAATGGCTGGGCATGAAATGTCTTTCCACTTGAAAGATCACGAATAATACCCGTATCGAAGTCCACTTCTACTTCATCCCCTTCGGCTATCTCATCGGCTTGTTCACACTCCATGATGGCAAGACCGATATTGATGGCATTGCGGTAGAAAATGCGGGCAAAGCTTTTGGCAATCACACAGGATATACCACTTTCTTTGATAACTGCCGGGGCGTGTTCACGGGATGAACCGCAGCCAAAATTCCATCCAGCTGCGATCACATCATTGTTTCTGACCTTCTTCGTAAATTGTGCATCAATATCTTCCATGCAGTGCACTGCCAGTTCTTTTGGATCCGGAATGTTGAGATAGCGGGCAGGGATAATGACATCTGTATCGATGTTATCCCCATATGTATGTGCAAAACCCTTTGTTTTCATCGTTCAGTCCTCCCTGTATTTGCGTGGATCACGAATATAGCCATCAATGGCACTTGCGGCAGCGGTATAGGGGCTTGCAAGATATACCTCAGATGTCTTTGCGCCCATTCTGCCGACAAAGTTACGATTGGTTGTGGAAACACACCTTTCCCCATCTGCCAGAATGCCCATATAACCGCCAAGACACGGACCACAGGTTGGGGTGGAAATGATGCATCCTGCATCGATGAATGCTTCCGCATATCCCCTTGTAATACATGCTTTATATACATCCATCGTAGCCGGGATGATAATTGCCCGCACACCATCTGCCACATGCCTTCCTTTAAGGATCCTGTACGCTGCTTCCATGTCTTCCAGTCTTCCATTTGTGCAGCTGCCAATCACAATCTGATCAATGCGGATGTCACCTCCATCTTTTGCCGGATGGGTATTGGATGGAAGATGGGGAAAAGAAACTGTTGGCACAATTGCGGAAAGATCCATATCGATGGTCTTTTCATATGGTGCATCCTCATCCGCTTCATAGATCTTCCACTTTCTGTCAGTTCTTTCCTGCATATAGGCAATGGTTGTTTCATCAACCGGGAAGATGCCGTTTTTAGCCCCCGCTTCGATGGCCATGTTGGCGATGGTGAACCGGTCGTCCATGGTCAATGCGCCGACCCCTTCTCCGGCAAACTCCAGGGACTGATACAGAGCGCCGTCCACGCCGATCATGCCGATGAGGGTCAAGATCACGTCCTTGCCGGAGACAAAGGGACGGAGCTTGCCGGTGAGGTTGACGCGAATGGCGGAGGGAACCTTGAACCACGTCTCGCCG
>CAJKOS010000037.1 GCA_905201565.1 uncultured Erysipelotrichaceae bacterium
ATAATAGAAAAAGCTTCCTGGAAGCTCCGACTTCTATAAGTCGGAGTAGTTCACGCGATTCCACCAGTATTCTACGGACAGGGGATAGGAAAAAGGATTGCTTTCGTGTAATTTGAAAGTGGAAAGAGAGGCATAGCAATATGGAACAGAATAAAACAGGACAGTACATCATGCAAAAGAGAAAGGAGAAGAATATGACACAGGAAGAACTTGCAGAAAAGCTTTCCGTTTCCAATAAGACCGTGTCCAAGTGGGAAAACGGGAAAAGCATGCCGGACTATGGAGTTGTAGAAGAGCTTTGCAAAGTACTTGGCATCAGTGTTGGTGAACTATTGAGTGGAGAAGATGAAGCAAAAGAAGATAAACAGCTTTTGGTTCTGTTAGAAAAGCTTCAGGTTGTGGAGAAACACAAGCATATTCTTTATGGCATTATTCTAGTGCTCTTTGGACTTGTGCTGAATCTGCTTTCCTCTGTCACAGGCGGCAGTGTGGTGCAGGATTTTCTCTCGGGCGTGCTGCTTGGTGTTTCCGTCGGGGTAATGCTCATTGGTCTGGTTATTGCAGTTAGTGGTATGGTAAAAAAGGATTGAGTCAGATTTACGGGTGCCAGACTAAAAATACTTTGAAATTCACAGGACATGTTATTATAAATCCTACGGGCGAGAAAACTCACGGTTTCAACCGTGAGGATGACAGCCCGCTTTTTCTTTAAATATATGCAGACGATATATTGACTAGTATGTATATAAATGATAATAAATATTCACTAAAATATTAAATATTAATGTGCTAACTATGGTGTTGGAATTCCTGCTCTGGAGTACCATATATAGACCACGTCCACATTTTTGTCAGTGTACCGCTGGCTATGAGTATTCCGGAAATCGTGAGGAAGATTAAGGGGCTGTACATAGCCTGAATAATAAATAATGCCGTAGGGCTACGGGAATTTACGCTTGTGGAGATCATGTAAAACTGTAAGCTTAAGAAGCAATGTAGTGGTCGTTGAAACAAGAATCCCACGACTTTAGTCGTGGGGAGTGTCAATTTTCTGCAAGTATGAAAACATGTCTCGTTTCAATTTCACATAAGCATCATTTGTCTGATAATGATAGCATCCAAATCCGTCTGGAAGATAACTCTTCAAAATCTGTGGATAAAGCCAAAGAAAATAGTCTTGCGAAACTTCTTGAAATCAAGAATCTGGGAGATAATTGGAATGGTAATGGCGCATCCAGATTTTCTGAAAATCTGATACCTTTTGTCAGGGAAATGATTATGAAGCTTTCTGTTCAACCTGCCATTTTCCCTACTGCGAGAGATAGTATTCAACTGGAATATGAAAATAATTGTGGTGACTATCTTGAATTTGAAATATTTGAAGAAGGACGCATCAAAATGTTTTCTTTTGATCATGCTGGAAAGTCTGTGTCAAAGGATATAGGTATTGATGAAATGAATCAGGTGGTGAGTGATTTCTATGAACAGCAAGTTTAGTGAAAAGGAATCACTCCTCAGAGCGGTATATCCTGCAAACCGAAGACCAGATTTCTGGAATAATGGAAGATTGTCCAGTGCTGCCCTGAAAGACAAAAAAGGCTTGTCAGTAGAAAGGACATATAAAAGAACCGCAAAAGAAGCGGCGTTATCCATGGCAAAAAGATTTCATGGTTTTATTGTTTCTTTCACTGTTCCGGATTGCCAGGCAGTTCACGCATATCTCAGGTATTGTCCATCAAAGAACAGTCCCTATCACAGTGAGATTCATGGAAGTGAGACTCAGGTGGAATTGAGTGACAGGCAGGCTTTTTTGCTGGCACGCAGTGCAACTGTTCAATTTGTTCCAACTGTCAATTGTTCTGATTAGGCTGATGGAGTGTTGTCAATTGTGATGACACTCCTTTTATGTGTGATGGAACTGTATTGGAAATATAGTCAAATAGTGTTGCATTGTTTGAGAATTATTAACAAAAAACCGAACCATTGTAATAGCAGGTTCGGTTCAGAATTGAATAGTGCCCATGGCCGGACTCGAACCGGCACGGTATCGCTACCGGGGGATTTTGAGTCCCCTACGTCTACCAATTCCATCACATGGGCAGGCTCATATATTTTACGTCACATTTGCAAATAATGCAATTATGTATTTTTAATTGTCAATGCAACGCAACTGTCAATGCAGAATTATAGAAAACTTGTCTTTTGGATTGCATAGAGGCAATTCTCTTACTACAATGGACAGGACTGATGGGAGAATAGTTTATGGCAAAACTTTATTTCTATTATGGTGCGATGGGCAGTTCAAAGTCTGCGAATGCATTGATGGCAGAATATAATTACCGGGAGAGGGGACAGAAAGTTCTTCTGGCCAAGACAAATATTGACACAAGGGATGGCAAGAATGTTATCCGTTCAAGAATTGGTCTTGAACATGAGTGTGTGTTACTGACAGATGTTTGTGCAATGGGTGAAGAAGAGTTGAAGACATATAATGCGGTGATTGTGGATGAGATCCAGTTTGCTTCCAGTGAACAGATTGATTTCCTTGCCCATGTTGTGGATGATCTCAATGTACCGGTGATGTGCTATGGACTGCGTTCTGATTTCCAGCTGAATCTTTTTGAGGGCAGTGCAAGGCTGCTTGCCATTGCGGATGAAATCAAGGAGATCAAGACTGTCTGCTGGTGTGGCAAGAAGGCAACATGTAATGCAAGATATAACAAGCATGGTATTGTGCGCACTGGTGAACAGATTATGCTTGGGGCAAATGATGAATATATTGCGCTCTGCCGGAAACATTATTATGAAGGAAAGCTCAGTGCTGATGATCCAGGTGACAGAAGATAAACTTTTTAGCAGATTGTAACCGAACGTGCTAAGTGTTTAAAATGGCTTTGCTATGCGGTATTTCGCATGATGAAGCCATTTTTTGTTATGTGAACAACAGGTGAATGTTTGTGGAAATTAGCAGACTATACTTGACAGTGCTAAAATGTTGATTATTATTATGGGTGTAAGGAGAAAGTCCTTAGAAAGAAGGTAAGTAAAATGAGATATCCAGAAAGAAGAAATTGGGTTGATGAAATCTTTAATGACACATTCGGTGGTTTTAGCAGAAATGATGGTCTGATGAGGACAGATATCCGCAAGAAGGATGGTAGCTACATGCTCGATGTTGAATTGCCGGGTTACAAGAAGGAAGATATCAAAATCTCCCTGTACAATGGTAATCTGACCATTTCTGCAGAACATCATGAAACAGCAGAAGAAAAAGATGCCAAAGGTGATGTTCTGAGACAGGAAAGATACTTTGGTTCAACAAGCAGAACATTCTATGTTGGTGATGCAATCAAAGACACAGATGTTCACGCTTCCTACAATGATGGTGTATTGACATTGACAATTCCTACACCTGAGAAGAAGGAAGCAGAAACAAAGAAGTTTATCGATATCCAGTAATCTGAATTTGACACAAATATCCATAACAAAGAAAAGGAGATGGTAAAAATGTTATTTATGCCAAGTGTGAGAGATGAATTCGATCTGTTCGATGATGTCTTCGATACTCCGATGTTTGGAATGGAGCCGGTGATGAGAACAGATGTCACCGAAAGGGATGGCAGGTATGTCATGGAGACAGATCTTCCTGGTTTCAACAAGGAAGATATCAAAGTTTCATTGAAAGATGGAAATCTGACAGTTTCTGCAGAGCATCATGACAACAATGACACGAAGGACAAGGATGGACGCATTATCCGCAGAGAGCGGTATAGTGGTTCGTACCAGAGAACGTTCTATGTTGGTGATGATGTAAGTGAATCCGATATTCATGCCAGCTACTCAAATGGCAAGCTGACATTGGAACTTCCAAAGAAGGAAGAGAAGAAGGAACTGGAAGAAAGACATTACATTGCCATTGAATAATGGTGTCCGGGGTCGCAAATGCGATCCCTTTTTTTGGTATATGGGGCAAATACCATACAAAAGGGCATAAGTGTATTTGACATCGTTATGAGAAATCACAGGTTTTCGGTTATAATTTTCCGCGGAGGAATTGACTATGGAAGAATATAAGTTGTCCGTTCAGGAAAACCTGAAAGAGACAAACAGCTCTCCTGAAGGTCTTAGTTCTGAAGAGGCAAACAAGCGCCTTGCGGAATATGGTCCTAACCGCCTGAAGGAAGCTCCTAAACCAACACTGTTACAGAGATTCATTGAGCAGCTGAAGGACCCGATGCTGATTATTCTGATGGCTGCTGCTGCAGTTTCGGCAGTGACCAACTACTTCTCGGGTGAAGGCTTTGCGGAAGTGTTCATTATTATTATCGTCGTATTGCTCAATGCAATTCTTGGTGTCTACCAGGAAAGCAAGGCTGAAGCAGCTATTGAAGCATTGCAGACGATGACTGCTGCTACAAGTAAGGTATTGCGTGATGGCAAGCAGGTTCTTTTGCATTCCGATGAACTTGTGCCTGGTGATATCGTTGTGCTTGAAGCAGGTGATGCTGTACCGGCAGATGGAAGACTTTTGGAAAGTGCAAGTCTGCAGATTGAAGAAGCCGCATTGACTGGTGAAAGTGTTCCGGTACATAAGGTGATTGAAGCGCTTGGTTTCAATGATGATAAAGATGTACCTCTCGGTGACCGCAAGAACATGTGCTACATGGGTTCTACGGTTGTCTATGGTCGTGGTAAGGCATTGATTACCCGTACAGGTATGAAGACTGAAATGGGTAAGATTGCCAGTGCTCTTGCCAATACTGCTGAAGAGCAGACACCGTTGCAGAAGAAGCTCGACCAGCTTGGCAGAACACTCTCCAAGCTCGTCCTTGGCATCTGCGTATTCATCTTTGTCTTCAACCTGATTTCGGCAGGCAGATTTGATATCGATACTGTCCTTTCTACATTCATGGTCGCTGTGTCCCTTGCGGTTGCAGCAATTCCTGAAGGTCTTGCGACAGTTGTAACCGTTGTACTTTCCATCGGTGTTACAAATATGTCCAAGCGCAATGCGGTTATCCGTAAGCTGACAGCGGTAGAAACACTTGGCTGCGCACAGGTCATCTGTTCCGATAAGACAGGTACTTTGACACAGAACAAGATGACAGTTGTTGACCATGTCGGTGATGATGAAAAACTTCTCGCTACTGCAATGTCACTTTGCTCTGATGCTCATCTCAATGATAAGGGTGAAGCAGAAGGTGAACCGACAGAAGCAGCGCTTGTTGCGTATGCAGCTTCTCTTTCTCTGCCAAAGGGTGATCTTGAAGCAGCTTCCCCACGTATTGATGAAGCACCATTTGATTCATCCCGTAAGATGATGTCCACTGTCCATAAGACAGCTGATGGTTATATCCAGTATACAAAGGGTGCACCGGACGAAATCCTGCGCCGTTGTACAACATATTGGGAAAATGGCAAAGTCATGCCGATGACAAAGGAAAAGGAAGAAGAAATTCTTTCTGCCAACAAGTCACTTGCAGACAGAGCTCTGCGTGTGCTTGCGGCTTCCTATCGTAACTGGAGTGACAAGCCAGAAGGCAATGAACCAGAATTCCTTGAAAAGGATCTATGCTTCATCGGTCTTACCGGTATGATCGACCCTGTCAGACCGGAGGTCAAAGATGCAATAGTAGAATGCCGCAGTGCTGGTATCCGTCCGGTTATGATTACTGGTGATCACAAGGATACAGCAGTTGCCATTGCCAAGGAACTTGGCATCATCCATGATGCAAGTGAAGCGATCACAGGTGCTGATCTCAATGAGATGAGCGATGAACAGCTTGCTGAAAATATCCGCAACTATGGTGTCTATGCCCGTGTACAGCCGGAACACAAAGTCCGCATTGTCACAGCATGGAAGAAGGCTGGATGCGTTACGGCTATGACAGGTGATGGTGTTAACGATGCTCCATCTATCAAAGCAGCTGATATCGGTGTCGGTATGGGTATTACCGGTACAGACGTTACAAAGAATGTTGCGGACATGGTGCTTGCGGATGATAACTTCGCAACCATTGTCAATGCGGTAGGTGAAGGAAGAAGAATTTACGACAACATTCGTAAAGCAATCCAGTTCCTTCTCGCTTCCAACATGAGTGAAGTGCTCGGTGTATTCTCTGCAACACTGATGGGATTCACACTCCTTCAGCCTGTACACCTTCTCTTCATCAACCTCATCACAGACTGCTTCCCGGCTCTTGCCCTTGGTGTAGAAGAAGCAGAACCAGATGTTATGAACCGTCCTCCTCGCAAGAGCACAGATGGTGTATTCTCTGGTGGTCTTGGTGTAGACGTTGTTTACCAGGGTATTCTGATTACCGTAATTACGATTATCAGTTACATCCTTGGTCACTGCATTGAAGTTGGTTACTTTGAAATGCCAAAGGGCATCTCTGAAGATGGTATGACAATGGCATTCCTCACCATGAGTATGTGTGAAATTGTCCACAGCTTCAACATGCGCAGTCAGCGTAAGAGTGTCTTCAAGCTCGGCAGCCATAACAAGGTTCTCTGGGCAGCAATGCTCGGCAGCCTTGTACTGACTACAGTTGTTCTTGAAGTTCCATTCATTGCCAACCTCTTCGGTTTCACACCGGTTAGTCTTACAGAATATCTGCTTGCCTTAGCACTTGCAGTTCTTGTTCTTCCGATTGTTGAAATCGTCAAGGCAGTACAGAGAAGTCTTGCAAAGAAAAAGGCTTAATAGCAAAACAATCCCGTTGGAGATTAATCCAACGGGATTTTTAAGTATGTATAGTAATCTTGTTCATATCCATGTCATTCAGCTGAAAACCACGGATGAGATTACACAGTGCTGTATCACTAACCATTTCCAATACCCTTTCACTTTGTGAAAAGGGATGTCCTGCAAAGAAAGCTATGACACATTCCTCAAGCAGGGGATTATCTTCTGTTGGATTCATGATTCTTAACATGGCTGAAAGAAAGTAATGTCGTTCATCTTCACTGCCATGAATACCGAGTTTCTTCTCTGTTTCATAAGGAATATCAATTGATAAATTTTCTGTATGGTAATTCACTACTTCATCCTTTACCTGAATCACACCGATATGATGTTCATAGGCAGAAAGACAGGCTGTACAGATATCACTGAAGGATTCATTCTGTGCAATTCTCTGCAGGTGACTATGTCCACTGAAGCCGATGGAAATATGATGTTTCAAAAATACGCTTAAAAGGTCATCACCATTTGTAATCCTTCTTCTGGCAAACATGGGATGGAGTACCAGAAAATTCTGGTGGCTGAAGGCAATACATGGTGTGTTGCTTTGAGAAAGTCTATGATCCATCCAGGATAGAGTATCCGATGATACAGTGCCAGGTTCTTGTGAACCATTGACATCCACAAATACCATACGCAGACCATCCATCTCTATACAATAGGAAAGAGAAGAAGGATCATCCTGATGCATAAATGGTGCATAGATGGACGCAAACGTTTCTCTGTCCGCACACTCTGGCAATACTGAACAAAATGGTGCATAGTACTTCGCTCTTTCTTTTCCGATATCATGGTTGCCCGGTATGACATAGACAGGAATACCGGCATTTTGAATCTTCGAAAGATAGTTTCTTATTTCCTGATGAGAAGTGATATCTCCATTCCAGGAAAGATCACCCGTCACAACAAAAGCATCAGGTTTCTTGTCGATGACATAACGGACTAATGATTGCATGATTTCATAAGAGAGTATGGTCATCTTTCCATCTTCGTTTGCCATCTGATCAAGAAAAGAATCGTTGAAATGATGAACTGCAGGAGAAATATAATGAATGTCAGTTACAACAAGTATTGTCTTTTCCATGCTTAAAGCGTAACACATTTTTACAGATGAGAAAGGATAATGTTCTTAGAGGAATGGTAGTTATTTGCATGTTACCTGACCGATTTTTCCAGATGGATATATTATTCTTCCATTCCATTGTCATTTTGCTAAGGAGGGGTAAAATATGGATAGAGGTTAACAGTATGAAACTTATCAAATATGGAAAGGTGAAGAATGGTGACTGTTTGGAAGCTTCCTTCAGAAATGTGCATTAGTACTTTGCATTCTGCTGGAAGTGGTACATGTATTGATTCGCTGATAATACATTTCCTCTGAATATGGTATCAGATGGAAGAATGATTTCTAATGATAGGAGGAGCAGGAAATGACAGAAACCAGAAACAGAAAGATAATCCTTTGGTGTATACTCGGTATTGTGATGGGGATTATTCTGTCAGAGATTTTGTTTCATGCATCGGGATTTCATCCTGTAGCTGATTTGTTGACAATGATTTTTGGATGAAAGCATACAGATCCGCATATCATGTGCGGATTTGTTTTTTTGTGAGCTTGTGCATATTGGTTCGTATTATATGCCATTTGGAAATCAGGACTGTTATAATAGAAAAAACGAGAGGTGGAATATGAAAGGTGCAATTTTTGATATGGACGGTCTGATGTTTGATACAGAACGTCTCTGGCAGAAGAACTGGCATGCTATTGCGGATGAGATGGGTGTAGAACTCGATCCGCAATTTGGCAAAGACATTTGTGGTACAAATGGCAAACTCATGAATCAGGTTATTGAGAAGTACTATCATGTAGAAGATGGTGGACCTATTGCAAAGGATTGTACAAATCGCGTACATGCGGATTTGGAAAAGGAAGTACCAGAGAAACCAGGTATTCATGAAATCTTGAAATGGCTGAAAGTAAATAATTTCCGTATTGCGGTAGCTTCCAGTTCTCCACGACCATTGATTGAGAGAAATCTCAAAATGACAGATACATTGCAATATATAGATGTATGCTGCAGTGGAACAGAAGTAAAACATGGCAAGCCTGCACCAGATCTTTTTCTGCATGCGGCAGAACTGATTGGATTACCAGCAGAGGAATGCTATATCTTTGAAGATGCGTATAATGGCATTCGTGCTGCATATTCGGCTGGCGGAAAGCCGATCATGGTACCCGATACACAGGAGCCAGATAATGAGATGAAAGAAAAGGCACATGCCATTTGTGCAACACTTCTGGATGCCCTGGAAGTGTTGAAAAAGGAAAACGCATGAGGAAGCTTGCGATTGTTGCAGCACTTGTCTTGCTTGCTGGCTGCAGGACGGAAACTGAAGAAGTATCCCTGGTGACCATTGAATCAGACATCTATTCGATGGAAGAAATCAGTGAAGCAGCAGATACAATCTATGCGTATTTATAAAGAAAAGAAAAATCTCAAAAGCATTTTGAATATCTGATTTGAAGTAATACCAATTTGTTGAGGAGAAGACATCCCATCTAGGTATTGTTTGTGAGTTACTTTTCTTTATAGAATATGAGTTATGTTATAATGGCAGTCATCATTTCAAATGGTATGTCTGTCATTTTTGTTGAAACATCAGTTTATTATGAATAGAACAGATTATTGCTTGCGTAACATTATACTGACATAATGTGATGAGTAATTAGACAGATTTTGAATTTCGCCGATAAAGGTATGGCTTTTCAACCTGGTGTTCCTACTAGCAGGGTTTCGACAATATTCAGTATATGGTAACATAATACTGGTTATAACAATTTGAAATCTAATAGCCCATCAGACAGATGGGTGTACAGACTGACACAGTTACATCACAAATGCTGTACCTGCTATCCTTTAGCTTTAAGGATGGTTAAATTCATTATCTATAAAGTTAGCTAGCATCACAATAGAGATGAATTATTCTATTTAAAATAGAAAGGGGATAATCCTATGCGTAAAATACTTGCCTGCTTAAGTGTA
This sequence comes from uncultured Erysipelotrichaceae bacterium, assembly GCA_905201565.1. GTDB lineage: Bacteria > Bacillota_I > Bacilli_A > Erysipelotrichales > Erysipelotrichaceae > Bulleidia. The sequence continues at coordinate 9,790 of CAJKOS010000037.1, forward strand.
TTGATGGTGTGCTTTACAGGTCTTTTTGCTGTTTTGAGACAGCTCTATGATGAACAGGTTTATTACAATTCCATAGAGGAAACAACGATGTCTGAAAAGATATATCCTTCCGAAACCGGGTTGTCTTTGCAGGAAGTGTTACCACAGTTGGAAGCTCTTTCTGATTCTTATGCGTTTAGTATTGTGAGAACGGATGAAAATGTCATAGAAGAAGACAAGGTAATTACATATAAAGCTGGCATTTATACAGATACATATCTTTCTATGTGGGACCTGGATCTTGTACAGGGGACAGCAGGTAATGCGGATGATGTATACGTTGCTTCTTTTGATACGGGTGATGAAAGACAAAAAGGAACATTGCGCAATGTATTTGGAAATACCAATCTTATTGTAGAAACACTTTCTTCTTACAGCGAGGGAAAAGATCTTTCTGCAGATGGTGTTTATACGTTGTCTTTTAACCATGGAAACAGAGAAACAATTCTGACTGAATTGTCTTCTGTATTTGGTATGACAGTTGAAGAGCTGACAAATCCATCTTATGTCAGAAGTATTGCTGAACCTCCTTATGTAGTATTTATTGCTGGTTTTCTTGGTATAGCATTGGTCTTTGTCATGGTTTCTGCATTATATCCATATATCATCATGAAACAGATTGGTGTTTATCGGCTTCTTGGCTGGGATCGCATTTCCATCTGGCAGAAAATCAATGCAGGGATTCTGCTTATGCAGTTATCTGCTGCTTTGTTTGTTGGGGTATTTCTGAAATTGCTATTGCCAGAACTTCCACTTTCTTTCTTCTTTTCCTATGCTGGTATGCAGCTTGTGGTAATCCTTGCAACAATGGTTCTGTCTTCCTCCGGTATGGCGGTTATCAGACATAACCGCATTGCAGATATTCTTCATGGAAACATTCATGGTAAAGCAGCAGGCGTGATCTGTTATGTGGTGAAATGTGCAGTCTTTACAGCATTGTTGTTTGCATTGCCAGGACTATCAGATAACATTCGTCGCATCGGCAGTTATGTACAGGCTATTTCTTCATTTGAGGAAGTTAGAACAGATCTCACCATGACAAACTATACGTTCACAGATGCACAGTTTTCTGAATACATGAGCGGTAGTGATGCATTCACGGATCAGACAGGAATGATGTTTAAAGAACTGGAATCTACTGCAGATGCAGAGTTCAGTATCATACAGCAGGTAGATGATGAATACCTTTCTTTCTATGAAGGGTGGAGTGGTGTACCATACCAGCCAATACAACAAGAAAAAACAGTCATCCAATGCAATGAAAATTATCTGGAAGATTATGCATCATGGTTTGGTGAGGATGTTCATTCTTACTTTGCTGGTAGTGACCTTGTCTACCTTGTACCACAGTCTATTGCAGAACAAAGTGAAGGTGTGGTTGGCAGTTTATGGTTTCTGTTTGATTCAGATAAACCAGCTGATTGGACATACAGAATAGTTACTTACCAAGACAATCGTGAACAAATCTTTCTGCCTGACCGTTCTTCTATTGATGCTGGAAACCTCTATGCAGAAAATCCTGTCTTTGTCTGTCTCCATGATCAGTATATGGAAGACAAATATGGATTCATCGCCCAGAGTGCAGTGAATAATCCTATCCGCATTGCGGATACTGCAGAAAACAGAGCAGCTATTGAACAGGCAATTGTTAATGCCGGACTTGAGAATAATCAGATTATATTTGGAAGTGCTTATGAAGAAGGATTTATAGAATACTTTGACAACCTCAGAAGCAGTGTGATTCTTATGGCGGGTATTGTAGCAGTGATTATGCTTGTCAGTGTTCTGTCTTCCTGGTACATCATCCGGCTATTGTTAATAGTGAAGAAGAAGGAAATGGTTGTCAAAAAGCTCATCGGATTCAGGTGGATTGATCGTTATGACAGACAATTGTTCTTCTTTGTCTTTATCTATCTGATTGGCTTTGCCAGAATGGTGATTGGAACTGATATGACAGGCATCATACTGTATGGATTTGTGGTCGCAATAGATATTGTTGTCTTTGCCCTGACACTGATCAGGCAGGAAAGACACGGCATGGTACAGGTATTGAAAGGAGAGGGAACGGCATGAGTATTATTGAAATGAAGAATCTTGAAAAAGCTTTTGGAAAGAAAACATTATTCGATCATTTGTCTTTGACAATAAAAGAAAATGAACTGGTCGCAATCACTGGTCCATCTGGTTCTGGGAAAAGTACATTACTCAATATGATCGGTCTGATTGAACCATGTGAGAATGGCAGCTATATGCTGTTTGGCAACAAGGCACCAAAACCAGATTCTTCTGAAGCTTCCAGAATGATTCGCAGACATATTTCGTATTTGTTTCAAAACTATGCACTAATCGATCAATTGACAGTAGAAGAAAATCTGATGCTCGCTTTACGCTATCGCAGGAAAACAAAAGAAGAAAAGAAACAATTGATCAAAAAAGCGTTGCACAGAGTAGGTATGGATGATAGTGAAGAACAGAAAGTCTATACATTATCTGGTGGTGAGGCACAAAGAATTGCTCTGGCAAGAGTTATGTTGAAACCAGGAGAACTTGTTCTAGCGGATGAACCGACAGGTTCCCTTGATGAAGAGAATAAGAATATGGTATTCAACCATCTTCAAAAGCTGAAGAATGCTGGAAAGACAATCATCGTAGTCACACATGACAATGAACTAGCCAACAGATGTGACAGGGTGATTCATCTTGCACAATAACAATGTATGATCTGTCAGAAAAACTTGTTTTATTACCGATTTTACCGGGAGTGTTTACTTTCACTTTGAAGATTGTTATAGTGTGTTCAGGAAGTGAATGGTATGAAAGAGTTAAATGCAGGAAGGTATAAAAACGGTGATGGTTTTTGAGTAGAACAGCTGCTCAACCGATTTGGAATGAGGTATTGATGTTTACGAGATTCTATTTTCATATTTGAAAAGTAATAATGATTCAAAGTTTTACTTTTAGCAAAATCAAAATTCGCGTGAATATCAATTAAGCAGTTCACTTTTTTGGCTTCTCAACAGTAATATTAATTTTGAGCATATGATATAGCAATTGGAGGAATACAATTTTCTGTATTTGCGTCTTTGTGAGTTAAAATAAGTATTCTGTTGCTTTCTGCTATCGTTTTTGGTTCTGCTGGTTCTATCACTGCAGATGAATTTGGATATTCTACTGCATATGACGTATATGAAGGTGGGTATGATGTTTCTTCAATGTCTCATTGGACACACTATCGTGTAAGAGGCGGGGGTACAATTA
>CAJKOS010000038.1 GCA_905201565.1 uncultured Erysipelotrichaceae bacterium
TATTGTCAGCGACAACCTGTACGAGCTTGTACATGAAGGCACCTTCAATGCCGAGCTTCTTGCCATAGCGCACAGCTCTGCGCAGTACTCTTCTTAATACATAGCCTCTTCCTTCATTGGAGAACATCGCACCATCCGCTACCGCAAAGGTAACTGTACGGATGTGGTCGGCGATGACGCGGTATGCCATCTTGTATTCCTTTTCGCTATATGAATGTTTTGCATACTGCTCTGTCGCATGGATGATCGGCAGGAAGAGATCGGTATCGAAGTTTGTTTCACCATCCTGGATCAGTGCGACAAGGCGTTCAAGACCCATGCCGGTATCGATGTTCTTCTGTGGCAGTTCCTTGTATTCTGTACGGTCCACTTCACCTGGTCTGCAGTCAAACTGGGAGAAGACGATGTTCCAGACTTCGATATATCTGTCATTTTCAATATCTTCAAAGAATAGCTTCTCACCAAGGTGTTCAGGATCATACTTTTCACCGCGGTCATAATACAATTCTGTATCAGGACCACCCGGACCTCTGCCGATTTCCCAGAAGTTGTCCACAGTCTTGCGGATGTGGCTTTCGATCATACCAACCTTCACCCACTGGTTATAGGCATCTTCATCATCCGGATAGACGGTGACATAGAGCCTTTCCTTTTCAAAACCGATCCATTGAGGACTTGTCAGAAACTCCCATGCCCAGGCGATAGCTTCTTCCTTGAAGTAGTCACCGATGGAGAAGTTGCCGAGCATTTCAAAAAATGTGTGGTGGCGGGCTGTCTTGCCTACATTTTCAATATCATTTGTACGGATGGACTTCTGTGCATTGCAGATGCGGTTGCACTTTGGTTTTTCCGTACCATCAAAGTACTTCTTCAGCGCTGATACACCAGCATTGATCCATAACAATGTCGGATCGTTATGCGGAATGAGACTTGCGCCAGGTTCGATCATACATCCCTTGGATTTGAAGAATTCCAGGAACATACTTCTGACCTGACTGCCAGTAAGTTGTTTTTGTGCCATTTCAATTTCCTCCCGATCAATAGAAAAACGTTCCCATTCCAGGAACGTTTGCACGCGGTACCATCCTGGTTCGCATAGAACATGCGCACCTTAATTCATGCCGTTAACGCCGGACTACGTCGCCTGTTAAGCGCTCTGCAGGGCAGCTTCTGTACAATTTGCGCAAAGACTTTCACCAGCCGTCTTTTCTCTACACTCTCTGCAAAAGGTCATACTTTCCCCTGTTTGTCGTGATTTCCTGTTCAGTTTAGCATAAAAGAGATGGAAAGCAAATAATGGAAATGTTTCTGAAAGCGATTTTCATTTGTGTGACCTGATTGTTAACTTTTTGTAGAATTGCGGATTATTCCGTTGCCTTCAAAGTGCCAATGTAATAGAATACATGCAGATGTAAACGTTTCAAAGGGAGATGTAAATTTTATGAAAGTATTTACAAAAGCTGTTACATCAGCTCTGTTATGCGCATCCCTGGCAGGTTGCGCATCCAGCACTGTGCAGACGGAATCCACCGCCTCCAGTGATTTCACCGTCAATTCCGATGGTACATACACAGTAGGTATTATCCAGCTCGTCCAGCATGAAGCACTGGACGCTGCTTCACAAGGTTTCACCGATGCCCTTAAAGATGCATTCGGTGACAATGTCGAAGTTGTATTGCGCAATGCATCCAACGACACAAACCAGTGCATTACCATCGCCAACCAGTTTGTTACCGATAAGGTTGACCTCATCATGGCAAACTCCTCCTCTGCCCTGCAGGCAGCATCTTCCGCAACAGCGGATATTCCGATTCTTGGTACATCGGTCACAGAATATGGAACAGCCTTGAGCATTGAGGACTTCGATGGAACGGTCGGAAACAACATTTCCGGTACATCAGACCTTGCGCCTCTCGACCAGCAGGCAGCGATGTTTGAAGAACTGCTTCCTGATGCTCAGAACATTGGTATTCTCTACTGTAATGCGGAAGCCAATTCCGTCTACCAGGCAGAAGTGGTCAGGAGTGAACTTGAAGAGATGGGGAAGAATGTCACCATCTACACATTCTCTGATTCCAACGATGTTTCCTCTGTCACACAGCAGGCATGTTCAGAAGTCGATGCGATCTACATCCCAACCGACAACACCGCTGCATCCTGTACAGAAGCCATCAATAACGTTGCCCTTCCATCAGGTGTTCCGATCATCGCTGGTGAAGCGGGTATCATGGGAGGATGTGGTATTGCGACACTTTCCATCGATTACTATGAACTTGGTGTGACAACCGGTGAAATGGCTGTACGCATTCTCAATGGTGAAGAAAAGGTCAATGAAATGCCAATTGAGTACTACCAGAACCCGGTCAAGAAATATGATGCAGAAAGATGTGAAGCACTTGGCATCACAGTTCCGGATGGTTACGAAGCAGCTTAAATAGCAGTTAAGGTGCAGATTTCTGCTGCACCTTTGATTTTGAAAGGGGTTATTACATGAATATAGCAAATCTCATATCCGCGATGCCGGCTGGTGTTGCCCAGGGCATTATATGGGGCATTATGGCACTTGGTGTATATATCACCTTCCGTGTCCTTGACACAGCGGACCTGACCGTAGATGGTTCCTTTACTACAGGTGGTGCAGTTGCGGTGATGTTAATCCTTGGTGGATGTAATCCGTGGCTTGCCCTGGTGATTGCGATGATTGCCGGACTTCTTGCTGGTGCGGTTACCGGTTTATTGCATACATTGCTTGGTATACCGGCAATCCTTGCGGGTATATTGACACAGTTTTCTCTTTATTCCATCAACCTTGCCATCATGGGCATGGCCAGTAACAAAGCAGTACCGGTTGACCAGTACGCCCTTGTTGTGACATCCCGTGCCATCCCAGCAACTATTGCGATTGCGGCTGGTATTGCCATTGTCCTGATTGCAATCCTGTACTGGTACTTTGGTACAGAATCCGGTTCTTCCATGCGTGCTACCGGCTGCAACCAGCAGATGGCTAAGGCACAGGGTATCAACATCAACTGGATGAAGGTGTTGGGACTTTCCTTCTCCAATGGTATCGTCGCCTTCTCTGGTGCCCTCATGGCACAGTTACAGGGTTTTGCGGATGTCAAGATGGGAACCGGAGCTATTGTCATTGGCCTGGCGGCGGTGATCATCGGTGAAGTGCTTGGCAATGCCCTGCTTGGCAAACATCTCAACTTTGCCGGCAGACTTGCCTTTGTAGCAATTGGTGGTGTGATCTATTACATGGTTGTGGTAGTTGTACTCTGGCTGAAGGTTGACAGCAACTGGCTCAAGCTGTTTACAGCCATCATCGTTGCCGTATTCCTTGCCGTACCATATCTGCAATCCCATTCCAAAGCTTCCTTCTCAAGAGCTTACAAGAATTCCAAAAATGTGAAGGAGGATGAATGACATGACAGCAGCACTCGAACTGAAACATATCAATAAGACATTCAATGCCGGCACGATCAATGAAAAGAAGGCATTGGTGGATATCAACCTCACCCTTGAACCAGGAGACTTTGTAACCGTCATCGGTTCAAACGGTGCCGGCAAGTCCACGATGCTAAATGCCGTAGCTGGTGTATGGCCAATTGACAGCGGCAGAATTTCCATTGCCGGAACAAATGTGACCGGTATGCCGGACTTCAAGCGGGCAGCCTTCATCGGTCGTGTATTCCAGGATCCGATGACCGGTACAGCTGGTGATATGCAGATTGAAGAAAACCTTGCCCTTGCGGCAAGACGTGGCAAGAAAAGAGGTCTTCGATGGAATGTCACCCAGAAAGAGCGGGCAGAGTTCCATGCACTGCTCAGCCAGTTCAACCTCGGTCTGGAAGACAGAATGACAAGCAAGGTTGGTCTTCTTTCCGGCGGTCAGCGGCAGGCAGTTACTCTGCTGATGGCATCCTTACAAAAACCAGAGATTTTACTGCTCGATGAACATACCGCAGCCCTTGATCCAAAGACGGCGGCCAATGTATTGGACCTCACCGAAAAGATTGTCGAACGGGATCATCTTACAACGATGATGGTCACCCACAACATGAAGGATGCCATCAAAAATGGCAATCGCCTGATCATGATGCATGAAGGAAGAATCATCTTCGATGTCCGCGGTGAAGAGAAACAGAAGCTGACGGTTGAAGCATTGCTTGCCAAGTTTGAAGAGATCAGCGGTGAAGAATTCGCCAATGATGCAGCCCTGCTTACGAAGTAAAACAGTCCATGTGCGGACTGTTTTTTTCTAACAACACAATTCTTTCTTTGTACATTCGCAAAGCAGGAGTATCTCCCTTGCCTTTTCTTGAAGCACCTTCCCCTTTTCTGTCAATTCGAGGGTATGGTGTCCACGGATGAAGAGTGGTGTGCCAAGTTCAAATTCAAGGTCTTTGATCTGCCGGCTGATGGTAGGTTGTGTTACATGCAGCATCTTTCCGGCCTTTGTGATGCTTTTTTCTTCTGCTGCTGTAACAAAGTATTGCAAAACTCTTAGTTCCATGATTTATCTAAAACCCCAGCATTCATCTCACCACCTGTAGAGGTGGGAGTATTCTGCTGGGGTTTTAGATAAACCAGTACCGTTGGGCATACGGGAATTTACGCTTGTGGAGACCATGTAAGACTACAACTCTTGGGGCAATGCAACGGTCGATGAAGCAGGAATCCCATGATTTCAGTCGTGTGGAGTGTCAAACATTTGTTCTGATAATTAAGGAAGATTTATTGATTTTTATATTCGTCAATGCGATAATTCTATGACAGGGGGAAACAGTGATGGCAGATAAGTTTAATCTTGATCCGGTAGCGATTGTTGAAAAGAAATTTGGCATTGACTTCAAAGGGTATGATCCAACCGAAGTTGACCATATGCTGGATCTTGTGATTGAAGACTATCAGACATACCAGGATCTTGTGGATACCCTGCGGAAAAAAGCAGATGACCTTGAAAAGACCAATGCGCTTCTCAGGGCAAAGCTGATTGAACTTGAGGGCAGGGAAAGAGCCAAGAGTGAAGATGGAGACCCAATGGCACAGGGTGCCAGCAACATCGACATTCTCAAACGGCTGACACGCCTTGAAAATCAGGTGTTCAACAGTAAAGAAAACAAGCATTGATCAATACACACCGGGCAGTCGCTGGCATTATGCCAGAGGAAAGTCCATGCTCGCACGTTCTGCGATGAACGTAGTGTTTGTGCTAGTCCAATCAATAAGGCCAGGCACCCGCAAGGGTGACGGCGGTACTGAAACCTAAAGAGCAATCCATGGTGGAAGACCCTAAGGTGTCACAGTGACGAAGCTGCCTTGGAAACAGGGCAGGTGGAACGCGATAAACCCCGCAAGCGAGAAACCCAAAATCAGGTAGGGGAATCATCCAAAGTGAAATGAAACCGAGGATGGCTGCAATGCAGAGATAAATGGCTGCCACACCGCAAGGTGGACAGAACATGGCTTACGAAGTGTGTATTTGATCGGGGAGATGGCAACATCTCCCTTTTATCCGCTTAAACATGAAAGAATTTACATTCTATGAAAATGTTGACAATAATTTTCTTGAAAATTACAATGTAACCATAAAGCAGAGATGGGAAAAAGTAAGATACCGCATATCTATAGAGAGCTTTTGGCTGGTGGGAAAAAGCGTGCGCGGTATGATGAAAACACATCCCGGAGCTGTTCCTTCGAAAAGTGATGAGTAGGGGGAAACGGAGTGCCCGTTACGCATGTGGAGTATGGTTATACTTCCTGAGGCCATCGTCGTGAGGCGGTGGTGAAATTGGGTGGAACAACGTTTATGACGTCCCTTGGTGGGGCGTCTTTTTGTTTCAGAAAGAGAGGTAAACAACATGACCAATATCCAGGTACCTTCCGGACTGCGGGATTTTGCCGGTAGAGAAGAGATGGCAAGACAGAACATCGTCAACAGGCTGCAGAATCTTTTCGCCCATTATGGATACAAAAGAATCAGTACCCCAGCCATCGAGTACTACAGCACATACCAGCTTGGCTATAGAGATGCGGAAGATGAGGTGTTCTACAAATTCTTTGATGGAGATGGCCGCATCCTTGCCTTGCGTTCAGATATGACCATTCCCATTGCCCGCTATGCTTCTGCACTTTCTGTTGCGGATGCACCATACCGGTTTACCTATGGGGAAGATGTATACAAGGTCAATGCCTCATTTGCCGGAAGGCGCAATGAAGTGACAGATTGCGGCATAGAGCGGATCGGTGGCGAGGATGGTGACATCGAAGTGTTATGGCTTGCCGCAAAGGTGATGGAGATGATCGGTGGCGAAAACTATGTCCTTGAAATGGGCAGTGCACCACTGTTTCATAAAGCTGCAGAGCTTGCCGGATTAAATCAGAAACAAAGGAAAGTGCTTGCCGATCTCACCGATCGCAAGTCGATGGCTGACCTCAACAGTTTTCTTGAAAGCAATGTCAATGATTCCCAGCTGCGCACCTATTTTGAAAATCTTCCGCTATTGAATGGCGGAGCAGAAGTGCTGCAGGATGTCGCAAAGCTTTCTGGTCAACGCATGATCGAAGATGAGTGTGAATCATTAATGACTTTATATGAAGGTCTTAAGACACTTGGTGTTAGTGACTGTCTAGCCTTTGATCCAGGCAAGATACCGCATCTTGATTACTATACCGGTATCATCTTTGAAGCCTACCGGGAAGGGGTAGGACATTCTGTATTGTCAGGTGGCAGATATGATGAACTGCTTGGCAGGTTTGGAAATCCGATGGGAGCTATCGGCTTTGGTGTCAAGATTGATTATCTGCCCTTGCATGCAGAAGAAGAACATATTGGTACCATCCTTTATCCAAAGGGGCAGGAAGCAGAAGCGCTGAAACTTGCAGAGAAGCTGGAAGGTTCATATGCCTTGCGGTGCTCGGATGTAGAAGAAATCGAGGTGATACGATGACAGTTTCAATTGCGTTGACTAAGGGAAGGCTTGAGAAAAAAGTTGTAGATTTACTTGCCTCCTGTGGTTATGGTGTAGAACCTCTTGTCAATAAAGGCAGGGAGCTCATCTTTATCGATACAAAGAAAGATATCCGCTACTTCCTTGTGAAAGCACATGATTGCCTTACCTATGTGAACCATGGTGTTGCGGACATCGGCATTGTGGGCAAGGATACGATCATGGAATATGGTGGCAGTTTCTATGAAATGCTGGATCTGCATTGCGGGATCTGTAAATTCGTACTAGCCGGCACAAAGGAACATAATCCATCAGAGATGAATGGACATATACGTATCGGCTCCAAGTACCCCAATGTCACGAAACGGTATTTTGCAAAGATGGGCAAAGATGTTGAAATCATCCGGATTGAAGGTTCTGTGGAACTTTCCCCACTGGTGGGACTAACCGAAGGAATAGTGGATATCATGGAGACCGGAACAACACTGAAAGAAAACGGTCTGGTTGTCTATGATGAAGTGGCACCTGTTTCAGCAAGGGCAATTGTCAATCCGGCAGGATATAAATTGAAAAACAAAGAGGTCATGGCAGTGCTCGATGACCTTGAAAAGGCGGTGAAGAAAGCATGTTAAGGGAAATCAGAAAGACAGAGACAAAACAATTGCGGGCATATCTGGACAGCCGCAATACGGATATCAGTAACGATGTGCTGTTGAAGGTAAATGAGATTATCCGTGAAGTGAAGGAAAATGGGGATAGTGCTCTCATAAAATATACCCTCCAGTTTGATGGTGTACAACTTTCTTCTTTCCGGGTATCACAAGAAGAAATTGATACAGCTGCTTCCCAATGCAGTCCGGCATTTGTCAAAGCGATGGAAAAGGCAGCAGAGAACATCATTGCCTTCCATGAAAAGCAGAAGGTAAACAGCTATCTGTTTGAGAAAAAAGATGGTGTCTATATGGGAGAAAGGGTCATACCCCTTGCGGTTGTTGGCATCTATGTGCCAGGAGGACGTGCCCAGTATCCTTCTTCTGTACTCATGAATGCACTGCCGGCTAAAATTGCCGGGGTAGAGCGTATTGTCATGGTCACACCACCTTCAAAAGATGGATCGATCCGTCCGGAAATTGCCTTAGCCGCAAAACTTGCCGGAATAGATGAAATCTATACGGCAGGTGGGGCGCAGGCAATTGCTGCACTGGCATGCGGGACAGAGTCCATTCCAAAGGTCGATAAGATTACAGGTCCTGGCAATATCTATGTCGCTGCTGCCAAGAAGCTTGTCTATGGCATATGCGATATTGATATGATCGCCGGACCAAGTGAAATACTTGTCATTGCGGATGGGGACGCAGATCCTGTGTATATTGCTGCTGATCTGTTGTCCCAGGCAGAACATGACCCGATGGCTTCTGCTATCTTTCTGACAACTCAAAGGCGTTTACTTGATGAAGTGAACAAAGAACTCGACAAACAGCTTGCCGTGCTGCCAAAGAGAGACATCGCTTCAGTTTCTATCCGTGATTATGGAACTGCCATCATCTGTGATACGGTGGATGAATGCATTGACTTTGCTAATGCCATTGCCCCGGAACATCTTGAGCTCATGATCAAAGAACCGATGACAAAGCTCAACCGTGTGCGCAATGCCGGTTCTGTATTCCTTGGCTATTACACATGTGAATCCATCGGTGATTATTATGGTGGAACAAACCATGTCCTTCCTACCGGTGGTACAGCGCGCTTCTCGAGTGCTCTAGGCGTAGATGCTTTTGTCAAACGTTCCTGCTATCTGCACTACAGTGAGGAGGCTTTGCAAAAGGATGGTGAAAACATCATCGTTCTGGCAGAGGAAGAAGATCTATCAGGACATGCAAATGCAGTCAGGGTGAGAATGTTATGAAGTATGAAACAAGAACAGTTGGCAGAATCATGTTGAATGCCAATGAACTGCCATACAATCTTTCCGAATCAATTATGCAGGAAGTGAAGGATGCATTAGATGACATTGCCTTCAACCGTTATCCGGATGAAAAGGAAACAGAACTGTTAGAAACATACGGGAAACATATTGGCATTGACTCTGCCTGTCTTCTTGCCGGCAACGGCAGTGATCAGATGCTTGGGTATCTGATCGGTACGTTTCTTGGTCATGACAAGACATTATTTACAAATGATCCGGATTTTTCGATGTATGACTACTATGCCGCAAGCTATGAGACAACGGTGAAGAAATACAAAAGCGATACATATTCTGTTGATGAATTCATCGCCATGGCAAAGCAGGAAAATGCGGATATGATCCTTTTCTCCAATCCGCATAATCCAACCGGAAGATGTCTTTCCATCCAAGAGATAGAAAAGATTGTCAATTCATTTGAAATACCGGTTGTAGTGGATGAGGCATATATCGAATTTGCGGATGAACAGTCTGCTGTTACGTTAATTGATACATACGAGAATCTCTTTGTCACCCGTACACTTTCCAAGGCATATGGTCTTGCCGGACTCAGGGTTGGTTTTCTGATCGGTAATGCGTCCAGGATGAAACTGCTGAAGGAGAACTTTGTGCCATACGCATTGAATGCTTTAAGCATGCGCATTGCATGCATCGTCCTGCAGTATGCAGAAGCGTATGAAGGTGTTATCGAAGAGATAAAGAAGGAAAGAGAGCGGGTATACCATGTCCTTGAAAAGATACAGGGTGTGCAGGTTCTTCCCTCAAAGACGAATTTCCTCTATTGTCAGTTGGATGATAAGGAGAGGTTATTGAAGAAGTTTGCGGAAAGGGGAATTGTATTACGCAATTATAATGATGCATCTTCCTTCCGTATCACCATTGGTTCAAAAGCGGATAATGATGAGGTGATTGCAGTGCTTGAGGCATATAGCAGGGAGGTTATGTGATGAGAGAGAGCGAAGTGAAGCGTGTCACAAATGAAACGGATATCAGCTGTTATGTTCTGCTGGACAGCAGTTTGAAATGTGAAATTGATACAGGAATTGGTTTCTTTGACCATATGCTGCAGCTGATGGCTAAACACGGCAGGATGTATATGAACCTCAAAGCACATGGTGACCTTCAGGTAGATGATCATCATACGATTGAAGATTGCGGCATAGTGCTTGGCAAGGCTTTTGACAAACTGCTAGGCGATAAGGGAAACATTGCCCGGTATGGTACATTCTTCTGTCCGATGGATGAGGCTCTTGCAATGGTTTCTATCGATATTTCCGGACGGCCATATCTTGTCTATGATGTGGATGTTGAAAGGGAAAAGGTCGGCGACATGGCGGTGGAAATGGCAAAGGAATTCTTCTATGCCTTTGCGATCCATGCCGGGATGACCATTCATGTAAGACTTCTCTATGGCAGTAATGCACATCATTGCCTCGAAGCGATATTTAAAGCCTTTGGCCATGCGCTAAAAGAAGCTGTGAAAGAAAGTGAAGATGGGGTACTTTCGACAAAGGGGGTACTATGATGGTCGGCATTATCGATTATGGTATGGGGAATCTGAGGTCCCTGGAAAATGCATTGGACAGAATTGGTGCACCCTATGTCATCAGTGATGATACAGAAGTGTTGCAACAGTGTGACAAACTGATACTGCCTGGGGTTGGGGCCTTTGCGGATGGTATGAAGAACATGGCTGCAAAAGGACTTTCACAATTTGTGGTAGAGAGTGCAAAGAATAAAAATGTACCTTTGCTTGGGATATGTCTGGGGATGCAGATGCTGTATGAAGAGAGTGAAGAAAATGGAAGGAATGCCGGACTATGCTTATTGCATGGGTCGGTGAAGCGCATGCAGGGAAATGTGCGCATTCCATCCATTGGCTGGAATCTGCTTGAACAAAAGCAATACCATCCTGTCTTTGATCAGCTTTCTCAAAGACCATTTGTGTACTATGTGCACAGTTATTGTGCGATGGATTGTAAAGAAGAGGAAGTCTATGGCATATCACAGTATGGTGATAATGTAGTGCCAGGATTAGTAGGAAAAGACAATATCCTTGGCTGCCAGTTTCATCCGGAGAAGAGTTCCCGGGATGGAGAGGCAATTCTCAAATATTTCCTGGAGGTGATGGGATGATTATATTACCGGCAATTGATATTTTGAACGGACGTCCGGTGCGCCTTTACCAGGGGGATTATGGAAAGGTTTCACAGGTTGCAAAGGATGTGTGCAGTACGGCAAAGCAGTTTGAACGTGATGGTGCATCATGGCTGCATATGGTTGACCTTGATGGGGCAAAGTGCGGTAAGCGCATCAATGCGGATGTGATTGTGGAAACAGCAGAGATGACCAGCTTGTCCATTGAAGTGGGAGGTGGTATCCGGACGATGGAAGATGTGCGGTATTACCTTGATCATGGTGTACAAAGGGTGATCCTTGGTACAGCTGCGGTGGAAGATGAAATGCTTTTGAAAGAAGCTGTATCACAATATGGTGAAAGGATTGCCGTAGGTATCGATGCTAAGGATGGGATGGTCAAAACCGCTGGCTGGCTGCATGATTCCGGACTTGATGCATTTGCTTTTGCAGAAAAGATGCGTGATCTTGGTGTGCAGACTGTGATTGCAACCGATATTGCAAAGGATGGAACGATGACAGGACCATCATTTGCCATGTATGAACAATTATTGAAAATAGAAGGTCTCAATATTATCGCAAGTGGTGGTATCAGCCACATAGAGGATGTAAAGCGCCTTGATGAGATGCATCTATCTGGGGCAATCATCGGCAGATCCCTCTATGATGGAGGAATAAACCTTGTGGAAGCACTGGAGGTTACACGATGATTACAAAACGAATCATTCCCTGCCTGGATGTAAAAGATGGCAAAACGGTCAAGGGAATACATTTCAAATTGCTGAAAGAGGTCGGTGATCCGGTGGAGATGAAGCAGGCTATGAAAGACCTGACTTATACCCAGTGCGAAAATCTGGCACGTGCCATGGCGGACCGTTTGAAGAAAGATCGTTAAAACAGTGAATGAGATAATTTATTAACTAACCTATAAAACAATCGACTTATGAGACTTATTATTCAGCCGGACTATCAGTCCGTATCTCAGTGGGCTGCACATTACGTTGCTGCAAAAATAAAAGCTGCCAATCCAACCCCTGAAAAACCGTTTGTATTGGGTTGTCCTACCGGATCTTCTCCTCTGGGCATGTACAAAGCTTTGATCGATCTGAATAAGAAAGGAATCGTTTCCTTCCAGAATGTGGTAACATTCAACATGGACGAATATGTAGGATTGCCGAAAGAACATCCGGAAAGCTATTATTCTTTTATGTGGAATAACTTCTTCAGTCATATTGATATCAAGGCTGAAAATACGAATATCCTGAATGGCAATGCTCCTGACCTGGATGCAGAATGTGCACGTTACGAAGAAAAGATTAAGTCTTATGGCGGTATCGACTTGTTCATGGGTGGTATTGGTCCTGATGGACATATCGCTTTCAATGAACCGGGTTCTTCATTGACTTCACGTACTCGTCAGAAAACATTGACTACGGATACAATCATTGCTAACTCTCGTTTCTTTGACAATGATATCAATAAAGTGCCTAAAACTGCTTTGACAGTAGGCGTGGGTACTGTTCTTTCTGCCAAAGAAGTGATGATTATCGTGAATGGACACAACAAGGCCCGTGCACTGTATCATGCCGTAGAAGGTTCTATCACTCAGATGTGGACAATCAGTGCATTGCAGATGCATGAAAAAGGTATTATCGTATGTGATGATGCTGCGACTGAAGAATTGAAAGTAGGAACTTACCGTTATTTCAAGGACATTGAAGCTGGTCATTTGGATCCGGAATCTTTGATTAAATAATATAGAACAGACTCTATAAATAATGGGCTGCATCAATGTTGAATTGATAGCAGCCCATTTTGTAATGAATTCTGTCGAAGAAACTAACTTTCTTCTAACCAACCTTTTCCCT
>CAJKOS010000039.1 GCA_905201565.1 uncultured Erysipelotrichaceae bacterium
ACCTGTCAAGCCCTTTTTGACAAAAAAACAAAAAAGATACCCCACCTATTTGCAGTGGAGTATCGAGAGAAGCTCAAATAGTCAAGCCACTTAATTTACCGGCATTGGCGTATTGCCGTACCCATATTGATTAAAACTTGTTGTCTTCGTTATCCTGATCAGAAAGATCGAGACCTTCCATTTCCACTTCTGTCTCATCGATCTCATCATCCTCAAGTTCAATATCGGATGTATCAAAATGTACTTCATCAAACTTTCTGCGATTGCGCAGATCCCATTTATTTCCACCAAGTGAAGCAAAACGGTTATCCAGCATCAGATCACTGTAGAACTGGCTCTTCTTTCTCTTCTGTTTCTCTTCCGGTATTTGCATTTCTTCAGACACTGTCTTCCAAAGCTTCAGAAAATCCACTTCCTTTTTCCGCTTTGACATCCAGTTATATGCAACATCGGTCATTGTTTCTTTTCCACTCATACCTATCCTCCCGTGGCAGATGACGTGTGCCTGCATAAGCCCACGCATAATAAAGCAGACAAACAAACGTGTCAATGCTATTACGCCTGCATCGTGATTTCCCAGACAAGTCTTATATGTGAAACAGGGCTGCCAGAGCCGACAATCTCATACTCCACCATCCAGTGGTCCAAGGCTTTTTCCTTCTCAATCAGCCTTGTTTCAAGGCGCATTGTCCCGTATGGTGAAGCGATAAGGCTCTCTCCCCTGCCTGTACTTTTCAACACAGTTTCACTGCTGAACTCCCCATTTCTCTTCAACACTACTTCATCCTCACCGAAATGGATATCATGCCTTTGACCGCCTTCTTCAAAGTAGGAAAGGCGGTTATCTTTCAAAAGACCACGCGTATCCGCAATCACAGCCTTCGTGTTCTCCAAAAGATCAAACTGTACAAGACGAACCAGTACTTTCATCACGTAAGATTTTAACGAACAGCCCCCTGTTGTCAACAATGTACGAGCACAAACACAATGACTCGACGACAATTCATGTAATTTGTTTCATTACTTACAAAAAGAGACAGCCTTCACTGTCTCTCATCCTCCGGAAAAAAGATCTTTTTCTCATCTTTTACAGGTCCATGTATCAAACTGTAAACAATATTGCTGGCATTTGACAACTCCCTGACACTGCCATCTTTCATCAGCACAAACACCGAACCAGCCTGTCCGTTATAAGGAACATACGGTCTCTGCCTGACCTCATCTTTGGCAAGATAGTACTTTGGATCATAACCTTCTGCCTGCAATTTCCTCTTAACTTTGCGCACAATTGCTGGATCATTATCATCATATTTAAACAATCTTCTATCAAGGATACGCGAAGCAAGATCTTTGACCACCGCATCCGGATGTTCCCTCAGCAATGCAAACCCATAGCTGCAGGCAAATTCATCCAGCAGGAAATATTCCTCTATTGTTAACTTGCGCTTTTCAATCAAGGGTATAAACTCCTTCATGATATGCGGATCGGAAGAATCTCCAAGGTCCCTGAGCCTTTGAAACAACGACTGCAGTAGACACTCATATGCCCTGGCTGTCGGATGATAATATATCTGCCAATACATGTGATAACGTGCCATAATGTAATTCTCTACCGCATAGACCCCGGATTGTTTGACCATCAGCTGACCATCCTTCACCCTGAGCGTCCGCAATATCCGATCAAGATCATATTCTCCATAAGCAGTACCGGTAAAGTAGGCATCCCTTAAGAGATAGTCCATACGGTCCGCATCCAGTTGTGAAGATATGAGTTGTGGTAACAATGGATTTTCACTTTTGTGGCGGATGACATCAGCCACATCCTTTGCCATACCACGGTATGTACCATTGAGAATGCCTTTGATCTCAGGATCCTTTGTAATAATGCGGCACGTCACATCTTCATGACTTGTATGGGTAATCGACTCAAAGGCATGGGAAAAAGGACCATGCCCCAGGTCATGCAGCAAACCTGCAGCCATGACCGTCAGCTTTTCCTTCTCACTCAGCGCATCGCGAATATCCGGTACTTCCCGCACCATTCTTCTCACGATTTCATAAACACCAAGAGAATGACCAAACCGGGAATGCTCCGCACAATGATAGACCATCGGTGCCCCACCAAGCTGCCGTATTCTGCGCAGCCTCTGAAACCATGCCGTATCGAGCAGTTCCCATATCATTTCATCTTCGATATGAATGTACCCATGTACCGGGTCACGCAACACCTTTGTCTCTGCAGTCTTGGCAAACATCAGTCATTCTCCTCAAGCAGCACAACCGCCTGGGCAAGCACACCTTCTTCCCTGCCAACAAAACCCATCTTCTCACCACGGGTTGCCTTCACACTGATGTTTCCAACATCGGTATGCAATGCATGGGCAATATTCTCTCTCATCTTTTCAATATGCGGTGCCATCTTCGGTCTTTCAATCAGCACAAGGCTGTCCACATTCCCAATGTGATAGCCTCTTTCCACCATCATCTCATACACTTTTTCTAGTATCACAAGCGAAGAAACACCTAGCCACCTCTCATCGGTATCCGGGAAATGATGACCAAGATCACCAAGGGCAAGTGCCCCAAGAATGGCTTCCGATACCGCATGCAGTAAAGCATCCGCATCACTATGACCAAGCAGTCCTTTGGTATGTTCGATTTCCACACCACCAAGTATCAGCTTTCTGCCTTCCACAAGCTGATGAATATCCGTGCTCTGTCCAATTCTCATACAAGTATCCTCAACTCTTTCTATACTTTATTATAGCGATTTTTATACCACTTTCCGTTATAATTGCCTTATGGAAATACCAGCTTACGTCACTACACTCTTAAAACAACTCAATATTCACGGCTACGAAGCCTATGTCGTCGGCGGCGCAGTGCGTTCTTCTTTATTACACGAACCCATCCATGACTATGACCTTACAACAAATGCCCTGCCAGAAGAAATCCTGCAGGTCTTTTCCAATTTCCACTGCATTCCTACCGGTATGCAGCATGGAACGATCACCGTTGTCATCGACCACCATCCCATTGAGATTACAACATACCGCAAAGACAGCACCTATGAAGATCACCGCCATCCTGACAAGGTGGAATTCACTTCAGCCCTTAAAGAAGATTGTGAGCGCAGAGACTTTACGATCAATGCCCTCTGCTACCATCCTGATACCGGCATTCTCGATTTCTTCAACGGTCAGAAAGATCTTGCAAACAAGATCATCCGCTGCATAGGTGAACCAGAACGCCGCTTTGAAGAAGATGCTTTGCGCATTCTTCGCGCAATCCGCTTTGCCTCAAGGCTCTCTTTCCGCATTGAACCACATACTGCAGAAGTCCTGCTCTCCAAAAAAGAAACACTCAACTATGTCTCCATTGAGCGCATCAATGAAGAATTCACAGGTATGTTACGGGGAAAAGGTGCTTCGGTATGCATGGAAGACTACCGCGAGGTCATTGAAGTATTTATTCCTGAATTGAAACAGCTCAATGAAGAAGCCTATAAAGAAATGTGTGGAAGACTCGAAGAAGAAACAACCGGCAGAGCCGATGTGCGCCTTGCCCTCATTCTCTATGCACTGCACGATGAAGATACATCCAGGCATATCCTCAAACGGTTGAAATATGCCAACATCTTCATCCATAACATTACTGATTTGTTGCGCACAGCAGATGAACCATTCGATACCGACATTGCCTTCCGCCTTGTGCTGTCCCACATGAAAACGGATGTAGACACCTTCTTTGCCTTCCATAAAGCAAATGACAAAGGCATTTCAATGGCCAATAAGCGCAAGCAGTATGCCTCATTGACAAATGATGCCTATTGCTGGAACCTTAAAGACCTTGCCATCAATGGCAGTGATCTGATGAGGCTTGGTTATAAAGGAACCGCTATTGGAAAGAAACTGAATGAACTGTTGTCGGATGTCATCCATGAAAGAATACCAAACAAAAAAGATGAGCTGCTTATAGCAGCCCACCTTAACTAATCTGTGATAGAAGAGCAGTCATGTCCTCTTCGCTCATCTTTGCATCATCTGCAGTCAATACCTGGTAATAGTAACCATCCTTTTCCCAGGTCATGCTCTGCACAAGGTCATCTGCACCTTTGAGGGAAACCTCAACACCATTGACATCCTTGATATTTGTCTGTTTGTATTTATTTGTATCCGATTCTTCAAGGCTGTCCTTCTTGCACTTGTGAACAATGATCTTCACATTGCCCTCATCATCTTTATAGTGGGTATCATAAATGTAATCTTCGATAATCGCATAGGACTTATCGCCATAGCCATTGATGGTATCCGGTGTTGTGGAATCAAAATTAGCCGCATGATCTGCTTCAAATTCCGATTCAAACTCAACATAGATATAACTTCTCTTTCCACCAGGTCCCCATTCATCCGGGTCCATCAGGATACTTCCCTGTCTGCTGAAGATCATACCCATGATCACAAGGCAGCCAGCCACAACCAGAATTGCAACCCAGATACTCATGCCCTTGTCTTTATTGACAAGGGATTTTTGTTCTTTGAAATCACGGTTTCTGGCATTTTCCTGCTGCTTTTTGATGGTACTGATAATCTCATCAGTCTCAGCACGGGACTCCTGCACAGCCTCAGAAAGCCCATCTTCCCCTTCCGGAAGGTTTTCTTCGCTTTCATCGGTTTTCTTTACTTCTTCATCCGCCATATTCTGTCTCCTTAAAAACTATATTTGTTATTGTACACGAAATATCCAAAGCTTAACAATATTCAGAGAATCTTCTGGAAGGCATCGCGGGGACTGCCATCACCACTCACCATATACACAACACCACAATATGTATAGCCGTGCTTTGCAATGCAATGCTGCATCGGCACATTATCTTTATGCGTATCAATGCGCATGTTGTGAACACCCGCATCTTCCGCCAACTTTTCAGCATAGTCAAAAAACAGACCGGCAAGTCCTTTCCCTTTACAGGAAGAAAGAACACATGTGCGATGAATGACACCATATGGTTCATCATTCAGCCACCTGCCATCAATTTTTAGATAATTGATATCCTCTGAAAACACAATTGCCGAATAACCAATCACATGTTCATCATCCCACAACACATAAGCAGTACCGTTTTCGATATCCCTCTGTGCTTCTGACGCACCAGGATACTCTTCATTCCACTGGTTGATGCCCGCTGCCTTCATACTCTGCTTTGCATCGCTGAATACTTCCACTATTTCCTGTATATCGCTGACTTTTGCTTTTCTAATCACCATGATTTCAGTTATACCATACATTCCAGCAACATGGAACGCCGAAAAAAAAGAGCCTTTCAGCTCTTTTCCTTACAGCTTCTTAAACTGTTCGACATCAAGGACAAAGATTGTTGCCCCACCGATCTGTACTTCTACAGGGAAGGACGCATAACGTCCGATGTCATAACTTGCTGTGGACGGTACAATTTCTGTACGTCTCTTTGCTTCAGAACCGATAACTTCGATACACTTGTCTACCAGTTCATCCTCAGTACCGACGATGATTGTTGTGTTGCCGGCTCTCAGGAATCCACCCGTTGTAGCAAGTCTTGTCATGTAGAAATTATTCTTTGTCAGAGCAGAAGAAACAGCAGACGCATCATCGTTGGATACGATCGCAAGGATCAGTTTCATAAGAAATACCTCCTTTATGTGTTTCTATTTTACCACTGAACAAACATTAACGGAACGAAAATGAAAACCTTTTCGTAATTTTTTCACAAAGTCATCAGACATTGAAACGGAAGAAGACAACATCGCCATCCTTCATCAGATACTCTTTGCCTTCCACCCTCAGCTTGCCATGTTCCTTGAGAGCCTGTTCTGTACCATATTCCATGAGGTCTTCATAACTGTAAATCTCAGCTTTGATAAACCCTCTTTCAAAGTCTGTATGGATGATACCTGCACACTGTGGTGCCTTCATGCCTTCACGGAATGTCCACGCCCTGCACTCCGGTTCACCAACCGTAAAGAATGTACGAAGACCAAGCAGATGGTAGGCTGCCTGGATGATCTGATCAAGACCGGACTGGGCAATACCAAGGTCTTCCAGGAATGCTTTCTTCTCTTCCTTATCAAGACCGGAAAGCTCCTGTTCAATCTTTGCACAGATGGCAATGCACTCACTGTTTTCACCAGCCGCAAATTCCTTCACCTTTGCATAGTAAGTATTACTGTCAGGATCGGCAATTTCTTCATCCGACATGTTGGCTACATAGATCACAGGCTTCGCTGTGAGTAGTCCATAGTTCTTCAAAAAGAGCTGTTCATCCTCATCTGTATCTAACAGTCTGACCGGTTTGCCTTCTTCCAAAGCTGTTTTGAACTTATCCAAGGCTGCCATTTCCTTTACCGCATCCTTATCCTTTGTCTGTGCCTTTTTGGCAACCTTGCCAATGCGGTTATTCACCGTATCAAGGTCCGCCAGACAAAGTTCCATATTGATTTCATCAATATCGCGCAGCGGATCAACAGAACCTTCCACATGTTCGATGTTTTCATCATCAAAACAGCGCACAACATGAACGATTGCATCTGTCTGTCTGATGTTGGCAAGAAACTGGTTGCCAAGGCCCTCACCCTTGGAAGCCCCCTTGACAAGACCTGCAATATCGGTAAATTCAAATGTTGTATAAATCGTCTTCTTTGGATGGAAGATATTCACAAAGTCTTCCATTCTCTGATCCGGCACTTCGACCACACCAACATTTGGGGCAATCGTCGCAAACGGATAGTTTTCAGCCAGCACCTGGCTGTTTGTGATCGCATTGAACAATGTGGACTTGCCAACATTTGGAAGTCCGACAATACCTGCAGTTAAAGCCATGTATTACTCTCCTTCACTCACATGCTGAAGCACTTTCTTCAGCTTCTTCTCAAACTCATGACGTGGAAACATCACAACTGCTCCACATCCATCACACTTGATCTTGATATCTGCACCAAGGCGGATAATCTTCCATGTCTTCGCCTTGCGGCATGGGTGCTGTTTCTTCATCTCAACAGTATCCCCAAGCCCATACAAAGGTTCTGTCATCTCAAACACCTCTTTTCATATGCCGTAAGTGTATTATGCAGCAAAGAACAGATCGTCATCGGTCCTACACCCTTTGGAACAGGTGTCACATAACTGACATAGGGCAATACATCCTCTGTATTCACATCCCCGCAGAGATGTCCATCTGCTTTGCGGTTAATGCCGACATCCACCACATATGCACCCTCTTTGATATAGGTATGGTCAAGCATCTCAGGCTGACCACAAGCCGCAACGACAATATCGCATTCCTTTGTAATACTGGAAAGATAGCGGGTATGGGAATGACAGATGGTCACCGTCGCATTTTTATCCTGCAAGAGCCTTGCGACAGGATTGCCAACCAGTCTGCTTCTGCCGATGACAACTGCCCGCATACCATCAATCGGACAACCCATCGCTTCAAGGATTAACATGATACCTACTGGTGTGCAGGGCGCAAAGCATGGTTCACCAGCATACAGCCTTCCTACATTCAATGGATGTAATCCATCCACATCCTTATCCGGATCAATCGCAAGAATTGCCCTGTTAGCATCCAATCCTTCTGGTAATGGCATCTGTAAGAGAATTCCATCACACATCTCATCCCTGTTACAGGACTCTATGAGCTGTTCCAGCTCACGCTGGGAAACCGTGGATGGAAGATGATGCACCACATTGCGGATACCGACAAACTCACAGGCTTTCTGCTTTCCTTTGATATAGGAAAGAGAAGCCGGATCATCACCTGCCACAATGGTATCCAGGCGCGGAAGTCTTCTGCCTTCCTTCTCATATTGTTTTACCGTTTCGCGCATCATTCCTTTGAGCTTTTCAGAAAGCTCGCTTCCAAACAACAGTTCTCCCATGACTCACCTCACATATACAGTTCTGTATTATACACAAAAAATCAATGACAGATGTCATGAGAATCGAGAATGATCGTCACCGGTCCATCATTCAAAAGGCGAACCTTCATATCTGCCCCAAATATACCTTCCTCTACACGCAGTCCATACTTCCTCAGACATTCATTAAAGGCAAGGTACAGCGTATTGGCATGTTCTGGTTTGCCAGCCCCGGAAAAAGAAGGGCGGTTTCCCTTATGGCAATCCGCATAGAGCGTAAACTGGGAAATGGACAATATCGAACCAGAAACCTGCTCTACATTCAGGTTCATCTTATCTTCATCATCCGTAAAGATGCGCAGCTTTGCGACCTTGTCAGCCATCTTTGCGACAACCTTCTCATCATCTTCATCACTGATACCAACAAGAATCAGAAATCCCTTACCGATCTCACCATGCACATTGCCATCAATGGTCACACTTGCTTCTGTTACCCTTTGTATTACTAATCTCATCGTCTCTCCTCTAAAAAGGACTGGTTCTCAGTCCTTGCAATTGCGATATACAAACAACATCCTGTCCTTGTTATTGATGTCCTTGAGGATTTCATATTCCCATCCCGGTAACATTTCCCCCACAAGCTTTGACATCCTATCACGCTGATCATAGCCCATTTCAAAAGCCATGAACGCCTTCTCCTTCAACACCGCTCTACAATCCCTAAAGATCTCACGGTAGAACTTCAAGCCATCCTCTCCACCAAACAAAGCCACATGTGGTTCAAAATCCACAACCGACTTCTCCATCTTCTCTTCACTTGGAATATAGGGTGGGTTGGACACGAGCACATCGAGCTTTACGCCTCTTTCAATCAGTGGCTTTAACATATCCCCTGCCACAAAGGAAACATCTGCTTCATTGAGTTCCGCATTTCTTCTTGCTGTGACAAGTGCTTCCTCGGAAATATCCGTCGCAATCATGTTCACCTTTGGTTCTTCTTTGCACAAAGTGATCGCAATGGCACCAGAACCAGTACCTACATCTGCTGCAGAAATCTCTTTGTTATCCGCAAAGTATTCATCCATGCGGGCAAGCACATTGGCACAGAGCTCTTCTGTCTCCACCCTTGGGATGAGTACATCTTCATTGACAATGAAGCGGTACCCATAAAACCATGTGTAACCAAGGACATGTTCCATCGGTTCATCCTGCAGAATTCTTTCCATACCTGCATCAAATGTCTTTTCGAGTTCTTCTGGCATTTCTTCTTTAAAAGAAGCATAGAGGGCATAGCGCTCCATCCTGGATAGTTCCACTAGATATGCCATCACGGTCTGTGCAGGAATGTTTCTTTCCTCACAAAGCTTTTCGTATTTTCTCACCGCCTGATCAAATGTTGTCACAAGCTGCTCTCCTCCAGTTTCTTCTTCTCATCTTCTGCCCGTAGTCCATCAATCACAATATCGAGCTTGCCTTCCATAATGCGGTCAAGCTGGTTGACCGACAAGCCAATTCTGTGGTCTGTCACACGGTTCTGCGGGTAGTTGTATGTGCGGATCTTTTCCGAACGGTCACCGGTACCGATCTTTGATCTTCTTGCCTCACCAGCCGCTGCTTCTTCCTTTTCCCTTTCCAACTCATAGACACGGGCACGGATAATCATCAGTGCTGTCTCACGGTTTTCTATCTGGGAACGGCCTTCCTGACAGTTGACGGTAATACCGGTAGGCTTATGGACAATGCGCACTGCTGAATCGGTCTTATTGATATGCTGGCCACCAGCACCACTTGCCCGGTGTGTTTCAATTTCAAGATCATTCATATCGATCTCAAAATCGCTCTTCTCCACCTGTGGATAACAATACACGGTGGCAGTACTTGTCTGAATTCTGCCTTGTGATTCCGTCTTTGGTACACGCTGTACGCGGTGTACACCAGATTCCCACTTGAGATACCCATAGGCACCTTCCTTGGCCTTGATGGAAAAGACAATCTGAGAGAAACCTCCGGCTTCACTTGGACTGGCTTCCATGACCTGTACCTTCCATCCCCTGCTTTCTGCGTAGCGGGTATACATCCTGTACAGGTCACCGGCAAAGATGTTGCCTTCATCACCACCAGCACCACCTCTGATTTCCATGATGCAGTCATTATCATCATCGGGATCGCGGGGAATGAGCAGATGCTGGATGTGGGCTAACAGCTCTTCCCTTTCCGGCAGGCATTCTTCCAGTTCCATCTCCGCCATCTCACGAAGCTCCGCATCATCTTCTTTCTTCAGATTCTCTGCTTCTTCAATTCTTTCATCCAGGCTCTGCAGCTTATGCCAGGCATCCACCGGTCCTTCCAGATGTGCCTGTGCCTTGGAAAGCTTTGTCAATAGTGCTGCATCGCTGACAATGTCAGGTGACATCAGCTTTTCATTGTTTTCGTTGTATTCCTGTTCAAGTTGTTTCAGTTTTTCTCTGACTGCGTCCATTTACTACCTCAATTCTTTATATCATCCAAAATGGTGTTGCCCCTGTTCATCTTGTGCAGGCGGCGCAATGCATGTGCTTCTATCTGACGGATTCTCTCCCTTGTCACATTGCATGCCCTGCCCACTTCTTCAAGGGTCTTCGGCCTTCCATCATCCAGTCCAAACCGCATCCGCAATATCTTCTCTTCACGTTCGGGAAGTCCCCGTAACATCAGGTCCACGATTTCCTTCACCGCATTATTGCTCATGTATTGTTCGGGATTGATGGCACTCTTATCCTCAATGAAATCGCTCAGGGTGCTCTCTTCCTCTTCACCTGCCGGGCTTTCCAGTGACAGCGGCTGCTGGGCAATGCTTTGGATATCGCGCACCTTTTCAGCGGTCATATCACCACCGATGTGTTTGGCGATTTCCGCATCAGTTGGTTCTCTGCCAAGTTCCTGCATCAATGCTCTGTGGGCACGGTTTACCCGCATAATCTGTTCGGTCATATGTACCGGTATGCGGATATCCCTTGACTGGTCAGCAACGGCCCGCACAAGGGACTGTCTGATCCACCATGTCGCATAGGTGGAAAAGCGGAAACCCTTCTCATAATCAAACTTTTCCACAGCACGAATCAGACCAAGATTTCCTTCCTGGACAAGGTCCTGAAAAGAAAGACCTCTGTTTGTATACTGCTTTGCCATCGAAACGACAAGTCTTAAATTCGAAGAAATCATCAAATCTTTGGCTATTTTGTATTCCTCGCTTGATGGATCAGCCTCTTTGAGTATCTTGGCGGTCTCTTTTTCCTTTTCTGGTGTCAATAGTGGAATCTGTCCGATTTCATGGAGGTATTGCATTTCACTATCGTGAATGTGCGTGCGCTTTCCTTCTTCAACATAGGGCGCAACAGGTTCTTCTTCCTCTTCTTCGCTCTCCTCTTCTTCCAGATAATCGGACTCTGGATCAATGACATAGATATCATTTTCCTGGCACCAGGCAAAAAGTTCATCTTCCTCTTCTTCATCGAGATGATTCTTTTCGGCAAGCTCCATGATATCCTTTTCACTCAATTGTTCATTGTCTTCACATTTCTCTTTGATCAGATCTTTGACAGCAGAAAGATCCAGCACTTCCTTATTTACTGCCTTTGTCATACGTCACCTCTCAACTTTTCTTCCGATACGCGGTATAGACTTCTGTACCATAGCCTATGGCTTGTACAAATGCCTTTGCAATATTGTTGCCAGCAGGCACATGGAGCTTCAATTCCCCATATACCTCAAAATGATCCACCAGCTTTGTTCCATAACCCTTCTTGCGGCAGGATGGGTCCACATAGATTTCATCCACAACCATATCTGCACCATTCATGTATCCTTTGATGTAACCAATGAACCTTCCATTATCGCTCAAAGCACACATCTTCCCACCATTTTCAAGCATACTTTCCATCTCATCGATGAGATAGTCCGGCATGATATCATCTTTTCCCAAAAGCCTCTTGTACGCTTCTACAAGCGAAACAAGCTTTGGACAATTCTTTGTGGTGACATCCACGACATGAACCGGTTCAGAAACATAGATCACTTCTTTCGGTTCCTCTACCGCAAACTGTTCTTCATCGTTCCAGTCGAATTCCTTTTCTTTCTGAGAAAGCTTCATTTCATATTCAATGCCATTGTTTTCACACCACTCGATTGCCTGTTTGCGCTTGGCATTTTCTTCAAAGTCATACCAGTCATCGAGGATATGGAACCTCTCACAGGCACCGCGGAATCTGCGGAAGGCACCTCTTCCCCGGATGGCATTGGACAGCCATTCCCGGGCTGTTTCATTTTCTAATGAATAGATGAAGTCCTCCATGATTCCATAGCCATTCTGCGCATAGCGGTCTGGCACCCTGACCCAGTATCCTTCATCATCTTCGCATTCCTCTGCCGCTTCTCGGCATTCCATAAACTCATCCGCCCAGGAATCCACAAATCTGTTTTCTTTGCGGATGTAATACACCGCATTGCCCATATCATTATTTGCCAGTTCAAACTCCAGCATGACATCATCAATATCCACTTTCATACAACAAACCTCTTTCTTCTACCATCATACCAAAAAAGCCACGGATTTCCCGCAGCTTCATTCATCAGCCAGTATTTTCTTTGCCTCAGCCACCGCAGCTTCGATGAGCTGTGTCACCGGTTTGTCCACCCCAGCAATGATATTGTAGCAGTTTTGGAAAGGAATGAGAATGCGCCTTCCCCTTGCACTGCCTACGGCATTTGCCATCTTTGGGGTGATTTCACCATACATCGCATCCGCTATGACAAAGTTTTGATTCGCGATATGTTATCGCAAGTAGTTTGCAAACATATTGTTCCGCTTCTGTATCT
>CAJKOS010000040.1 GCA_905201565.1 uncultured Erysipelotrichaceae bacterium
TGGAGATGCTGACAGAAGAAATGACAGAAGGAAAGACAATCAATGTCGACAGCATTTCTGGTGCTACTGTTACATCTGAAGCACTTGTAGAAGGTGCTCGCGCTGCTCTTGAAAGTGCCGGTGTTAATCCAGATGATTACATGACAGCTGTTGAAGCTGGTGAAGCAGAAGACGTCACAATGGATGCGGATGTCGTTGTCATCGGTGCCGGTGGTGCAGGTATGACAGCTGCTATTGTTGCGGCTGATGCCGGCAAGGATGTTGTCATTCTCGAAAGCCAGGCAATGGCAGGCGGTAACTCTGTTCGTTCTACTGGCGGTATGAACGCTTCCAAGACAAAGTATCAGGATGAAAATGAATTTGCGGAAGAGAGTGGTGTGGAAAAAACACTTGAAACTGCAAAGAATGACTATGCAGACAATGAAACAATCACTGCTCTTGCTGCAACTGTTCAGGAACAGTGGCATGCTTATCAGGCAAATCCGGAAGGCTATTTTGATTCCGTTGAACTGATGGAACTTGACACCATGATCGGCGGAAAGGGTATCAATAACCCTGAACTTGTTGCAACACTTGCAGAAAATAGTGCGGACGCCATTGACTGGCTTTCCAGCATTGGTGCTGAATTGACAAGTGTTGGTGCGTTTGGCGGTGCATCTGTTAAGAGAATTCACCGTCCGGTCAATGAAGAAGGTCAGACAATCTCTGTTGGATCCTATGTTGTTCCGATTCTTGAAAAGACAGTTGAAGACAGAGGTGTTGAAATTGTCTATGAAGCAACTGCTAATGAGATTCTCATGGAAGATGGCAAGGCTGCCGGTGTTGTCGCAGAGGGTGCTGCAGGCAACACAATCACAGTTAATGCAAGTGCTGTCATCATCGCAACAGGTGGTTTTGGAGCAAACAATGATATGGTCAAGGAACAGAATGCTTCTCTTGACGGTTATGTGACAACTAACGCTCCAGGTGCTCTTGGTCAGGGTATCACCATGGCTACAGCAGAAGGTATTGATGCGGCTACTGTTGATATGGATCAGATCCAGCTCCATCCAACCGTTCACGTTGAAGGTTCCAATGCTGCTCTTATCACAGAAGGACTTCGTGGTGACGGTGCAATTCTTGTCAATCAGGAAGGAAAGCGTTTTACAGATGAAGTTGGCACTAGAGATGCTGTCTCTGCTGCTGAAAATGAACAGACAGGCGGCTATGCATGGCTGATCGTCGACCAGGCAATGGTTGATGCTTCTGCG
Organism: uncultured Erysipelotrichaceae bacterium; assembly: GCA_905201565.1. GTDB lineage: Bacteria > Bacillota_I > Bacilli_A > Erysipelotrichales > Erysipelotrichaceae > Bulleidia. The sequence goes on from CAJKOS010000040.1 coordinate 1,251, forward strand.
GTAATCCAGGGCTACATCGACAAGGGTTATGCGCTTGAAGGCGAAACATATGAAGAACTCGCTGAGGCTATGGAAACAGATGCTGCAACATTTGCAGAAACAATGGAAACATGGAATGCGGCAGTTGAGTCAAAGTCTGATCCGGAATTCAACCGCACATCATTTGCTGAACCGCTCAACACTGCTCCATACTATGCAATCAAGGTACAGCCTGGTATTCACCACACGATGGGTGGTCTTGTGATCAACACAGCAGCAGAAGTGCTCAATACTTCTGATGAAGTGATTCCTGGCCTCTTCGCAGCAGGCGAGGTTACAGGTGGAATCCATGGCAACAACAGACTTGGTGGTAATGCTGTCGCAGACTTCATCGTCTTCGGTCGTATTGCTGGTCAGTCTGCAGCAGACTACATTGGTTAATTGAACCTGAAGGATTCTGTGCTGATGCACAGTTTCCTTTTTTTGTTATAATATAAGCAGATAGAACATATAGGAGATCATATGAACCCGGCAAGGTATAAGAATGGAGACATCCTGCACAATCATCACCATACTTTTTGAGTAAAACAGGAGGTATTTTCATGAAACGCATCACGCTCTATGTTGGTTATCTTGTACTATGCGTTCTTCTGTATATGTCGGAGCTCTCAATTTTATCGACAGCCTTTGCCCAGTTACAATTCACATCTGCCACGATTCTCTATATTGCCGGCAACCTGTTTCTTGTATTCTATCTCTTCTTTCTCAGGGATTGTGCTGTGCTATGCAGTGTCAAAGAAAATGGCATTCTGCTTGTTGTGACCCTTGTCATAGCAGCAGTAGTATTCCACTGGTTTCCAACCGGATTTGACTATGCGCTGTTTCTTCTTGCGGAAGAACTGTACACAACGGTTACTGGTATCGTGCAGAAAAGGAAGGCATAGTTTTCTCTGAATAACTGGCATTTTGTTTCGCGCTTTTACGATTTGTAAAAGCGCTTTCTTTTGTTAGAATGATTGTTGAAAGGAAATGTGTAGAAAATTGAATCATGAGAACAATTGAAGTACCTGAAACAGGTAAAGCAGTATCGGTCATTGGCATTGGTTGTATGCGTATTGCGGATATGACAACGGAACAGGCTGATTCATTTATCAGAACTGCACTGGATGCCGGTGTCAACTTCGTGGATGAAGCGGATATTTATGGTGGAGGAAAGTCAGAAGAAGTTGTTGGCAGTGTTCTGGAGAGAGATCCTTCACTTCGTGACAAACTCTTCCTGCAGTCAAAATGTGCAATTCACGATGGCATGTTTGATTTTTCTAAAGACTATATTCTCAAATCAGTAGATGGCATTCTGGAAAGACTGCATACAGACCATCTGGATTCTCTTCTTTTACATCGTCCTGATGCATTGATGGAACCAGAAGAAGTGGGTGAGGCATTTGATGAACTGAAGAAGAGCGGCAAGGTGCTTGCCTTTGGTGTTTCCAATGAGAATCCGTATCAGATGGATTATCTGCAATCCGGTTTGTCTCAAAGACTATGGACGAACCAGGTACAGATGAGTTGCGCCCATACGGTCATGCTTGATGCTGGTTTCAATGTGGATATGCATAATGATGCTGGTATTATGCGGGATGGAGGTATCATTCCATACTGCCAGAAGAACAAGATGTCCATACAGGTCTGGTCGCCATTGCAGATGGGTTATTTTGAAGGTGTGTTCCTTGGCAATGAAAAGTACAAGGCATTGAATGAAAAGCTTGTGGAAATAGGCAAGAAGTATGGTGTTGGGGCAGATGTCATCGCCTACGCATGGCTGTTGAGAATTCCAGGCAGAATGCAGGTGGTACTTGGAACAACAAAGAGTGAAAGAGTTGTCAATGCGGCGAAAGCTGCAGATATCACGCTTTCAAGAAGTGAGTGGTATGACATATACCGTGCAGCGGGGAATCAGCTGCCATAAGAAAAAGGGGGAAGTAAAAAATGAGTAATCGCAAAATTGTATTTCTGGATGTGGATGGAACATTGATCAACTATGAGGCAAAGATGCCGGAAAGTGCTGGAAGAGCAGTGGATGAAGCACGTGCAAATGGACATAAGGTGTATATTTGCACAGGTTGTTCCAAGGCTGAAATTGCGCAGAGAAAACTGTGTGACCTTGATGGTATGATCGGTGGCAATGGCGCTTATGTAGAAGACAATGGTGAAGTTGTCATGCATCAGGGATTAACAAAGGAAGAATGCAAACATATCGTTGACTGGTGTAATGAACGCCATCTTGGTTTTTATCTGGAAGCAAACTCCGGTATGTATTGTAATGACTACATGCTTGAGCAGGGACCGGAAGTTATGGTCAAGTATGCGGAAGGTAAGGGCGCAAGTCCTGAAAAGGCAAAGCTTTCTGCTGACAGTTTTGTCAACAGCTTCATCCATCTTCAGGGTGAAGACCTGTACAGAGACGATGTAAACAAGGTCAGCTTCATCCTTTCTTCTTATCAGGACCATCTTGATTCCAAGGTGGAGTTCCCGGAACTTGAGGCAAATACATGGGGTGGTAAGGGAGAACTTGCCCTCTATGGTGACCTTGGGCCAAAGGGTATTACCAAGAAAAAAGCAATTGAAGTACTGTTAAAACATCTTGGTGCAGACCAGAAGGACACCATTTCCTTTGGCGATGCAAAGATTGACCTCTCCATGTTTGAACTTTGTGCATATAACGTTGCCATGGGTAATGGCGGACCTGAAATCAAGGCAGCTGCTGATTATGTCACAGATGATGTTGATAATGATGGCCTTTACAAGGCATTCAAACATATCGGTCTGATCTAAGAAAGGAATGTATGAACGAAGAAAAACTTCAGAAATATCGTGATTGGATTTTCCGTAAATCCGCTTATTCTATGGCACTTGCCATTATTGGCATTGACCAGCAGACAGTTGCACCGCATGGTGGCAGCGCATACCGCGATGCAAGATCTGCTTATCTTTCCGGAGAATTGTTTTCCATTGATACAGATCCTTTGATGTTAAGTATTCTCAAAGAATTGAAAGATGATGAAAGTGCTGATCCGGATGACAGACGCGCAGCAGAGCTCTATGTCAAAAATGTGGAAGATCAGATGTGTATTCCCAAGGAGGAATATGTCGCATGGCAGAATCTTCTCAATGAGTCCTATAACATCTGGCTGAAGGCAAAGCAGGAAAACAATTACCAGATCTTTGCGCCAACACTGAAGAAGATTATTGATGGGGCAAAGAAGATCTATGGTTACCGCAATAGTGAAAGAGCACTCTATGATGAAATGCTCAATGACTTTGAACCCGGCATGACCATGGAACGGTATGATGCATTTTTCGATGCGCTTAAAGCAAGACTTGTACCACTCATTGAAAAGGTCACAAAGGCAAAGCAGATCAAAACCGATTTCCTGTTTGAAACTTATCCAGTGGAAGAACAGAAGAAATTCATGGATGAACTGCTTGCCTATATGCACTTTGACAAGGAATGGGGCTATCAGAATGAAACGGAACATCCTTTTACTTCCTGGACTTGTGAAAATGACTGCCGGACAACGACAAAGTATCTTCCTAATAATGTCATTTCGGCAATACTTTCCACAGTTCATGAAGTTGGACATGCATATTATGAACATGATTGTGATCCAAAGTATGATGGCATGATTCTTTCCGAAGGTATTTCGAGTGGTATGCATGAGTCACAATCAAGGCTTTGTGAAAACTACCTGGGAAGAACAAGAGCCTTCTGGGAATATAACTATCCGATTCTGCAAAAACACTTCCCAAAGCAGCTTGGCAATGTGACACTCGATGATTTTGTGAGTGCCATCAATGTCGCAGAACCATCTTTTGTAAGAACAGAAGCTGATGAACTGACTTACCCGTTGCATATTCTCATCCGCTATGAAATTGAAAAGGGACTTTTCAATGGGAATCTTTCTACAGATAACCTGGATCAGGTTTGGAATGAGATGTATGCTAAGTATCTTGGTGTAGAAGTACCAAATGATAAATGTGGTATTCTGCAGGATGTCCATTGGGCTTCTGGCAGTTTCGGCTACTTTCCGACTTATGCCTTGGGCAGTGCATTTGCAGCACAGTTTGTGCATGCGATGCGCAAAGAAATCGATGTGGATGAAGCGCTTCGCACTAACCACTATGAGGTATGTATCAACTGGCTGAAAGAGCATATTCACAAGTATGGATGCCGGTATGGTGCAGATCAAATCATGCGCATGGCAACTGGTGAGGATTTCAATGTGAACTATTATCTCGATTATCTCGAAGAAAAGTACACAAAGCTGTATAATCTGTAATGATGAAAAAGCTGGAAGAAAGAATTGTACAGGATGGAAGGGTGATTTCTCAAGACATCCTCAAGGTGGATAGCTTCCTCAACCATCAGATTGATCCTGTACTTATGAAGGAAATCGGGGAAGAGTTCTATAGATTATTTCAGGATGAAGGCATCACAAAGATATTGACTATCGAAGCAAGCGGTATTGCCATCGCTTCCTTTACTGCCATGGCATTCCATGTGCCGTTTGTGTTTGCCAAAAAGGCAAAGAGCCTGAATATTGACGGAGATGTGCTGACAAGTACCGTAAAATCCTTTACTTATGGTAAGGAGTATACGATCACTGTCGCAAAGAGGTTTATCGAACCGGATGATAGAATTCTCATCGTCGATGACTTTCTTGCGAATGGAATGGCTTTACATGGTCTTACAGATATTGTCCATCAGGCAGGTGCTGTCACTGCAGGAATTGGTATTTGTATCGAGAAGGGATTCCAGCCTGGCGGAGAAGAAATCCGGAAGAAGGGTTATCATCTTGAATCGCTTGCCATCATCGACAAAATGGATGAAACAGGTATAACATTCAGACATTGAAAATAAAGGGGATTTGGGTTTATCAGATCTCCTTTTTCTAAGTGCTGGCTGATCCATGGATTGGCATGGTATATCAGATTGCTTCACAAATCTGAAAAACAGAAATCAGAATGGTGAAGGAGAAGCTGATAGTTATGTGAAGCTTTATATCTCTTTTGTATAGATGTGCGTTTTTTTTGTTGATGGTACAATTGGATCATGCTATTGTGTTAACAGGAAGAGATGTTTATTCAAATGATGTTGGTTTCTGCGTGATGCATTTGTCTCTATATTAATGCAAGACAACATAACTGCATACGCTGTGTGATGGAGGTATAGATTATGTATCTGCATTCTTATAAAAAGTTTATTTCCTGCTTACTGGCTTTCCTATTATCAGTACCATTAATAGCATGTCATGATGATGCAAAAAACCAGGATTCTGCTAGTATCGACTATAACCAGTATGTGAATGGCAATGGCTTCTATGCGTATACGGATACTGCCTATCTCTATTATGATAGTGGATTGCCTATTCAGTTCATTGATGCTGAACTGTCACAATCATTTGAGGTCATGTGTGCAAAACCGGATTGCCACCATAATTCTATAGACTGCAGTGCATATGTGAATACTGCTGGTATCTATGCCTGGAACAACCATCTCTATTATCTGGTCAATGAAAATGGTACTGCTGGATTATATGAAATGGAGATTGGTGGGGAAAACCGGCGACAATTGTATGCTATTGATGAGATGAGTGAACTGCAAAGTTATGCTTTTCCTTATCGGATTCAGGCAGGTTATCTGCTTCTGGATTTGGTAAGATATGATGTCAGTACATCAGCTGATACATTGTATCTTTACCCGTTGCAGGATGGAAAGAATACGCCTGTCACTGTATTTGAAGAAACTGATGATCAGGAACTGGTGGACTTCTATCTGAGGGATGACTGGGTATTCTATAGTGTCATGGCTGATGATAGTGCAGATAGACAAACGCTGTATGGATACAGGATCAGCACTCAGGAGACAAAGCTTTTGCATGACAATTGGCAAAGTAAAAATGCCATCAGTCTCAAAGAGAATACACTTTACTTTTCAACAGAAGCAGAGAAACTATGCAAGCTGGATTTGGATAGTGGAGAGATTACAGAGTTTGAGCCACAATTGGAAGAGGCTGGTGGTGCCTTTAATTATTCTGTTGCCTATGATGATCAGTACTTCTATCTGATGACGGCTGAGTCTGTAAACTCTTATGGCAAACCTGGTTTGTTTATCTATACGTATGAAGGAGAGCTGAAGCAGTTTATTCCCTATGTTGATGGACAGATTCTCTCCTATTGTATGACAGGACCGGATGTTTCATTGTTTAATGCACCACAAACACGTGACTATACTCCGATTTGTTATCTGAACAAAGCCGACATTGAAGAAGGTAAAGCACAATTCCATTTCTTTGAACAATAATCGAGTACCAGCATAGCTCATGTCTTTGACATGGGCTTGCTTGTATACAGGAAGGAGGTATGCATAATGAAAGAATTGAAACGCATATTGCTTAGTCCGCTATGGCTTGGTGTACTTGTGTTTCTTGTTTTGTGTCATACCGGTCTTTTTGTATATGAAGAGATTTCATTTGCTGGTGGAAGTCTTTCGACATATGCAAAGGAAACCAGACGTTTGCAGGATGCACTGTCCAAAGTTTCTAGCAGTGATGGTCTTTTACTTCTTGATGAAGAAAAGGTTTCTGCAGAAGGCTGGCAGGCTGCTTATGCCTATGTCAGTGATTCCATAGATGAAAGTTTTGTGGATTTGTTGCGGGAAAACTATCCAGACTTTGATGAAATGGTAAATGAAATTCGAGGAGGAAAACAGATAGAATATATAGAATCTGTTATTCAGGCCATCAGCCAGTGGCAGCGCCGCTTAACGTATCAGGAAGGTTATGCACAACGAATAGAGGAAGTTGTACAACAGGCAAAGCGTATCCGTTCCAATCCAGTTTTTGCCCAACCGGATTCCTTTGCCTATCGCAATGCAGCGATGACAGAAGAGGACTATGCCTCAATTGCGGATGTTTCAATGACACTTGTTTCTGATGATATCATCAATGCCTATGTAGAGGATTCAACTGCTTTGATCTTTGGATTATGCCTTATGGCAGTGACGGTTGTGTTATTGTTAGAACCCCGAAGGTTGAAAATGGAAATGGTAGAGCGCAGTACCATTAATGGAAGAACAATTCTTACAATGTACCGTATTATTGCCATAGTACTTGCCGGTTTGGTGACGACAATTGCCTTACATGGATCTGCATTATTTTCTGCTATGTTTGCTTATGGAGAGGGAATTGATCTTTCTCTGCCTGTGCAGAATATGGAATTCTTTGGATCATGGACAATGGAGACAACAGTGGGAGGTTTTCTGTTATGGCATCTGTTTTTCAGATGGTTTGGTCTTGTGCTTGCAGGGATGTTGTTCTGGCTTGTTTTATCCAGAATACGTTCTTTGCCACTTGGACTGGTAACCTGTAGTGCAATTCTTTTGCTGGAATACCATTGGTTTACCAGCTATGGCATCCATGATGCCGGTTATTATCTTGCCTCTATCAATTTGTTCCATCTTTTATCATCTGAAGATATTGCCGGACGGTATATGAACTATAACATCTTTGGCTATCCTGTTCATGAAAGAACAGTATTGACAGCACTTCTAATTATCTTTGTCATAGGCATGTCTATTGGAATGGTACTTTCTTCTTATTTCTATAAAGGTGTGCATGCCTCTGGCAGGTTAAGCAGGGTGCTATCGCGGATTGGTGTGCTGCTGCGGTCCCGTCGCAAGCCACGTTCTGTATTTGTCTATGAGTGTCGCAAAGTATTGGTATATGGTGGAAGTGGTATTGTACTTTTTGCGGTAAGTTTGTTTCTTGTGACAAGAGGTGCACCCATCAGCTATCAAAGCAAAGAAGAAGCGATGCTATCTTCATTTGTCAAACTCTATGCAGGAGAAGTGACAGAAGAGAATCTGGAAGAGATAAGTTCGTTGCGTTTAGAAGCAGATGAGGCATATGCAAATGCTTCTATTGATAACCGTGACATGGAGTATCTTGCCACAAGAAGCTATGCTTTGCAGGCTTTGGAAGAGCGATATACAAATCTTCTGGAGAAAAAGAATGCAGGGGAAAAGGGCATCATGCTTGTGGATGAGCAGCCACTAGAACGGATGTTTGGAGAAAGTGGAGAGATATTGCGGCTGAGTGAGGCGTGTGCTGTACTTCTTGGACTTTGTGTTGCAATTCCAGGTCTGTTTTCAAAGGAGAACAATAATGGTATGACAGTGCCATTGCATAGTACGTTGTATGGCAGAACAGTACTTTGGGAAAACAAGGTTCTGATCGCATTGGGGATGGGTGTGCTTTTGTATCTTGTATGGACGGTACATGATTTATTCTTACTGCAGGATATTGGTATCCGTTGGCAAAGTTTGTTGGCGGGTGGTAACTGCCTTGATTATTGGCAGGGTGCTCCAGGCGCATTACCTTTATGGAGTTATTTGCTATTCTTCTACGTCAACTTCCAATCAAATCTATACAGCTGGTGTAATCAGTCGCATTCCCTTGCAAGGTCTGCCGCCTCATTCCTTGCCAGCTTCTCATACTCCTTCTCATTGATGCCGTGAATCTCAAGTAGTGCTTTCTGCTTATTGGTCAAAGCATACCGCAGATGGTATTTGTCATCACTCAGTTTTGTCAGCCCAAGTCTTTCATACTGCCTTAGTGCCATCGGTACCGTGTATTCCTTCCTGTTCTTTTTGTACAGTGGCCTTAGTCTGTTCTGAATTGCATTGCGTATGATCAATGCCACAAATGACACAAACACCTTACCTTCCAGTTTCTCATTGTTGTGCACTCTGAACACATCATTTCCAAGATAGCTCTTATCCATCCGGAAAATCTTTTCAACTGCATCCCTGTTCCGGTATATATTCAGTGCTTCTTCTGCATCCATTTCTTCACTTGTTACAATCGCAAAGATTCCACATCTGTCGATCTGCTTTTTTACCTCTTTTTCTTTTCTTTGATATGCAAGGAAATATCCATTGTCGTCATATCTAAGACGATAGTACTTTTCATACTCCTTCAACTCTTCCTTACGGACTATCTTCTTCCCTTTCTTTTCCTCAAGGTGTCTGTCCATCATAACTAACCGTTTGTTTAATTCTATTCTTTCTTCTGCCGCTCTTCTTTCATCATAATAGACATGAACATACTGTTTTCTGTCTGATGAAGAAAACAGCTTTTTCTCTATTGTCGTCCCATACAGTTCATGTTCTTCCAGAAAGCAGTTGTATCCGTTCTTCAGAACTGCCGCACATTCCTCTGCAGCTTCACAGATAAACACTGCGTTCCCCTTTGTCATCAGAATATATGCATATTCATGTTCTTCAAAATAACGGATATTGCTTAACGAAAAGTAACCTCTGTCCAGTACAAAGCCTATACCCTTACAGCCATAGTGTTCTGCCCTTTCCACCATCTTCCTGCATTCCGTATTATCTATGATACTTCCCGGATACATCTCATAAAACACCGGTCTTCCATCATTCTGGTCATACGCAACAGATACATTCACCTGTGGAAGATCCGCATTATCTTTGGCATGTCCATACTCCGCAAGTTCAAGATTCAGGGCAACACTGTTCATGTTTGTGGAATCATATGCAATATAGATCTTCCTGCCCGAAAGATGAAGCTTTACCCACGCTTTGATAAAAGCATCAATGTCCTTTGGCTTTATCCTTGAAAACAGATTGCCAACGGCCGTATCGGTACAAGGTTTCTCCGAAAACAGAACATGGTTGTATTCATAGTCTTCAAAGTGTGTCATCCTGTTATTCTCACTCACCACCATATACAGTGCAGCATCCAGGATTCTCATACCATCTTCATCAAAAACAGAAGAAAGAAGTTCTTTCATTCCATTTTCCTTACAGATGGCATCTGTTACTGCATAAGAGCCAAAAGATACATAGTCAGCCTTGTTACATGGAAGTTCAAGATAACGCCCAAACAGATCCATGTAGTTCTTATTGGGAATCAGTTTTCCATCCTCATCCAATTTACCAATCAGCACACGTTTAGGCTGACTCTTTTTATCCTTAGAAGAATACTGTACACCAGTAGTGAGATAAACATAGGACCGATCACCCTGACGGACGATAACGGTACGTTCAGGAAGAGTGACAGAAGCATATTTCATAGGAACCTCCATAGCTGTATATCTATACAGCTATTATACCATTATCTTCCTGTAAAGAAAAGCCCAAAAATGCGATAACAATCACACTTTCGGGCATTTTAAACCGTCAGCTGTATAGAACTGATTGGAAGTTGACGGTAAATCCTTTTCCATACTCAGCGGTAAGTGTCTTTGATAATTTGGCGATAATATTTGCCCCATACTCTGCCCGGTCTGCCCCCAAAAAATCTTCTTCGGCAATCCGATACCCTATCAGCCAGTTTCTTTGCACTAATATAGTATTTACCGCTCTATATGCAGTATCTCTTGAACTTTCAATAATTTTCCGCATATCTTTTTCAATATCGCCTGTTTTAGAAAAATATTTCATAAGCATATTCTGCTCAAAATCTGTTGATATATCCGACATATTCACTTCCTCCTTTCCACGGTTTTTGCTTATTGGCCCCCTCTGTTTGCCCATACATGGGCAACAACCCCAAGACATATATTCTTTTTCTTTACACCTGTCTTTTCTTCCATACCATTACCTTCTGCATTCAGCACCACCGATTGTAGAGACAAACCATTCCAGAAGATTCATCTCATCAGAAACAACACTGTATCCAACACAAACTATTTTCATTTTTTATGTTGCAGGTAGAACATCATCTTCTGTGTCTCAATCTCAACCCGTAATTCCTCCTCTGTTGGAAGATACAGTTTGTATTTTGAAGCAAATAATTGTTCATTTCCATGCATGATGGAATACCGGGCAATATCTTCGTCCGTGTCAGAGCACAATACGATTCCAATTGTAGGATTGTCTCCTTCTCCTCTTTTCATTTCATCATACATCCGGATGTACATATCCATCTGCCCAACATCCTGGTGTGTGATCTTTTCCGTTTTCAGATCGATCAGCACAAAGCATTTAAGAATATAGTTATAGAACACAAGATCAATATAGTAGTCCTGTTTCTCCGTATGAATATGTTGCTGCCTTGCCACAAAAGCATAGCCTTTTCCAAGCTCCATCAGAAATTTCTGCAGGTTTGAAAGAATACTTTTTTCAAGATCACTTTCCGTATAGTCGCTATCCATAGAAAACCCCAGGAATTCTGTAATAACCGGATTTTTAATAAATTCCAGCTTATCCTGCTGAAATGCAGCTGTTTGTCTCTTCATTTCTTTTTCGACAAGATCTTTTTTCTGTGTCTTCAATATACGGTAATAATATTGAGAAGACACATTTCTCTGCAATGTCCTCACACTCCACATCTGACTGGCAGCCTCTTTTTCATACCAGGCGTTTGAACCTTCGGC
>CAJKOS010000041.1 GCA_905201565.1 uncultured Erysipelotrichaceae bacterium
GGTAATGGTTTCTACTATCTGAAAGGTGATGTCGCAAGACTCCACTCTTCCATCCTTGCATATGCAAGAGACTTTATGATCAACAGAGGATTCACATACTTCATTCCACCATTCATGATTCATGGCAATGTCGTTAACGGTGTTATGTCCTTTAAGGAAATGGAAAACATGATGTACAAGATTGAAGGAGAAGACCTGTATCTGATCGGTACATCTGAACATTCCATGGTCGGCAGATTCATCGGTGAAATTCTGAAGGAAGAAGAACTTCCACAGGCGCTGACATCCTACAGCCCGTGTTTCCGTAAAGAAGTTGGTGCCCACGGTATCGAAGAAAGAGGATTGTATCGTGTTCACCAGTTTGAAAAGCAGGAAATGGTTGTTGTGTGCAAACCAGAAGATTCTATGGAATGGTACAACAAGCTCTGGCAGAACAGTGTAGACTTCTTCCGTTCCCTGGATATTCCAGTCAGAACCATTGAATGCTGCTCTGGTGACCTTGCGGATTTGAAGGTAAAGAGTTGCGATGTGGAGGCATGGTCTCCTCGTCAGAAGAAGTATTTCGAAGTAGGTTCCTGCTCCAACCTTGGTGATGCACAGGCAAGAAGACTGAAGATCAGAGTGAAGGGTAAGGATGGTAATTACTTCCCTCATACATTGAATAATACGGTAGTTGCTCCACCAAGAATGTTAATTGCTTTTGTAGAGAATAATCTGCAGGAAGATGGATCATTGAGAATTCCTGAACCACTTCAGCCATATATGGGTGGTCAGAAGACAATTGTTCCAAAGAAATAAGTAACAGGCTCCAATGAGGAGCCTTTATTGTTTCACGTGAAACAATAAAAAGGGAGTTGCTCAAAACACAAAACTTTCATATAATACATGACGGTACAGCAAACATGTATCTAACCTGGTCAGATTCGGAAGAAAGCAGCCATACGTGCCTCTGTTTGCGTGTACCACTTTTATTTCTATGAAAAAGACAGCAGAGTATTACATGGGACTGGCATTGAAAGAAGCAGAAAAAGCCAGAGAAATAGATGAGGTACCGGTTGGTGCGGTAATTGTGAGAGATGGCAAGGTCATTGCCAGAGCACATAACCTCAAAGAAAAGCGTATGCAATCATCCGCACATGCTGAGATGTTAGCGATTGAAAAAGCATCGAAGAAGCTGAATAACTACTATCTCAATGATTGTGATCTCTATGTCACATTAGAACCTTGTATGATGTGTACAGGTGCCATCATCTTGTCACGTGTGCGCACATTATATTATGGAACGAAAGATCCCAAGGGTGGATGTACAGATAGTCTGATCGAAATCAGGAAGATCAAACATCTGAACCATCATCCATCGATTGTTTCTGGCATACGCCAGGAAGAATGCGCGAAGATACTGACAGATTTCTTTCGGAAGAAGAGGAAGATATCGAAAGAAGAAAGAAAGCGCAAGAAAGAAAGTCTATTGTAATTGCCTGCATGAGAGCAGGCAATTTTTGCTATAATGGTTCATACAGAGGAGATCTGAAATTGAGTAAAACAGCACTATATCAAAAATACCGGTCATCCACATTTGAAGAGGTGGTTGGACAGGAAGTTACTGTCCGCACAATCAAAAATGCGATCCGTCAGAATAAAGTAGGTCATGCATATCTTTTTTGTGGACCTCGTGGAACAGGAAAAACAACCATGGCAAGACTGCTTGCCAAAGCGGTGAATTGTGAAAATCCTGAAGAGGCACCATGTGGGCATTGTGCTAATTGCATTGCCGCAAATGAAGGTACACATCCGGATATCATCGAAATCAATGCCGCTAATGAAACACATGTCGAAGATATCAGAGATCTGATTGAAAGGGCACGACTTGCCCCAATGGTAGGCAGACACAAGGTCTATATCATCGACGAGGTGCATCAGTTATCTTCTGCGGCTTCTTCCGCTTTGTTAAAGACGCTGGAAGAACCACCGGAAAATGTCATCTTTATCCTGGCGACAACAGATCCTCAGAAATTACTGCCAACGATTATATCCCGCTGCCAGCAATATTCTTTCTACCGCATACGAACAGAAGAAATCCGTGATCATCTTCTTTCTATTGCAGAAAAAGAACATATCGGGATGGAACCATCTGCGGCAGAGAAGATTGCTATTCTGGCGAATGGTGGTATGCGTGATGCACTATCCATCATGGACCAGTGCGCATCATTTGGTGATAGTGAAATCAAAGAAGAAGATGTCAACCGCATCTATGGTCTGACTTCTTTGCAGGAACAGATCGATTTCCTGCACGATATATTCCATAACAACCTGGAAGGTATATTGAACCGGGTGAAGGCATATGATGAAAAGGGTATCGATATGCCACAGATGACAGATCAGCTGGTCGATATATTAAAGGATGCGGTAGTGTATGCCTATACGAAAAATGATGGCATACTACGGGTATTGAATGGTGAACAGGCAAGTGGCATTTGTGCAGAAGGCAATGCTTCAATGTTCATGAAGATGATGGACATCCTCATGGAAGGCAAGGCAAAGCTCAAAAATGCAAGAGATGGGGCATCTGGTTTTGAAGTCATGAGCCTTGAGATGATTGTGGCAAAAGATGAAAAACCTTCTCCAGTAACAGAAAAACCTGCCATGCAGGCAAGTGTTGTACACCAGCCGGTAATGGTCGAAGAAAAGCAGGAAGAAACCATTGCCCACGATATGATTGAGAAAACAGAAGATCTTTCGGATGATGAACTGCTGGGCATGATGCAGATATGCAACAAACAGGAAAAAGCTGAGGATATGGAAAAATATAAACAGCTTTCCATGTTGATGTCTCTTGAAACAGCCAAATACAAGACGATGCTGCAGGATGCTGAGATTGTCGCAAGTAGTAAAGACCTCATTGTCTTTGCCGTAAAACAATCCCCAGAAGCAACCCGTATCAACAGCCAGAAGGAAAACAAAAACCTGTATTTGTTTCTCAAAGAACATCTTGGTATAGACAAGATGCCATATGGTGTCACAAAGGAAAGATTCCAAAACGTGACACGGGAGTTTATCGAAAGAAGAAAGGAAGGCAGTCTTCCTTCCCCTTATGTTGTGAAGAAATACGAAGAAGAAGTGAAACATGAAGAAACACCACAGGATAAGATCATTGCCCTGTTCGGTGCGGAAAATGTGAAGATTATTTGAGGTAGAACAATGGATATTCAAAAGCTGATGAAACAGGCTAAGGAAATGCAGAACAGCCTGGCAAGAATTGAAGATGAATTGAATGCGACAGAATATATTGGAAACAGCGGTGGAGCTGAAGGTGTATTTGTGACCATCAATGGAAAAAATGAAGTGGTAGAAGTACGCATAGCAGATGAGCTCATGACTGCAGATAACCGTGAGATGTTACAGGATTTAATCCTTTTAGCAACAAATGAAGCTGTTGAAAAAGCCAGGGTAGAACGGGAAGAAAAGATCGGTTCTGCAGCTGGTGGATTTGGCTTGCCGGGAATGTGATATGTATCCGGATAGTTTGGAAAATCTGATTGCCTGTTTTCGTGCATTGCCAGGTGTTGGTGCCCGTACGGCAGAACGCTATGCATTAAAGATCAGTGAAATGGACAAAGAACAGGTACAGCAGTTTGCGGAAGCACTTGTGATGGTGAAGGAGAAATTGCGCTATTGCCATACATGTGGAAACTTGTGTGAAGCAGAGGAATGTGAAATCTGCGATGATCCGCAAAGGGATAAGGAAACCATCTTTGTTGTCGCATCGGGAAAAGATACGATTGCGATGGAGAAAACAGGAGAGTACAACGGTGTGTACCATGTATTGCATGGATTGATTTCTGTTTCAAAAGGTATTATGCCGGATGATCTGAATATCGATACATTATTGCAAAGAGCAGCACATGCAAAGGAAATTATATTAGCGACCAATACAACGCTGGATGGCGAAACAACAGCGATGTATCTGGATAAGTTATTGCATGATAAATATCCGGATCTATTGGTGACAAGAATTGCCCATGGTCTGCCGACAGGCGGGTCATTGGATTATGCGGATGAGATGACGCTTGCCCATGCTTTAAGCGACAGGCGTAAGATGAAGGAATAACAGAAAGGAGTCAACTATGAACCAGGACCTCAAAATCGCACAGAGTGCAACATTAGAAGACATTTATACCATTGCCGCAAAAGCCGGCATTGACCGCAAGTACATTGAGCCATATGGCAATGACAAAGCAAAGATCAACCTTTCCATCATGAAAGATAAAGAAAATACGGAAGATGGGAAGCTCATCCTCGTCACTGCGATTACACCGACAAAAGCAGGAGAAGGAAAGAGTACAACAACCATTGGTCTTGTGGATGGTTTGTCCAAAATTGGAAAGAAAGCCATGGCAGCCTTGCGTGAACCATCTCTTGGTCCTGTGTTTGGTCTGAAAGGTGGCGCAACTGGTGGTGGTTATGCCCAGGTTGTGCCAATGGAAGAAATCAATCTCCATTTCACAGGTGATATGCATGCGATCACTACCGCAAACAACCTCATTGCCGCAATGCTCGACAATTCCATCTACCAGGGAAATCCAAACAACATCGATCCGACAAAAGTAGTCTGGAAGAGATGCCTCGATATGAATGACAGAACATTGCGTTCCATCACCATTGCCCAGGACAAGAAGACAAATGGTGTCGAAAGAAAAGATGGTTTTGTCATTACGGTTGCCTGTGAAGTGATGGCCATTCTATGCCTTTCTAAAGATCTCAAAGACTTTGAAGAAAGAATCTCAAAGTGCATTGTCGCCTATACATATGATGGTGAGCCGGTAACGGTCAAGGACATCAATGCCCAGGGTGCAGCGACTGTTGTCATGAAGGAAGCGGTCAAGCCAAACCTTGTACAGACACTCGAACATACACCAGTGCTCATCCATGGTGGACCATTTGCCAATATCGCCCATGGCTGTAACTCCGTACTGGCTACAAAACTGGCATTGAAACTCAGTGACTATGTTGTAACAGAAGCAGGATTTGGTGCTGACCTTGGTGCAGAAAAGTTCCTCGACATCAAGTGCCGCATGGCTGACCTGCATCCTTCTGCTGTTGTTCTTGTTGCGACCGTACGTGCCCTCAAGATGCACGGTGGTGTAGAACAGGAAGACCTCGAAAAGGAAAATGTTGAGGCAATGCTTGCAGGTGCAGCCAACCTTGCCAAGCATATTGAAACCATCAAGGCATTTGGCCTTCCTTACATTGTTGCCGTCAATAAGTTTGCCAAGGATACACCTGCTGAAGTACAGGCACTGCTATCCTGGTGTAAGGAAAATGGTCATCCGGTTGCGGAAGCTGATGGATGGGCAAATGGTGGTAATGGCATGAAGGAACTTGCGGAAAAGGTTGTTGGTCTTTGTGAAGAAGAAAACAGCTATGCACCACTTTATGATGTAAACGATAGTATTGAAAACAAGATGACGCGCATTGCAACAGTTGTCTATGGCGCAAAGGATGTCGAGTTCAGCGAAGAAGCTAAACAGAAGATAGAGACATTCAAAAAATATGGATGGGATAAGTTACCAGTATGTGTTGCCAAGACACAGAACTCCCTCAGCGATGATGCAAACCTCAAGGGAAGACCAGAAGGATTCACCATCCATGTCAAAGACCTTTCCATTTCCCGTGGGGCAGGATTTGTGGTTGCCTATACCGGTAATATCCTGACCATGCCAGGACTTCCGAAAGTACCTGCCGCTGTCAATATGGGTGTTGATGAAAACGGCGAAACATACGGCTTATTCTGATTGTTAGAAAGAAGGTAGTATGAGTTCCATTGCCTATGTCACAGAAGAAAACATGCTGGAATATCACAGGTTGTGCCGTAACCGGTCCATCCTGTTCTGGCGGTTGACAACGAAGAACAGATTTACGGATTTCCGTAAAGGAGATCTGCTGTTCTTTTTTGCGCGTGGTGCTCATTCCCGTAAAAAGAAGGGATTCATCGGCTATGGCCATTATGCCTATACAAGAAAACTATCCATCAACCAGATGTGGAAACAATATGGCACGATGACCGGCTATGATACAAAAGAACTCCTGCAGGAAGCGATAGAGAAGGCTGCCAAAGGCAATGTGCCGGAATCTATGCTGTGTCTGTATCTGGAAGATGTGGTATTCTTTACTGCACCGATCTATCCAAAAGAAGTCGGTATCGATATTCCGATTCATCTGGAATCATATTGTTATATTGATAAAGATGATCCACAGGTGACGGTAAAGATTCTCAAACAGGCAGATAAATATGGTATAGACCTGTGGAGTTATAACATTTCCAGCAATCCGACAGAAGTGTTTTACAGCGATGTGGTGAAACATGTCATCTCTCTTGCCTTCTCAGGAATGCCAAAAGAATGTGGAAATGAAAGAGAACGTGCGATCATGCACAAACTTGCAAGAGCCCAAAGTGAAAAGGAAAACTGGGAACTCATCAGGGGAAGCAGAACAGACTGTATGTCCTTTGATGGAAAGACAGTAAACATCGCCCTTGCCTTTGCCTCAAATTCCCAAGACAGGGCATTACGCATATTGGAACTTGTCGGAAAGATGAATCTCTACCGCTTAGCCTTAAAAAAGAATGCATTGCAATATCATCTTCACTTTACAGTACTTGTCGAAAATGAAGATGAAGAAATAGAATCGTTGGTGAAATTGGTGAATGAATAAGTTTGATATAGTTGTCATCGGTGGTGGACATGCCGGTATTGAAGCAGCTCTTGCGTCCGCTAGACTTGGTAAAAAGACAATGCTATTGACATTGAGCATTGCCAACATTGGCAAGATGCCATGCAACCCTTCCATCGGTGGACCTGCCAAGGGAATTGTCGTCAGGGAAATAGATGCCCTTGGTGGTCAGATGGGTATTACAGCAGACCGTACAGCCCTGCAGTTCAAGATGCTCAACAGTGCCAAAGGACCAGGTGTCAGAGCACTTCGTGTACAATCCGATAAACTTGCCTACAGCAGGATGATGCAGGATGTATGCCTCCATCAGGAAAACCTTGTTGTAAAAGAAGGTATGGCAGTCCATCTCAATACAAAGGATGGAAAAGTAACCGGTGTGACGTTGAAAGATGGTTCTGTCATTGCAGCAGAAATTGTGATCATGACCACCGGTACATACATGGCTGGTGTCAATATGATATCCAGTGAAGTGACACCAGGGGGACCAGACCTGGAAGAAACAACCGGTGATCTTTCCGCATCTTTGCGCGAAGCTGGTATTACTACATTCCGACTCAAAACAGGTACACCACCAAGAATCCTGACCAGTTCCATCGACTTCTCCAAAACAAAATATGAACCGGGAACAGATGCCTTCATCTGTTTCTCAGATACAACAACACATATACGACCATTTGATGAACAGGTGCCGTGTTACCTTACCTATACAACACCAGAGACACATGAACTGATTATGAACAATCTCAATAAATCTTCCATGTATTCCGGTGTGGTCAAAGGTGTAGGACCAAGATATTGCCCATCGATTGAAGACAAGCTTGTGCGCTTCAAGGATAAACCAAGGCATCTGCTGTTTCTGGAACCGGAATCATTAGAAATGGATACTACCTACATACAGGGTTTCTCCACTTCTTTGCCAAGGGATATCCAGGAAAAGATGGTCCACAGCCTTCCTGGCTTTGACCATGCGATTATTAAGAAATATGCCTATGCCATTGAATATGATGCCATCGATCCATTACAGATGAAGCAGACACTGGAGTCCCGCATCATCGAAAACCTGTTTACAGCAGGACAGATCAATGGAACATCCGGTTATGAAGAAGCAGCCGGACAGGGATTGATTGCCGGTATCAATGCGGTCATGAAACTCGATGGAAGAGAACCACTCATCCTGAACAGAGATGAAGCCTATATCGGTGTATTGATTGATGACCTTGCCACAAAGGGAACAAAGGAACCATACAGACTGCTCACAAGCCGTGCGGAATACAGATTGTTGCTGAGGCATGATAATGCGGATCAGAGATTATTGGAAAAAGGCTATGAGATTGGTCTTGTGACAGAAGAAAGACATGATGCCTATCTATCGAAGATGAATCAGATTGCTGAGATGAAGACATTCGTCCATGGTACACATGTCAATCATGAAGACATTGCTGTTTCAGAGTATCTGGAAACACTTGGCTATGATGCTTTGGGTAACCGGGTGAGTCTTGAAGAACTTGCCAAACGTCCAAAGACAGATTTGTATCAGCTATTGACACTTGCCGGATATGAGGCTGAAGAGGCTATTGCGGAACAGTGTGGTATTGAAATCCGCTATGAAGGCTATATCAATAAGGCAAAACGGGAAGCACAGAAGATGGCTTCGATGGAAAAGGTACATATACCGGATGACTTTGATTATGATGGTGTGGACAACCTTTCTATTGAAGGAAGACAGAAACTCACAAAATACAGACCGGCAACCGTTGGTCAGGCATCGCGTATTTCCGGTGTCAATCCGGCAGATCTTGCCGTGCTTGTCATGTATCTGAAAGCAGGAGGAAAAAAGATATGAATTACGAAGAAGTTGTTTCAGCGGTACAGGTCTATGGCTTGTATGAATCTGTCAAAGGTTCCAAGTATCCGATGGCAGTGGACCTTGCCAAGGTGAATGATGAAGTGACCGAGAGAACGAAGAAACTTGCCAATGCCAAAACAGGTTCAGGACATGATAATTTCCTGAATGGTATTGTTGTCCAGTTCGATCTCACCTTTACAAACAAAGCATGGGTAGAAGCAGAACGCTACCATTTCCTGGATTTCATCTCTTCCCAGTCCACCATGCACAGAATTACGAAGTTTGATCTTGATAAAGCCTATATTTCCTATGTGGATGAACGGATTATCGAAATCATGAAGGAAAAGGTGAAGTCCTATAATGAATTGCAGGAAGATATCAAAAGACTGCAGGAAGAAGGAAAGGATACTTCAACATTGAATGATGTTGCCAAGAATCAGTATCTTGAAATTCTGTATTCCAATCCGGCTGGTTTCAAGCTGACTGCACGTATGACAACAAACTACAGGCAGCTCAAGACCATCTACTTCCAGAGGAAGGACCATAGACTTCCCGAGTGGAGAGCTTTCTGCAAGTGGATTGAAACACTGCCACATGCGGAATTCATCATTGGTTCAGAGAAATAGCAGGGTACATGATGAATGTAATTGTGGACAATTATTTTCTCCACAATGAAACAATTACAAAAATGTGGAAAACTATTTTTTCAACAATCCACACTTTTTTCCTACAAGTATTGGTGTTAGAATGTACACCGCAAAGAGGATAGTATGACCATAGAAGAACTTGAAACAAAATGTGCAGAAGCTGGAATTGTACTGGATGAAACCGTACAACAAAAGCTTGAGACATATACGACAATGCTGGTGGAATGGAATGGTAAGATGAACCTTACCGCAATTACCGATCCGCTGGAAATCAACGAAAAGCATTATCTTGACTGCCTGTTACCACTCAGGGCAGTACCTGAGAATAGTGTGGTATGCGATGTGGGCAGCGGGGCAGGTTTCCCTGGTGTTGTCTGGGCAATCGCAAGAAGTGATGTGCATGTTGTTCTTCTTGAGCCTACAGGAAAAAGATGTACATTTCTCAATGCCCTGATCAAAGAACTCGGACTGACGAATGCCAGTGTTGTGAATGAAAGGGCAGAGGCGTATGTCAAAGAGAAGAGGGAGTCATTTGATGTGGTGACCGCAAGGGCGGTTGCGTCTCTTTCCATTCTTTCAGAACTTTGTGTGCCCCTTGTAAAATGCGGTGGTATTTTCCTTGCCATGAAGGGTTCAAAGGGAAAAGAAGAAGATCAGGAAGCACAGGGTGCTTTAAATAAACTTGGTTGTGAAAAAGAGGAGATTTTGATTGATACGTTATCCTTTGGAGAAAGGGTAAATCTCATATACCGTAAAGTGCGCAGTACTCCGGCAAAGTATCCGCGCAACTACGGACAGATTAAAAAGAAGCCTCTATAGAGCAGGGGGATTTATGCGTATAACCGGCAAAAAGAGTATTTTTGATATATTTGATGGAAAGGCACAGACAGACAGGATTGTGCGGATATCTGTTGATCAGATTGTCCCAAGCCGTTATCAGCCTCGTCTGTATTTTGATGAGAATGCCCTGATTGAACTTTCAGAGTCCATCAAACAGCAGGGACTTATACAGCCCATTACCGTACGTGCAGTGGATGATCATTATGAAATCATTGCCGGGGAAAGGCGGTTTCGTGCTTGTCGTCTTGCCGGATACAAAGAAGTTCCCTGCTATGTGCTCTCTCCAGATGAAGCACAGGCTGCCGAAATGGCACTTGTCGAAAACATCCAGCGAGAGGATCTTTCCGCCATTGAAGAAGCACAGGGCTATGTGCAGATCATTCGGCAGTCTTCTTTGACCCAGGAACAGCTTGCCAAAAAGCTTGGCAGGGCACAATCCTCCATTGCCAACAAGATACGCCTTCTGAATCTGCCTGAAGAAATTCAGGAAGGGGTTATGGAAAACAAGATTACAGAACGCCATGCAAGGGCATTGTTGTCCCTTGATGCCCAAAAGCAGAAACAGGCATATCAATATATGGTAGAGAAGAATCTGACGGTCAGGGAAAGTGAGAAATATATTGAAACCCTGCAGGCACCAAAGAAGGTACACCGCCGGCAGAAGACAAAGGGATTTACAAGAAATACACAGCTTGCCATCAATTCGGTCAACCAGTGTGTGCAGATGATCCGGAAACTTGGCATAGACGCAAAAGCAGAACAGATAGACGGGGATGAAGAAATCAGGATGATTGTTCATATCCCGAGAAAATAGGGAGATTCATGATGGGAAAAATTATCGCAATAGCAAATCAGAAAGGTGGCGTCGGCAAGACGACAACAAGTATCAACCTGGCAGCCGGGCTTGCCTATTTTGATAAAAAAGTTCTGCTTGTGGACTTCGACCCACAGGGCAATGCCACACATGGTATCGGTGCAAACAAGATTGGTTTTGAATCCAATATCTATGATGTGCTGATGGGGGATGAAAAGATCAGGGATGTCGTGGTGAAGATGACCATGCCGCCACTAGATGTACTGCCTTCTACCATTGACCTTGCTGGTGCAGATGTGGAGATGTCTTCTTATGAAGTCGGTAAGGAACAGTTATTAAAGAACAAGCTTGCGGAAGTAAAAGACCAGTATGATTTCATCATCATCGACTGTCCGCCAGCCCTTGGTCTTTTGAATACAAATGCACTGACAGCAGCAGATAGTGTGATGATTCCGGTACAGTGTGAGTACTTTGCATTGGAAGGATTAACACAGCTGCTCAGCACAATCCGCCTTGTGCAGAAGTTATGGAATCCGAAATTGTCCATTGAAGGTGTACTGCTCACCATGTTCGATGTGCGCACAAGATTATCCGTAGAAATCCAGCAGGAAGTGCGCAAGTACTTCAAGGAGAAGGTTTACCATATAGTGATTCCTCGTAATGTTCGTCTTTCTGAAGCACCAAGTATGGAAGAATCCATATTTGAATATGATACAAGGTGCGATGGCGCCAAGGCATATGCACAGCTCGTCAAGGAAGTCATCGTACAGAATACAAAGGATGTGAAAAGGTAATGACAGAAAAAAGGAAAAAACTTGGCAGGGGTCTTGATTCGATCTTTGGTGGAAATGTAGAACAGTTCCTGGATGAAATTCAGGAAAATGCCTCCGCAGTTCCAGGCCGTAAGGAAATCCAGATTCCGGTTGATGAAATCCGTCCAAACCCATATCAGCCCCGTAAGGAGTTTGATGAAAAAGCATTGGAAGAACTGGCAGAATCAATTCGTGTACATGGCATTTTTACACCACTTCTCGTCCGCAAGTCACTCAAGGGTTATGACCTTGTGGCAGGTGAGAGAAGGTTGCGTGCCGCAAAGATGGCAGAGCTTGAAACAGTACCTGCCATTGTGGTGGAATTCGGCGATGATGAGATGATGGAAATTGCCCTTCTGGAAAACATCCAGAGGGAAAACCTCAATCCGATTGAAGAAGCAGCTGCGTATTCCTCCCTCATTGACAAACTTGGCTACACCCAGGAAAAGCTGGCAGAAAGAGTTGGCAAGTCAAGAGAGTATTGTGCTAACATCCTGCGCTTGTTGAAACTCCCAGGAACTGTCCAGCAATATGTAGTTGACCATAAACTGAGCACGGGACACGTCAGGGCATTATTGAGCCTGAAGGATGAAGATGCCATCAACAATGCGGCAGAGAAGATTATGAAAGAAGGCATGAGTGTTCGTGAGACAGAGCGCTATGTCAAAGAATTGCAGCATATTGATGAGAAACCACAGAAGCAGGTCAAAGAAAAAGATCCGCTTGTCAGGGATATTGAAAACAGAATGTCCGCAAAGCTTTCCACACAGGTTGAGATTACAAAGAAAGATATTCGTATTTCTTATGGCAATACGGAAGATCTCAACAGGATTTTAGAAGTGCTCGGCTGTATTGAAGAGAGTGAAGATGGTATGTGAATGCCATCTTTTTTCATCTTATGTTCACGTTTCTTTCATAAATAAAAATATGAAACGTGATAGAATCAAGTGTGAATAATACAACGTAAAAGTAGTAAAAAAAGCCGCATTAAAAACATTGA
>CAJKOS010000042.1 GCA_905201565.1 uncultured Erysipelotrichaceae bacterium
GTGAGTTCTACATTCCAACCATTCAGGTTTTCCAGGATATGGTCAATGGATTTGGAACCTGGAATTGGAATGCAGTTATCATACTTCTTCAACATCCATGCAAGTGAGATCTGTGCATTTGTTGCATTCTTCTCTGTTGCATATGTCTTTAGAAGATCAAGTACTGGCTGGTTGGCATTGATGTTTTCTTTGGAAAGCTGTGGAACAAACTTTCTGACATCATCACCTTCAAACTTTGTTTCTGTTGTCACTTTTCCTGAAAGGAAGCCACTGGCAATTGGTGAGAATGGTACTACTGCGATGTTGTGTTCAAGGCAATATGGGAAGACATCAATTTCACAGTCTCTTTCGACCATGGAATAGAGGTTTTGTACTGCACCAACTGGTGCGACATCATCTGCTTCCTTGATCTGTTTTGCATTGACCTGGGAGAGTCCCCATTCTCTGATCAGACCTTCCTGTCTCAGTTTTCCCATGACTGCCGCAATTTCCTGTAAGGAAAGGTCTTCGTTAATGCGGTGCAGGTAGTAGAGATCAACATAGTCTGTTCTGAGGTTTCGCATGGATTTCTCAAGATGTTCACGGATGACATCATAGAGAGCTTTGTTCTCTGTTTCTTCTGTTGCAATATGCAGTTTAGTAGCAAGAATGATGTCTTTGCGGAATGGTTCTACTGCTTTGCCAACGAGTTGTTCATTATGTCCTGGGAAGAATTGTTCTCTGCCATAGGTCTCTGCTGTATCAAAGAAGTTACAGCCAAAGTCATGTGCCTTGCGGATGGCATCTATAGCATAGCTTTCTTCAGGTACTTTGCCATAGCCATGGGAGAAGCCCATGCAGCCCATGCCAATAGGGGAAACGGTTAAGCTTTTGATTGTTCTGGATTTCATTGTTTACTGCCTCCTTGCACTTATAGAATAGCGGATACCATATGTTGAGGGAAGAACAGTTATGGTACAATGGTGGAAACCAGAGGTTTCTACTATGTTATATGACAAGGCAATTGATGCATTCCGGAAAACATGTGAATTTGGAAGTTTTACCCGTTCTGCAGAGGAGTTGTATATTTCACATACCGCATTGATCAAACAGATCAATAGGTTGGAAGAGGAACTTGGTGTGAGTTTGTTTACCCGTACGTCTCATGGTGTCAGTCTCACGGAAGCAGGGAAGGTTTTCTATGAAAAGACAACAGAACTTCTTTCTTTGTGCGATGCAGTTATGAAAGAAACCAGGTATGCGGATAACCATAAGAAACCACTTGTCCGGGTTGGTGTATCTCTTTTCTATCCGGCAGGTATGTTTCTTGATTTATGGCATTCTGTGAAGGAATTATCCAATATGTTTAATCTTAAGATTGTTCAGATTCCTTCAGATGCCAAACGATATGCAGGACTTGGCAGTCAGTATGATATTCTTGTTGGACCATATAATCTGAATATGTCGTATCCATTCTATCCAATTGGCTCCTATTCGTTTTCGATTGCTATGCCATTTGATCATCCATTGCATGATCAGAAACAGCTGCTCTTCCATGATCTTGACGGCAATACAATCATGATTATGAAAGAAGGTACAAGTGCGATCAATGATAGTGTGCGTAAGAAAATACAGGAAGCCTGTTCTCATATAACCATCATCGATATCGATCCCCATTATGATCTGCAGACATTTAATAACTGTGCTGAACAGCACTGCCTGCTATTGAGTCTTTCCTGTTGGGACCATGTGCACCCGGGACTTGTTTCCATACCGTTGGATGAACCATATGCACTGCCTGGTGGAATACTGACTGCTGAGAATGTATCTGATGATATGCATACGTTAATTCAATATCTTAATATCCAGCAGAAAGAATAATAGTGTGCACAGGTCTGTACACTAAAACTGTCTCATTATGTCAGTATATCTATGGAGGTATTCAATATGCAGTATCCAGAGTATATCAATGAGGTCAAAAAGAGAATCGAAACATTGAGGAAAGAAGGAAATCTCGAGAATTGGATTTTACAATATGCACGTGAGATTTCTTCTGACAGCCGGGAATTATTTCTTTGGAAACTAGTCTATCATGAACAGGATGATACAGATGTATTATCGGAATTCAATGCATTTATACGTGAGATTGAAGAGGATACGTATTATATGGAAATTGATTTTGAGGCATATCATTCCTGGTTTGATGACGATGATACATATATTGATATTTTCTCTATTGGTCCAAGATTGGAAGAATACTACAGAATTGCGGAACAATTTGTCAGTGAAGGAAAACTGGAATATGCAAATGAGATATTGCAGAAAATGAATGCATTATCCATAGGGGCAGGAGAAGATAAAGGCGATATTGATGACTATGACCGCTTATCTCTTTATTTTCTTTGCATCAATCAATTGTGTCCAATACCATATGGTGAATTCTCGGATCTCACAGTATATGTTTCCTATATGGTGAGTGAAGAAGACAAGCGTCCACAAAAGGTGGCGCATGATCTTGTTTCATATGAATATAGTGATGAACCGCTAATGCACCTGTTTGAGAAAACAGGAATGTCTGATGCAGAAAAGAATACTTTTCTTGATGGGATGATCGCATATCTTGGTCAGTCATCCGTTTTTTGTGATGGCATGAGAATGCATAACTTACTCCTGATGCGGTATGGAAACCAAGACATATTAGAAGCTGCAAAAGATGTGATTGCCCAATATCCAGGCATAGTGGAAAGTGAAATGAAGGCATTATTGCATGCTGGAGAATATGAGCAGGTATATGCATATGCCTGTGATTATCTGGAACGTATTCCAGGTGATAAAAAAGAGCGTCTTGATTATATGCAGATGATTGCGGAATGTGCATTTCATCTTTGTAAAGAGGAAGAGGAAAGAAAGGCATTGGAAGAAATCTTTGTCCATATGTATAGTGACTCCTCTGCTTTTGCATTATTGACAAGATTTGCTGTTACAGATGAAGAAATGCATGCCCTCATGGAGAGGGTAAAACCAGCAGATAAACCATTGTACTATGGTATAGAGAAAGCAGATACTTCGGTATATGTATCCCTGTTGATGGGGAATATGGATCCGGCATTACAGTTATTGGCGAATGGCAAATATAGAATTGATGCAAATAAACTCTTTGACCTGCTGCTGTTGAAGATTCTTGGAGATGAAGAGAATCACGATGTCTATCAGAAGCTATGCGCAGACATTCATTCACTTTGCATTACATATGAAGATATTCAACACAGCATTGCAAACTGGAAGAAGTTCCACCCATCTGATGAAATTGAAAAACAATATATCTTTGATGAACTGCTTCCCTATGCAGACAAAGAGGCTCGTAAAATACTCGATGCAAGGGATCATCAAAGATATTATATTGCGGTGAGGATGCTGACGGCTATTGCTGAAGCTGGTGCCATTCTTGGCAAATTCACATCTGCTGATGCATTCCTGGATACATATCGCAATGATTATCCAAGGCTCAGATCATTCCATAAACAGTTAAAAGAAGCAGGTTATTGGAGTTAGAAGGCAGATGTTTCTTCTTTGACGATCATCCAGTGCAAAGAACTGGATGATCGTCTTTTTTCTTCATGACAGTCTCCTTTGTACTTAAGCAATATCTATAGGACAGCTTGTTTGACAATATTGTACTATTTTATTGGGAATTGTGTGCTAACAGATGTGTCTTGTCATCAATATAATCATAGTTGTAAAGAGACAAGAGGTCTCAAGGAGGACAAAATATGTTCAGACTTTACAACGTAAATGATCCTAAGAAGCTCGTTAAGCTTGCTAGTGAATGCAAGGGCAATGTTGAAGTAGAATTCAACAGAAACGAAGCTGTCAATATGAAAGAAGCAGGAGCAGAAAGCAAGGTAGCTGAAATGCTCAAGAAGGGCATGAGAAACATCATTGTTGTTTTGGATAATAAGAATGATCTGCGTGCCTACACAAGAGAAATGCTTCTTGCGTAATCAAATTCGCGATTCCCTTTCTTAGAGGTTCCCAGGGCAATATGGGAGCCTTTTTGTTATGAAAAAAGGCAGCTCGTGCTGCCTTGAGATCAGAATTGTTTTGCGCCTTGTACAAAGACGGATTTGACATTGAAGTCATCATCGAGAATGGCAAGGGAAGCATCACATCCACTGCTGATTCTTCCAAGGTGGTCATCCATCTTGAGAAGGGAGGCAGGGTTGAGTGTGCAGCTGTTGAGTGCATCTTTGAATGAAACACCTGCTTTTTTGACAACGTTTCTGAGACCATCATTGATCTTCATGGTTGAACCGGCAAGGTTTTTCTCTTTGACAAGGTGTGCGGAACCATCCGGATAGATTTCGATTTCATGTCCACCAAACATGAACTTTGTGCCTGTTGGATAGCCTTTGCACATAAGACCATCGGAAATCATCACAGCCCTTGTGCTGTCTTTTGAAGTATAGAAGATGTTGAGTGCTTCCGGGGTGGAGTGGTTGCAGTCACAGATGACTTCACTATAGAGGTCATGGAGTCTCAGTGACGCCCCAACAAGACCATTTTCTCTGTGGCTGAATGGTGACATAGCATTGTATGTGTGGGTGATGGATTTAGCACCATTTGCTACTGCCATCAGTGCCTGTTCATAGGTCGCATTGCTATGACCCATGGAAACGACCACATTGTTTGCGGCACAATACTTTGTAAGGGCAAAGTCCTTGTCGTGCTCAGGCGCAAGGGTGATGACCCTGATCAGTCCCTCAGCAGCTTGCTGGTATTCCTTGAATTCATCTACAGATGGGGGAACGATGGCTTCTGGTGGCTGTGCTCCTTTGTATTTCATATCGAGGTATGGACCTTCGAAATGAATGCCAAGGATTCTTGCTCCATCATATGGATCTCCATTAACAACATCAGCGACATTCTTTACTGCCTTGAGAAGTACATCCTTATGTTCGGTAATGGTTGTAGCCAGGAAGCCTGTAACACCTTCCTGGACAATGTTCTTTGCCCAGTTGCGCAGTCCTTCTGGTTCTGCATAGTTTGTGTCAAAGCCATATGCTCCATGACAATGGATGTCGATGAAACCAGGCAGAATCATGAGGTCTCCAAAGTCCTCATCTGCTTCCGTGTCATATGGTTCGATGGCATCGATGACTGAGCCATGAAAGGAAATGACAGCAGGGAGAAAATCTCCCGAAACATATACGCGTTTAGATTTGATTTTCATATAATCTGGTAACTCCTTTATGTATACTTTAGCACGAATTTGTTGGGATGATACCGTGGTTGATGATTCTTTTATCGGATTGGACAAAGCATTGGGGGAAATATGTGAATTGCCTATGATCGCTCACAGTTGGTATAATAGAAAAAACCAGGAGGGTTATACAATGATTGGATTAATCGTTACAGGTCATGGCACATTTGCCAGTGGCTTATACAGTGCAGTAAAACTGCTGGCTGGGAAACCAGAACATTTTGAAGTGGTGGATTATGTACAGGAAGATACGACAGATGATCTTTCTGATAAGTTGAAAGAAAAGGTGGAAATTCTGAAGGATTGCACCGATGGGATTGTCATCTTTGCCGACATTGAAAGTGGTGCACCGTTCCGTGAGGCGATGGAACTGGCAAATGATCTCAAAGGAACATGCCGTATTGAAGTGATTGGCGGAGTGAACCTTGGCATGGTCATGGAAACCAATATTTCGAGAAGCTATCTCAAGGATATCGATGCCTTTACCGATATGGCGATGGAAGAAGGCCGCAAACAGATCCAACATGGTGCTCATGAAGAATAACAACATGTTGTATAGATTCTAAGGAGGAGATGAAATGGATTTTGGTATATTGCTCGTACTGTTGCTCGTGGCAATAGACGGGGTGGTTGGTATCCATGTGTTACAGATGCCAATTGTTGCCTGTGCGCTGATGGGACTTGTGACAGGTAATGTGGAAAGTGCTATTGCAGCTGGTGCTTCAGCACAGGTTGTCTGCCTGATGCTCAGGGACACAGGTTTTGAAGCAGGTATCTTCAGTGCTCTTGTTGTCCTTGCTGGTGAGGATTATTCTTCGACAATCGCAATGTCCTTGGGGGCAGTGTTGCTTGCTGTGGCAATTGAATATGTCATCCGTTTTGTGATGACACTTGTTGTTCCATCTGCCCGCAATAGTGCTGGCAAGGGTGATGACAAAAAGATTGGCTTGTTCAATGTGCTTGGACTTGTTGTGCGCTGTGTGATTGTTGCGGTTGTTGCATTTGTATTCTCCAATCATGTCAGCGAGATTGTCACCATGCTTGAAACAGACTATCTCTGGGTGTTGAAGGGTATCATCGGTGCTTCGTTCATGCTGCGCTTCCTTGGACTTGCCATCGTATTGCGCAATCTTACGATGCACGATATGCAAGGCGCATTGCTGGCAGGTATTGCTGTTGCGATGCTGTTTGCTCCAACAAATGCTGTATATGGTCTGTTTGCCTGCGCACTGCTTGCATTTGCCATTGGAGCATATGATTTCCATAACCGGAAAGAGAAGAATGATAACCATACAGCTATAAAAGG
The DNA here is from genome assembly GCA_905201565.1 of uncultured Erysipelotrichaceae bacterium. Lineage (GTDB taxonomy): Bacteria > Bacillota_I > Bacilli_A > Erysipelotrichales > Erysipelotrichaceae > Bulleidia. Next base: position 6,546 of record CAJKOS010000042.1, read on the forward strand.
AGGTGCTGAGAAATGGTGGTAGGCACTACACCGTATCAGGATAAAAAAGAGGCTTATCCTCTTGATAAAAAGACATTGCGTTCCATAGCTCTGCGCTCATTTATCATGCAGGCAGGACGCAACAGTGAAACAGACAGCTCTCTTGGCTGGACATGGGCAATAGCACCAGGTCTTAAAAAGATTCATACCAATCCGGAAGACTATGCGACTTCCCTTGGTCAGAACCTGGAATTCAATGATCCGGGAAAACTGTTTCCAACATTTGTGATGGGCGTCAGCCTTGCTCTTGAGGCACAGAAAGCAGATCCTGCAGTCATACGCTCTGTTCGTACAACTGCTGCCCTTGCCGCAAAGTCTTTGGAAAATGCATTGTTGACAATGCTTTTACTGCCAGGGCTGTTGTCATTGCTTGGAACATATTTCTCTGGAACACTGACCATGGTGGTCATCTATGCAGTGATTGCCATTCTGCTTTGTGTCATCCTGCGCTTTGCCTTGATTTCGTATGGCTATGCAAAGGGTTCAGCAGCTGTTGAAAAGCTCATGAACAGAGAAGAAGATCTCAAACATGCCGCAAGACTTGCAGGTATATTCATGATTGGAGCATTTGTGGTATGCACAAGTATACTTCCTTCTGGAATGGATACAGCATTTGTTGGCAGCGCGTATCTTGACAGGGTGTTCCCTGGACTTATCGGTATCGTTTCCGTATTGGTCACTTACCATCTTCTTGTGAAGAAGAACTGGTCATTATTCAGGTGTGCACTATTGTTGATGGTTGTTGGATTTGTGATTGGTGCTCTTTTGTAAAAGAATCCGGAATTTCCGGATTTTTTTTTGAGGGAAATTCACTTCTGCTGTCTACAAGATAAGCAGGAGGTACAATCATGAGTGGATTGATGATTAAAGACATGCTGGATGAAGAGAAGCCACGCGAAAAGGCGTGCCGCTTCGGCATCCGCACCCTCAGCACTGCTGAGCTGCTTGCTATTTTGTTAAGAACAGGTATCAAAGGACAGTCGGTGATCGATACATCGCAGGCACTATTGCGAAAGGCGAAGAATGGTGCAGGACTTGCCTCGATGAGCCTTGAGGAGATTATGGAGATTTCCGGCATCGGACAGGCGAAGGCACTTGTGCTGCTTGCATCATTTGAACTTGCCAGACGTATGGCATACGAAGATATCAAAGGTGAACAGATCAAGACGCCAGAGTCTCTTGTGCACTGGCTGAAAAGTGAGATTGGCACAAATATGCAGGAGATGTTCCTGGTGATTTATCTCAATGCGCAATTGCGCATTATCACCCATCGGATTCTGTTTCAGGGAACGATCAACGAAGCTTCTGTCTATCCAAGGGAAATCTTCAAGGAAGCACTATTATTGAACAGCACATCATTGATGTTTGCCCATAACCATCCCGGTGGTGAAATCGTGCCAAGTCCTGCCGATATTGCTTTAACAGAAAGGCTTGTCAAAGTGGCAGATCTGATGGGAGTCAAAGTGCTCGACCATATCATTGTTGGCAGTAATGGATACTTCTCTTGTGCCAGGCAGGGAATTCTTGGAGAATGTATGACAGACAAAGATAATCAATGGTAAAATACTACCAGCAGAATGTGTTGTTTTGAAAGAGGTGTAAAGATGCAGAAACGTTTCCAGACTCTTATGATTCTGGTATTGTGTATGGTGCTTTTGTGTGCTGGTGGCTGCGCTGCTGCTTCACAGCAGATTGCCTATAGCGTGTATCCGATCGGATATCTTCTTGAACGGATTGCTGGAAACAGCATTACAGCTGTATCCATACAGACCAATACAATTGTGCAGAAAGCACAATTGAAAGAGGACTACCGCGAGATTCTTTCTGACAGTGAAGTGTTTATGCATATTGGTGATCTGGAACCATATCTTTCTGCTTACGATGATGAGATACGCGCATCGGGTATACAGATGCTCGACCTTTCTGCGGTCAATGCGATTTATCCATTTGGAAGGTTAAATGGCAGCCCTTATTATGAAGAGGAATGCTTTTCGCATGTGGACACATGGACATATGAGATGAACCTCTGGATGGATCCGATTTCGATGTTGTCACTGGCAGATGATATTCATGACTGGCTGGTGAAGACCTATCCGGAAAATACGGCTCTCTATGATGAAAACTATGCATCTTTACGCCTTTATCTTGTCAATCTTGATGCCAGGTTTGAGGCATTGGCAAGAGAACTTAAAGAAAGTGGACAGCAGCTGCAATTTGTGACGATGAGTGCGAGCTTTGGCATATGGCAGAACACATATGGATTTGGCATCTATCCTGTGGTGTTATCGAAATATGGTGTCTTGCCGGATGAGACGCAGTTGTCCTGTATTGAGCAGCGCATACAGAATGATGGTGTACGCTATATTGTCTATGAACCGGACATGCCGGATGATATGCTGGCTTTGTATGAGCGCATCCAGGAAGATCTTGATCTTACCGAGATTACGTTGTCCAATCTTTCCATGCTGAGTGAAGAACAGATGACATCTGGCAAGGATTATCTTTCGGTGATGTATGAAAACCTCAGCACATTGGAAAATCTTGTGCATGATGCAAAAAGTGAATAGAAGAAAGGAGTATGCCGCTTTGGCGGCAGGAATAGGAAGATGAAGAAACTGATGTTAACTGATGGCAACTCCATGTTGTTTCGGGCTTATTATGCTACAGCATATGGAAAACCGATGACTTCCTCAAAGGGGGTTCCGACCAATGCGATATATGGCTTTGCCATGATGATGCAGAAGGCACTCGAAACAGAGAAGCCGGATGCGGTGCTTGTTGCCTTTGATGCAGGCAAGCATACATTCCGCCATGATCTCTATGCGGATTACAAAGGGGGAAGAAAGCCTGCTCCAGATGATCTTGTTCCACAGTTTCAGCTTGTGCGTGACTATCTTGATGCCTTTGGCATCCGCTGGGTGGAAATGCAGGACATTGAAGCAGATGACCTCATCGGTACGATGTCAAAGAAATATCCGGATTACAATACGGTGATCTTCAGCAGTGACCACGACCTGTTACAGCTGGTAGATGATACGACCAGCGTCTTACTGATGAAGAAGGGCATGACGGATATGGATGTCATGACCCCGGAAAAGATGAAGGAAGATATGGGTATTGAACCATTGCAGATCATCGATATGAAGGCACTCATGGGTGACAGCAGTGATAACATCCCGGGTATCAAGGGCATTGGCGAAAAGACAGCTGTCAAGCTGCTTCAGCAATATGGAACAGTTGAAAATGTCCTTGCCCATGAAGGTGAGCTCAAAGGCGCAATGCAGAAAAAGATCATGGCAGGTCATGAAAGTGCCATGTTGTCTAAGACACTTGCGACAATCCGGCGCGATGTGGATATTGATATCGATATAGCGGATTGTGCATTTAAACCTACCTATGATGCACTGATCCGGTTCTTTGAAACACTGGATATGAAAACCCTGGCAGAGCGTTACCGCAATATGCAGGGCTCTGAAACAGGTGAAGAAAAGAAACAGGTAGAAGCAGTTATCGTACAAAGCATTCCTGCTTCCTTCTATGAAACACCATTTGCCATCTTTGCGGACGATGATCAGATGGAGTTCATGTCCGCTGCGCTCCATGGTCTTGCCTTGTCCAATGGCAAAGAACACTATTACATCCATTGCGATGATGTAAAGAAAGATACATTGTTATGTGAGATGTTATCTGCGCACAAGGCAATTGGCTATGATGTCAAACGGATGATGCATGTGCTGCATCATGAAGGACTTGATATCGACATGCAGGATGATGTCATGATCATGGCATCTCTTGCGGATTCTTCTTTGACAAGCCAGCAGAAGATTCTTGAACACTATGGTATTTCCTACAGCCTGTCGTATGAAGATGTCTATGGCAAAGCAGGAAAGCAATTGCTTGTGGTAGATGAAAAACAGCAGGCAGCCTATGGTTGTGAAAGGGCTGATGCGATCTTAGCCATCTATGAAAATGCAGGGAAACAGCTGAGCAGTGATGGAGAGATGAAGCTCTATCGAGAGGTAGAGATGCCTTTGACATTAATCCTCAACAATATGGAGAAGGAAGGTATCCGTTGTGATGTCAATGTCCTCAATGAAATTGCGGATAAGACAAAGGCTGAAATTGACCGCTTACAGCAGGAAATCTATGGAGATGCCGGCAAGGAGTTCAATATCAATTCACCAAAGCAGCTTGCGACGGTGCTGTTTGATGATCTTGGCCTGTACACCGGTAAAAAGCGCAGCACTTCAGCAGAGAATCTTGAAAAGCTCAAAGGTGCACATCCGATCATTGAAAGGATTCTTGAATACCGCCGCCTCAGCAAGATTTACAGCACCTATGCGGAAGGATTGAAGAAATACATCCGTCAGGATGGACGCATCCATACCATTTATAACCAGGCAGCTACCCAGACGGGCCGCTTGTCCTCTTCCGAACCAAATCTGCAGAACATCTCGGTGAGAGATGAGCAGGGCAAGGAAATCCGCAAGGCCTTCCTGCCAGAAGAAAACAGTGTGCTCATCTCGTGTGACTATCATCAGATTGAACTGCGCATGCTTGCCCATATGGCAGATGAAACCGCATTGATTGATGCCTTCAATGCCGGTATCGATATTCATACAAAGACGGCCATGGATGTGTTTGGTGTAACAAAAGATGAGGTGACACCGCTGATGCGCAGACAGGCAAAGACCGTTAACTTCGGTATTGTCTATGGTATTTCCGATTATGGTCTTTCCGAACAGCTTGGTACAACGGTAGCTGAAGCAAGACAGTTCATTGAGACATATTATGAAAAGTATCCAAAGATACGCACGTATATGAACAGCATTGTCGATGATTGTGAAAAGAACGGATATGTGACAACACTGCTTGGCAGAAGGCGTGAGATTCCTGAGATCCATGACAAGAACCGCATGATCCGGGAGTTTGGCAAACGTGCCGCAATGAATGCCCCAATCCAGGGCAGCGCAGCAGATCTTATCAAACTGGCGATGATCGATATTGATAAGGCGATGCGCGAAAAACACGTGAAGTCCAAGATGATATTGCAGGTACACGATGAACTCATCTTTACCGTACCACTTGATGAAGTGGAGATGATGAAGGAGCTCATCAATGATGGCATGGTCAATGCCATGGAATTGAAGGTGCCGTTAACTGCAGAGTGTTCGGTTGGAACCAACTGGTATGAAGCCAAGTAAAACGGAGTATTGCTATGCCTGAATTACCAGAAGTCGAAACGGTGGTAAGGACATTGGAGAAACAGATTCCTGATGAAGAAATCCTTTCGGTGAATGTGCGCTATGCAAAGATGATTGAAGGCGATCCTGATGATTTTGCAAGTAAACTTGCCCATGAACATTTCCGCTTGTTTGAGCGCCGTGGCAAGTATCTCATCTTCCGCATGGACCATGTAACACTGGTTGTGCACTTACGCATGGAAGGAAAGTTCTATATCATGGATGATAGTGAACCGGTCAACCGCCACATGCATGTTATCTTCCAGCTGCATAACAACAAACAACTGCGGTATCAGGATACCCGCAAGTTTGGCAGGATGTGCCTGTTGCCGCTGGATTATGATTTTACCCATTATAAAAACCTTGGTCCTGAACCGCTCAGCGATGCCTTCAACGCTGCATATATGCACGAGTACATAAAGAAGAGGAAGGTACCGCTCAAGACATTGTTGCTGGAACAGCAGTTTACTGCAGGAATTGGCAATATCTATGCGGATGAAATCCTTGCCGCAAGCCATTTGCGTCCAGGCAGAAGCTGTGGAAGGATCACCCGCAAAGATGAAGAGAATATAGTGAATAACACAAAGCTGATTCTCAGTGCTGCCATTGCGGCAGGGGGAACGACCATTCGTTCCTAT
>CAJKOS010000043.1 GCA_905201565.1 uncultured Erysipelotrichaceae bacterium
AAACGATACGCTGATTGACGGACTCATCCTTTCTGGACCTCCCAGCTACAATCCGCTTGCCCCAGGTGCCCTTGCCCTTACGGCAGCTCTTGCCAGGGTAAAAGGGTCCAAGGGACATTCCCAATTGCTTGACAAAAGTGTTACCGGCACTTTCAACAATGCAATTGATCATCCCCGTACACAGTTTGACTGGCTTTCCCATAATGAAGACAATGTGGATGCCTATATGGCAGATCCGCTGTGTGGCAATCCGTTTACCATTCAGGGGTATCATGATCTATTGACAGGTATGGTCATGATGCAGAGTGTCAAAAGCTATCGCTGTTCTTATCCTGCTTTACCGGTTCTTGTGATGGCTGGAGAAGAAGATCCATGTATTGGTGGACCGGAAGGTTTCAACGATTCGGTTCAGGTATTGCAGAAAGTGGGATATGAAAATGTGCATACAAAACTGTTTGAAGGCATGCGGCATGAAATCCTCAATGAAACAGGTCACATGGCTGTCTATGAGACAGTTCTGAACACGATTCTTGGACAGGGGAAATAATCCCTTATCTACTGCTGTTTTTGTTTGACTTTACATTTCGCTTTGCTATAATGTACTAGCGTTAACGAACAAGGAGAACTGCCGTGAAGTGGACAAGAAATGAACTTGAACACAATGATGCACCTGTGGTGTTCGATGAAGACATTGTCATTGATGATGCTGTGTTTGCATCAAGTGTTCTGATTCGTGGTGTCACAGATGTCCATATTGATGGCACTGGCTGCCTGATGGATGATGACAACATGTTTACCTGTGATATGCATATTGAAGGGGTGATGATCTGCCCTGATGCAATTACCGGTGATGATGTTGAAGTTCCATTTGAAACAGACAGTCAGGAAGTCTATTCATTTGAAGAGACTGATGAAGAGGGAGTCCGTGTCGTTACGGATGAAGTCATAGATCTTCTTCCTGCAGTGATCGATGCAATCATGCTGGAAGTGCCGATTTCTGTGACAGAAGCGGATGAAAGTGAATATCCGTCCGGTGATGGATGGAGAGTCATTTCTGAAGCGGAATATCAGGAAAGCCGGCGGGAACAGATTGACCCGCGTCTGGCAAAACTGAAGGAATTCAAAAACGAATAACAGGAGGTGCTAGACAATGGCTGTACAGCAGAGAAGAAATTCCAAGACAAGAAAGAATAAGAGAAGAACGCATTATGTACTCAACAGACCGACACTTGTAAAGTGCCCGGTATGTGGTGCAATGAAGCTTCCTCATCACGCTTGCCCTAAGTGTGGTAAAGTCGGCAACGAAGAACAGCCGGCTGCTGAATAATCTTTCTGAGAGATTTACACAGAACACTCCAATTTGGAGTGTTTTTTTTGCGTTTGCCCAATTTTGGGTTGCCTGTGGGGGAGAGAATGGTATAATTGTGGCAGAAAGTAGAGCAAAGTGGATGGAAGTAGGGAAAGGAGCATCGTTTCTAGGTGAATACAGGCACAGTATCGATGCCAAAAACAGACTGATCATCCCTGCTAAGTTCAGAGAGTCACTTGGCGATACTTTTTATGTAACCCGAGGTCTTGACGGATGTCTTGCCTGCTATACGAATGAAAGCTGGATGGAGCAAATCGAGAAGCTCTCCCGGCTTCCATCAACAAACAAGAAAGCAAGGCAGTATATCCGCAGCATTACCTCCAAAGCACAAGAAAGCACCCTGGACAACCAGGGCAGGCTGCAGCTTCCGCAATATCTCATCGACCTCGCAGGTATCGAGAAGGCCTGTGTGATTGTCGGTGTTTCGGACTATTTCGAGATCTGGTCCGAAGAGAGATGGAAGAGCATTGAGGATGAAGCAGATGCTTCATTCGAAGATGATGCGGAAATGCTGACAGATTTCCTGACATCACAATGAAGCACGTATCCGTACTGCTTCATGAGACCGTAGATCTTCTCAATGTGAAACCGGATGGCATTTATGTCGATGGCACATTGGGAAGAGGCGGTCATGCCGGACTATTGATCTCGAAACTTGAGACCGGACATCTCTATGCATTTGACAAGGATGAAACAGCCATTGAGGAATCAAAGATCAATCTCAAAGATCACCTCGATAAAGTGACATTCATCCATGATGACTTCAGACATATGAAAGAAGCACTGCATGAAAGGGGCATCGACGCTGTTGATGGCGTGATGATGGACCTCGGTGTCAGTTCTCCGCAGTTTGATGATCCAACCCGTGGGTTCAGCTATCGCTATGATGCAAGGCTGGATATGCGCATGGACCAGAGTCAGACATTAGATGCGTGGCAGATTGTCAATTCGTATGAATATGCCGCTCTTGTTCGTATTTTGCAACAGTATGGAGAAGAGCGTTATGCAAAACAGATTGCGCGTGCAATTGAAAGGAAAAGACAGGAACACTCCATCGACACGACATTTGAACTGGTCGATGTCATCCGTTCAGCCCTCCCGGAAAGGGTGCTGCATGGCAAAGGACATCCTGCAAAGCAGACCTTTCAGGCATTACGCATCGAAGTGAACGATGAACTTGGTGCCTTACAGCGCGGTCTTGAAGAAGCCTGCAGCTTATTGAAAAGCGGTGGCAGGTGCGCTGTCATCACCTTCCATTCCCTCGAGGACAGAATGGTGAAAACAGCATTCAGAAACTTATCCTCTGCTCCATTTGTTGAGCCGAAGCTTCCCGTGAAGCAGTCACAGATGGAGCAGGCCTCCTTCCTCCTTGTCACCCGCAAACCGGTAGTGGCAGATGAAGGGGAGCTTGAGGAAAATCATCGTGCGCACAGCGCAAAGCTCAGAGTGATTGAAAAGAGATAACAGAGGTAATAAGATATGGCGACGATCAGAAAAAAAGGGAAATCCGCGAAGGCGAGAAGAAACGAAAGGATGCTGAACTTCACATTGAAGGTCACGCTCATCTCAGGAATAGTCTTTCTGGGATCTTCCCTGTTTCTGCGTTCCTATAACAACAGATTGAGCACTGAGGCACAGGATATCAGTTCCAAGATTGCGGTTCTTGAAACACAGAACGATGCCGTCCGCATTGATATCCAGACACTTGGTAATTATAATCGGGTAGAAAGCATCACCTCCGAAGACGGAATGACGATGAACCCGAACAACATCATCACCATTTCTGCCGGAGATTCTGCTGAAGGAGAACAGAATGGCTGATAAAAGAAAACCGGGACGCCGCCGTCCTGGCAATAGGCATTTTAATATTCTCGGACAGTTTACTGTCATCGCATCGGTTTGTATCGCTTTGCTGATTGCCGATGTTTTTTTGGTATCGGTACGCAAGATCCATGCCCGTTCCAATACCGATTTATCCATCTATGCGGACACAAAGAATGTCGTCACGGAAACCATCGATGCCCAAAGGGGATTTATCTATGACTCCCAGGGCAACATCATCGCTGAAGACAATCACACCTATAACATCATCTGTATTCTCGATGAAAACCGCCTGAATGCTGATGATACACCTGCCTATGTCAAAGATAAGGAAGGAACAGCAGGTATCCTTTCACAGATCCTCGGCATTGATTATGATAAGGTGCTTGGCTACCTCATGCAGGAAGGGAAGTTTCAGACTGAACTTGGTGATTCGGGAAGAAATCTTTCCAAAGAAGTAAAGGATGAAATCGAATCGTATGAGCTGCCGGGTATCGAATTTGAAGACAGTGTGCAGAGGGTCTATCCCCATGGTACATTTGCTTCCAATCTCATCGGTTATGTATCACGCGATGAAGATGGCAGCTATACAGGCAAGATGGGCATTGAACAGGTGCTCGAATCCTACCTTGCTGGTAAGGATGGCTATACTACCTACCAGACTGATGGGGATGGCTTTATCCTTCCGGGCATGAAGGAAACAACCGTCTCAGCAACAAATGGTGCAAATGTCACATTGACATTGAACAAAAACATCCAGGAAACACTGGAACAGTCCTTTGCCCTTACAAATGAAACATTCCACCCGGACAGAATCTGGGGTGCGGTAGTAGAGGTGGAAACAGGCAAGGTCATCGCCTGGGGACAGTCTCCTTCCTTTGACCCTAATACCCTCGATATTACCGACTATTCCAACTATGGTTCTCAGGTGCCGTATGAACCGGGTTCCACATTGAAGACATTTACATGGGCGGCGACAATCAATGAAGGAAAATATGATTCCAATGCGACAGCAGAAGGTTACCGGTATTGCTATGTTTCCGATGAAAACAACAATCCGGTCCGTACGATGGATACTGAAAATGCTTATGGCTGTGTCATGAACTACCACAATGAAAGCTACAGCAATCCTACACTGGATGATGGTCTCAAGTATTCTTTGAATACCGTAGCTGCCACTTTGGAAAATGAATATATCACACCGGATATCCTTCTTGATTACCTGGAGGAATTTGGCTTCTTTTCCAATGTGGACACAGATGGCATTCTTGAAGAAGCAGGTCTTCTCAACTTCACATGGCCTGCCGATAAGATCAACCTTTCCTTTGGACAGGGTTCAACGGTGACCATGCTGCAGTTATTGCAGGCATATACGGCAATCTTTGGGGATGGAACGGTCAAGAAACCATATTTCATCGATTCCATCCGTGATGCCTATGACAATTCCAATGTGCTCTATCAGGGTGAAACAGAAGTGGTTTCTGAACCGATCACTGCTGAAACTGCGGAGAAAGTGCGCAGTGTCATGTACAAGGTAGCCAACGAACAGGGTGGTACAGCATACAACTACCGCATTCCGGAATGTTCGATCATCGCCAAGACCGGAACAACCGAAGTGGCAATTGATGGTACATATGATACGGACTACATCATTTCCTCGATCATGATCGGCCTTCCGGCTGATCAGCCAAAATATATGGTCTACTATGCCTTTGCCATGAATTTTCAGAATATCGGTACGCAGACTGAAGCAGTGACGAACATCCTGCGCAAAGTTGCCCAGGAATTCCACCTTTCCGATAACATGGACGAAGAAACAGAGACACCTGAACAACAGGTAGAAACCGTTACAACCGTGACAAGCAGTGAAATGCCTTCCCTGCTCAACCACAGTGTCACTTATGCCAATGACAAACTGTCATCCAGCGGAACAAATATCATCGTCCTTGGCAGCGGGGATACGGTCATCGACCAGTTTCCCAAGTCCGGAACGACCATCGATTCTGGTCAGCGGGTGTTCCTGCTCACGGATACACAGAGTTTTGTCATGCCGGATCTGACCGGGTGGACGCGCAAGGATGTCGCTTCGCTATGGGCGGTGACAGGTTTTGCTTTTGAGCTGGAAAATGATGGGGTAGTCGTTTCCCAGAGCATACCTGCCGGAACAACCGTCACCCGTGGCACGAACATACGTGTTGTATTTGGGTAGTGCTGCCGGTATAATAAAACGGATAAAAAGGGAGGGGGATTTGTTTTGTTGAAATTCCTGCTTTGTTTTCTGATTTCTCTTTTGGCAGTATTAGTACTCATGCCAAAGTTTATCGATTATATGAAACGGATGAGCGTCCGCCAGTCCATTTCGGAATATTCATTGGAAGAAGATCAGAAGAAAGCCGGGACACCGATCATGGGAGGTATCCTGTTCATCATCGTTCCGGTTGTGGTAACACTTGTTTCTACACCATCACTTCTCAAAGACATGGAAACATGGATTGTGATGTTGTCATTTGTCGGCTATGGTCTGATCGGCTTTGTGGATGACTATCTGATTGCGATCAAGAAGAACAATGATGGACTCAGTCCAAAGGCAAAGCTGTTGATGCAGCTGGTGCTTGCTATCATCATCTTCTTTATGTACCAGAGCCATATCGATCTCACATTGCACATTCCGATTATCAATGCTTATCTTGATATTGGCTGGGGGTATTTCTTATTGATCATCATCATGTTTGCGGCAGGTTCTAATGCCGTCAACCTGATCGATGGCATGGATGGATTATGTGCCGGCTGTTCATCGATTGCCCTTGTGGCATTTGCGATCATCGCTGCTGTGCAGGCAAAAAGCGGTGTTGAATTGCTGATCATCTCTTTGATCGGTGCATTGCTTGGGTATCTGTACTACAACAAAAAGCCTGCCAGGGTATTCATGGGTGATACCGGATCGCTGGCATTGGGTGGATTTAGGGCAGCGGCTGCCATGGTGATGAAGTCTGAAATAGCCTTCATCGTGATTGCTGGTGTCTTTGTCCTTGATACATTGTCTGTCATCATCCAGCTGACTTCGGTCAAACTCCGCCACAAGCGGGTATTCCCATACACACCGATTCACTTCTCATTCCGCATCATGGGTATGCCGGAAGTCAAGGTTGTCCACATGTTCTGGATTGTGGAAGCAGTATTTGCTGCTGTCGGGGTGTTCATCGCTTTGGTATAAGCTGTCGATTGACAGCTTTTTTTTAGCTTGTGATGAAGTATAATCAAAACAAGTGGAGGGTCTTATGAACCAGTATATTGAAGAAAAGCATGGACTGTTTGCATTGCATACAGACCATACATCGTATCTGTTCCAGGTAGATGGCTATGGACATCTCGAACACATTCATTACGGAAGAAGGGTATCAATATCAGATGCTGAGGCACTTTCTGTGAAGCAGACACTGCCCTATGGCACAGTCATTGAATATGAGGACAATGTGCAGAAAAGCTGGCGGAATGTTGCACCATTTGAATATGGAAATAATGGTATAGGAGATTACAGGACACCATCATTGCTTGTGAAAACATCACTTGGTACATGTACGGATTTTACGTATCTTGGTTATTCTGTTGAAGAAAACGAAGAGGTCATGCTGAGTGGATTGCCAGGCGCATATGATGCGGATGCTTCTCTTGTCATCCATCTATTTGATAAGGCTGGGCTGATGAAGCTGGATCTTGTCTATACGATCTATGCAGCAAGTGATGTCATCACCCGCAGGGCAATACTTTACAATTGCAAAGAAGAACCGTTGACGATCAATCGTCTGATGAGTTATTCCATCGATATGATGGAAGATAATCTCGTGATGGTATCGTTCCACGGCAGCTGGGCAAACGAAAGGTATAGAAGGGATACGGTTGTTAATAGTGGGACATTGTCCATCAGTTCCAGAACTGGTTCATCCAGCAATATGACAAATCCTGGTTTCATCCTGCGGCGCAATGATACAAATGAAGAACATGGTGAAGCATGGGGTTTCAACCTTGTATACAGTGCCAGCCACAAGAGTATTGTCAGCCGTGATGAATATGGCTGTGTGCGGGTCATGGGTGGCTTCAACGATGAAAACTTCCAGTGGACACTTGCAGGTGGAGAGCAGTTTGAAACACCAGAGGCTTTCATGACATACAGCTGTGATGGGTTAAATGCGCTTTCCCAGCATTTCCATCTTTTTATAGAGAATCATATTGTCCGCGGGGCATGGCAATTCAGGGAAAGACCCGTGCTTGTCAATGACTGGGAAGCTTACATGTTCACCTTTACAGAAGATAAGCTCGTCGCTCTTGCCCGGCAGGGAAAGGAACTTGGTGCAGAACTGTTTGTGCTCGATGATGGATGGTTTGGTGAAAGAAATGATGACCATGCCGGACTGGGTGATTACAATGTCAATCTGAAGAAACTGCCAAATGGCATCAGAGGTCTTTCAGACAAGATTCATGATATGGATATGTTGTTTGGTCTCTGGTTTGAACCAGAAGCTGTCAATCCTGACTCCGATCTCTATCGGGCACATCCGGACTGGATTATCCATGAAGAAGGCAGAAGAAATCTCACCGGAAGATATGAATATCTTCTTGACCTGAGCCGTCGTGAAGTACAGGACTACATCATTGAAAATGTTGGCAGAGTGCTCGATGAAGGTGATGTGGACTATGTCAAATGGGATATGAACCGCCATATGACCGGCATGGATGGTGCCTTTGTCTACCGGTATATGCTCGGTTTGTACAGGGTGCTTTCTGAGATTTTCTACAAGCGTCCTCATATACTCCTTGAATCGTGTTCTTCAGGTGGCAACCGGTTTGATGCCGGCATGATGTGCTACTCGCCTCAGATTTGGACAAGTGATGATACTGATGCCATGGAGCGCCTTGGCATACAGAAGGGGACAAGCTACCTCTATCCGCTTTCAACAATGGGTGCCCATGTCTCTGCTGTACCGAATTCACAGACGATGCGCACCGTGTCACTGCCAGTGCGCTTTGCGGTATCCGCATTTGGTGTTCTTGGGTATGAACTAGATCTGACAGAGCTCAGCGATATTGAAAAGAAGGAAATCAAAGAACAGATTGCCTGGTATAAGATGAACCGCAGATTGCTGCAATTTGGTACATTCTATCGTACGGATTGTGATGACGGACATGAGTCCTTTACGATCAGTGATGGAAAACAGGCTGTTACAGGTGTTTACCGGCGCATGATCCATGCGGCTTCACCACTTGAAAAAATGAAGATGATGGGCCTTGAAGAAGGGGAATATGAAATTGGTATGCGCAATGCCATCATCCCGCTGGATTTCCATTGTCCTGAGGATCTTGCGGTATGCCTTGAAACAGCAGAAGATGGCAGTTCTGGTATCCGCCTGTTATGGAAACCGCTATGCGCAGGCAGGGAAGCTTTGCAATATGGTATTCCTTTACCGCTGGTGTTTAACAGCTCCGGTATGAGTCCATATATGCGCTATCCGCTCGACTTTGGAGCAGAACTCTATACGGCTGTGAAGAAAAAGTAAAGGTTTTCCCTGACAGAGCTCTGTTTATCGAAAATGTTTTTTGCTATAATCAGTAAGTTGTCAGGAGGAAGAATGGACAGAGAAGTATTTGATGTGAACAATATATCGGTGCAGATGTTGATGGTTGTCCATCTGCAACAGTTGCAGATCCGCGATCTGTCCACTCTTGCATACAGTGATCTTGAGCAATATCTTTCCGGGTTCTTATGGAAAAGGGCATTGCCTTCTTCACTGCATGAAGCTGCAGATGATGTGTTGAAAGTCACTGCGAATGATATTGTGCGCTATCTTTCACGGCTTGCCATAACCGAAGGCGCCAGTGGCAATCTCGCGGACTTTCAGGACATGTTAGGAGGGTAGAAGTAAAGCATGGAGAAACAGAAACAGAAAAAAGGTGGTCTTGCCGTATTCTGGATTGTTGTCATTTTGATCGGTGTTCTTGTTGCTTCAACATTCAATGCGATCAAAAACAACCTCAATCTCGGTCTTGACCTGCGCGGTGGCTTTGAAATTCTCTATCAGGTAGAGCCACTGGAAGAAGGCGGCAGCTTTGATATTTCCGCGGTTGTCAATTCCATCAATAAGCGTGTCAATGTACTTGGTGTCAGTGAACCTTCCATCAGTGTGGAAGGTGATAACCGTATCCGTGTACAGCTCGCAGGTGTTTCCGATCAGGATACCGCCCGTGATATGATCGGCACTACCGCCAACCTCACATTCCGCGATACGGAAGATAATGAACTGGCAGATTCCAGTATTTTGGAAGAAGGTGGCGCATCTTTGTCCTATCAGAATGGACAGCCGGTTGTTTCCCTGAAGATTGCGGATGATGAAAAGTTTGGTGAAATCACAAGCGATATCGCTGCCAAATCAAGTGGTGAAAACATCATGGTCATCTGGCTCGACTATGAGGAAGGTGACTCCTATAGTGAAGAATCCACAAAGGCAGCACAGGGTGAGGAGCCAAAGTACATCAGTGCGGCAAGTGTCACATCTGAAATTACAGGTGACTGTATCATTTCCGGAGACTTTACGGAAGAAGAAGCCCGCACACTGGCAAATCTCATCAATTCCGGTTCACTGCCGGTGAAGCTCACAGAAATTTCTTCCAATGTTGTTTCAGCTGAGTTTGGTGAAGATGCATTGCAGAAGACTGCTTTAGCAGGAGTTGTCAGTATTCTTGCCATCATGGCGTTTATGGTCATTACATATCGCATGCCGGGTGTATTGTCCTGCATTATGCTCGTACTCTATATCTGGGCTGTATTTGGTCTATATTCTTTGATGGGCGCAACCTTTACCCTTTCCGCAATCGGAGCGCTTGTACTTGGTGTTGGTATGACAGTTGATGCCAATATCATCAACTATGAACGCATCCGTCAGGAACTCTATAAGGGGCACAGTGTGAGAAGCTCTGTCTCCAAAGGCCAGCAGCTTTCCTTTGCGGCAGTATTTGATGCTCAGTTTACTACATTGATCGCTGCCCTCATTATGTATATCTGGGGTAATGGAGCGGTCAAGGGATTTGCGACGATGCTCATCATCACAGTTATCATGACGTTACTCATCAATGTCGGCTTCTCCAAATGGCTGCTGAATGTGGTTGTTAATAGCGGTGTAGCCGATAATAAGCCAGGCTGGTTTGCGGTAAAGAAAAACCAGATTCCGGATGTTTCCAAAGGTGAGAAGCAGTTCTATACAGGTACACGTAAGTTTGCCTACAGTGCAAAGTCAAAGTTCCAGATCATCGCCAGTGTTATCGTCCTTGCCCTTGGCATCGTATTTGGTGCAGTAAATGCGGCAGGTGGGAATGGCTTCATGAACCTCGGTATCGATTTCTCCAGTGGTACAAAGATCACCGTCACAAGTGCTGAACCGGTCACAATCGATGCAGTGGAAACTGCCATGGCGGATGCCGGCTATGGTGACAGGGGATTTGAATATCAGGCATCTGGAGAAAATACGGTTTATGCAACAACAAAGGAAAGTCTTACAACCGAAGAAATCACAGATATCAAGTCTGACTTCCTGGAAGTATTCGGTGAAGAACCAGGTGATAACCTCGTTACACCGGTTGTTGGACGTGACCTTGTGCGCAATGCTGTCATCCTTGTGCTTGTGGCATGGATTGCGATGATGCTCTATGTCACCATCCGTTATGAATGGCAATATGCGGCTGGATGTCTGACCGCCCTTGTGCACGATGTGCTCATAGTGCTGGCAGTGTTCTCCATCTTCCGCCTTGAAGTCAATACAGAAGTCATTTCTGTATTACTGACGATTATCGGTTATTCCATCAATAACTCCATTGTCGTCTTTGACAGGATCCGTGAAGTGATGAAGACAAAGAAGGGCAGATTGAGCCATGATGAACTTTGTTCAATAGTGGATGATTCACTCGATAAGACAATCAAGATGTCTTTGTTCTCTTCCATTACCACAATCCTGCCGGTCATCATCATCCTTGCGATTGGCGCCGAGTCTCTGTTTGTATTCATGATGGCAATGCTGGTGGGACTTGTTGCCGGTACACTTTCTTCCATCTTTGTTGCACCGACTGTATGGAGAGTGCTCTATGCCCGCTTTGGCAGTGGTGAAAAGAAGAAGAAAAAGAAGAAAGAGTTCAAAGAAGAGCTCGATGAGTATACATTCAAGGGTATAAACGCTTAAAATAGAAGCAGCCATCTGGCTGCTTTTTTCAAAGGAGTAAATCATGATTCAGGCAGTATTATTTGATTGTGACGGACTGATGTTCGAAACAGAAAGAATTTCCATTACGATGTGGAAGCGGGAAGCAGAGAAATACGGAGTAAAACTCCCAGAAGATTTCTTTGTCCATATTACCGGTTCTGGCAAAGGCTATACAAAACAATATATGAACAGCATTCCCGGTGTTTCTGAAGTACAGGGAGAGATTTCAAAGAAACGGTTCAACCTCGATTTCTGGAAATCCTGTGCAAAGGATACGTTGAACAAGCCCGGTCTCGTTGAACTGTTTGCATGGCTGAATGAAAATCATTACCGGATTGCGATCTGTTCAAGCAGTCCGAAAATCTATGTGGAAACACTTCTTGGTACAGTTTCTGTGAAACTATCGTATAATGCAATGATAACCGGTGACATGGTCACCCGTGCCAAACCAGATCCGGAAATCTTTTTGAAAGGGGCAGAGGTATTAGGTGTAAAACCTGAGGATTGCCTCGTCCTTGAAGATTCCAAAGCTGGTATACTTGCCGCCCATGCGGCAGG
>CAJKOS010000044.1 GCA_905201565.1 uncultured Erysipelotrichaceae bacterium
TGCAGATGGTGTCACTCTATGGAGACAGGGAAGAGATGGCTGCCAGTGACAGTATTCAATTGATGACGGTTCATGCCGCAAAGGGTCTTGAATTTGATACGGTATTTGTCAGTGATATGAACGATGGCATTTTCCCAAATGAAAGAGCGATGGAAGATGGCAGCCGTGGCATTGAAGAAGAGAGAAGACTTGCCTATGTTGCCTTTACAAGAGCACAGAACAAACTCTATCTCACTGAAGCAGGTGGTTTCTCCTTCATCCTGCAAAAGGTGAGAAGTACATCCCGCTTTATCAATGAAATAGATGAAGACTGCATTGAACACCTTGGTGCGGGTGTGAAGAAATCTGTACCATTTACAGTGATGGAGGAAGACGACTATTTCCCTCAGCGTCCAGCTACTTCACAGCTCGTGTTTGAAAGTACACCCAAGAAGGTGAAAGTGAAGTTTAAACAGAATGATATTGTCATACATCCAAAGTTTGGGGAAGGTATTGTGAGAAACTGTAACGCTCAATCAATAACAGTAGCTTTTCCATTTCCAATTGGTGTCAAAAAGATTAGTACAGCATTTACTGGTTTAAAGAAAAAGAGTGATTTGAAGAACTGATGATGGAAGATAAAGTAAAACAGATGAGAGAGCTTGTCACAAAGCTCAATGAAGCGGCAGATGCCTACTACAATGGCAAGGCCGAAATGATGACGGACTATGAATGGGATGCGATGTTCGATGAGGTGAAGCGCCTGGAAATAGAAACAGGTACCGTCCTTTCCGATTCACCAACAAACCGTGTTTCTGCCGATTCCATACCTGGTGAGAAGGAAGCACATGAATTCAGTGCCCTTTCTCTTGCCAAGACAAAAAAGGTAGAAGACCTTGTCAAATGGGCAGAAGGGAAACCGATCTGGATTTCCTGGAAACTCGATGGTCTGACCCTTGTTGCGACATATGATAATGGAAGGCTGACAAAGGTGGTGACACGTGGTGATGGTCATGTTGGTACAAACATCACCCATCTTTCTTCTGCCATTTATGGTATTCCTCAAAGGATCAGGGATAAGGGTCATCTTGTCATCCGTGGTGAAGCAATTATTTCCTATGCGGATTTCAATCGTTTCAACATGGAATCCGAAGAAGAATATGCCAATCCACGAAACCTTGCGTCTGGTTCTTTGACCCTCAAGAATGTCGATGAAGTCAAAGAGAGAAAGATTCACTGGATTCCGTTTACATTAGTGCATAGTGACAAGGTCATGACTTCCTGGGGTGAACAGATGGACTACCTCAGGGACAATGGTTTTGTGTGCGTTGAACATGAACTTGTGGAAAAGCCGACAGAGGACAATATCCGCATGGTTATCGACAAGTGGACAAAGCTTGTCACAGATGAGGTCAACCCCTATCCGGTAGATGGTCTTGTCATCACCTATGATGATACGGTCTATGCAGCAACGGGTTCTGTAACAGGACACCATGCAACACGTGCCGGTTATGCTTTCAAGTGGCAGGACACAGCTGCAGAAACAAGGCTTGACCACATTGAGTGGTCATGTGCGGCAAGCACGATCACCCCGGTTGCGGTATTTGATCCGGTGGAACTCGAAGGAACAACGGTCAAACGCGCATCCTTATGTAATATCAGTGAATGTGAAAGGCTTGGTATTGGTGGAGAAGGTACATTGCTTTCGGTCATCAAGGCCAACAAGATCATTCCAAAGGTCATCCATGTACAGCACATTGATGGAACGTTCATCATTCCTGAAACATGTCCGGTGTGCGGGGCGAAGACGGAAATCCATATTTCGGATGTCAGTGGCACAAAGACACTGAGATGTACCAATCCGGAATGTGATGCCAAGAAGCTGAAGAAGTATGCCCGCTTTGTTTCCAAGGGTGGTATGGATATTGATGGTATCAGCGAACAGACACTTGCCCGCTTTATCAATGAGGGATGGATTCACAATATCGGTGATATTTACAGGCTTGTGGATCATGAAGCTGAAATAGCACAGCTAGAAGGCTTTGGAGAGAAGTCGGCTGCCAATATTGTGGCTTCCCTTGAAAAGGCAAAGACGGTGGATGATACAAAGCTGTTATTTGCCCTGAATATTCCCCTTGTTGGTGTGGATGTCGCAAACCGCCTGCTTTCTGCTTATCCATTAGAGGAGTTGTTAAACAAGGCGGCAGAGACAGAAGAGGAAGAGGTGTTCTCTTCGATTGAAGGTATTGGTCCGGAGAAATCAAGGGCATTTGTGCTCTGGTGCAGGGATGAAAGAAACATGGCACAATTGAAAGATCTTTTGTCCATTGTTACGGTCAATGCGACAGTTAAAGAAGCAGAGGGCAACCTTTGTGAAGGTCTTACCTTTGTGGTGACAGGGGATGTGCACCACTATGCTAACCGCAATGAGCTCAAGGCATATATTGCTTCGCAAGGTGGCAAGGTGACCGGTTCTGTTTCAAAGTCTACAAACTATCTCATCAACAATGATGTGAGTTCTACTTCATCAAAGAATACAAAGGCAAAACAGCTCAATATTCCAATCATTTCGGAAGATGAGTTCATCGCCCGCTTTACAAAAGGGTGAGATGTTGAAAAGCATGGCATGAAAAGGTAGAATGTTACGGTAAAAAAAGAGGTTTTTATGGAAGAAATGAAAGATGCAGCATATTTCAAAAAACTGGCAAAACAGCTGATGTTTGAATTGAGCGATGAAGAAGCAGACAGCCTTGTGCAGGAGTTTTCTACCCTGGAGGCACAGATGGCACTTCTTGATGCGGTAGATACAGAGGGTGTGGAGGAGATGGTTTATCCATTTGAGACACCGACTGTTTTCCTGCGTGAGGATGAAGTGAGCAATGTCATCAGCCAGGATGATGCGATGGCGAATGTGAAGAAGAAACTGGAAGGACATTTTGTCCTGCCAAAGGTGGTGAAATAATGATTAAAGAGATGGTACAGGACCGTGCAGGTGCTGAAAAGAGATGTAAAGAGGCTTATGCAAAGGCAGAGGCTTTACAGGAAAAGCTGAATGATGTCATCACTTTTGTAGATCCTGCAAAACAGCTTGAAGAGCTTCCGGAAGATGGTCTTTTGCGCGGCGTGCCGATTGCCCTCAAGGATAATGTATGTACAAAGGGTGTGCGCACAACGGCAGGTTCCCGAATTCTGAGCAACTATGTGCCGATCTATAATGCTGAAATCGCAGACAGGTTAAAGAAAGCCGGTGCGGTGGTGATTGCCAAGGCATCCATGGATGAACTTGCCATGGGTGGCACAAATCTTACTTGTTTTACAGGTGTTGCCCATAATCCATGGGATACAACAAGAATTACCGGTGGTTCTTCCGGTGGCAGTGCAGCCCTTGTTGCCAGTGGTGTCGTACCGATGGCTATCGGTTCTGATACAGGCGACTCCGTGCGTAAGCCGGCAGCTTTCAATGGTATTGTCGGTGTTAAGCCAACTTATGGAAGAATCAGCCGCTATGGCATCATTCCGTATTCTTCATCCCTTGACCATGTTGGTTATTTCACCCGGTCCATCGACGATGCAGCAGTTTGCCTCGAAGTACTTGCCGGAAGAGATGAGCGGGATATGACAAGCAGCACATTGCCAGTTCCTGCATACAGTTCTCTTTTGAACAGCGATATGCACGGTAAGAAGATTGCGGTGCTGCAGAATGTACTCGATGGTATCCAGAATGCACATACGATTACAGTATTTAATGACTTGATGGACAAGCTGAAGGAACGCGGTGCAGAGGTTGTTTCCTATACATTTGATGAGAAACTGATGCGGGCAATCCTTCCTGCTTACTTTATCATTGCCAATTGTGAAGCGACATCCAACCATTCCAATCTCGATGGCATCCGCTTTGGTGTGCGTGAAGAAGGTGCGGATATGCAGGAAATTATGACCAATTCCCGTACAAAGGGATTTGGACCGCTGATCCGCAGAAGATTTGTCATCGGTTCCTACGGTCTGTTTGAAGAAAACCAGGAAAGACTATTCCGCAAGGCACAGAAGGTAAGAAGGCTCATCGTTGAAGCTATGGAAGATTGCCTTAAGGACTATGATTGCATCATCGCTCCTGCCAGTGGCAACATTGCCCCAAAGATTGAAGGGGATACAGATCTCGATCAGCTCTCTGATACAAATCTTGTTTCAGAAAACTACATGGCAATGGCAAACTTCTCCGGTTATCCATCCATGACAGTGCCGATGGGTTTTGAAGAAGGCTGCCCGCTTGGTGTAAACCTGACATGCCGTGCATTTGAAGAAGAGATGATGTTTGATATTGGTCTTGCGATTGAAGAGATTACAGGTTATAAAGATCTGCATGTGGAGGTGAAATGATGAAATACAATGTAACGATTGGTATTGAAATTCACTGCCAGCTGAAGACGAATACAAAGATGTTTTCCGGTGCCCCGACTTCCTTTGGCAGAAAGGCAAATACTTGTGTCAACGAAATAGATCTCGGTCATCCGGGTGCTATGCCAGAAGTCAATAAGGAAGCGGTAAGACGTGCCATCCAGGCATGTACGGCTTTCCATATGACAATTGATCCACTGGTGAAGTTTGACCGTAAGAATTACTACTACAGTGACCTTGCAAAGGGTTTCCAGATCACCCAGCAGTTCCATCCGATTGGAAAAGATGGCTATGTTATGATCGATACACCAGAGGGAAAGAAGAAGATCCGCATTGAGAGAATTCATATGGAAGAAGATACTGCCAAGCAGTTTCATCTTTCCAAGTTCTCCCTGCTCGACTTCAACCGTGCTGGTACACCGCTCATCGAAATTGTTTCCAGACCCGATATGACAAATGGTCAGGAAGCGGAAGCATATGTTGAGGCATTGCGTCAGACATTGTATTACATCGGTGTTTCTGACTGCCGCATGGAAGAGGGTTCTATGCGTTGCGATGTCAATGTTTCCATTGCGCCGGAAGGTGCTGACCACCTTGGCACAAAGAACGAAATCAAGAACATCAACTCCATTTCCAACATTGGCAAGGCAGTTGACTATGAAGTGGAAAGACAGAAGAAGCTGCTTGAAGCAGGTGAGGAAGTCCACCAGGAAACAAGACGTTTCGATGATAAGACGGGTGAGACAATTCTCATGAGACGCAAGGAAGGCAATGTGGACTACAAGTTCTTCCCGGAACCAAACATCTTCCCAATCCGCCTCGATGATGCCTGGATCAAATCTATCCAGGACAATATGCCAGAGCTTCCAGAAGCCCGCAAAGAGCGCTATGCAAAGGAATATGGTCTTTCCGATCATGATATTTCCATCCTCATTGGAAACAAGGAAATGTCCGAGTTCTTCGA
Source organism: uncultured Erysipelotrichaceae bacterium (assembly GCA_905201565.1). Classification (GTDB taxonomy): domain Bacteria; phylum Bacillota_I; class Bacilli_A; order Erysipelotrichales; family Erysipelotrichaceae; genus Bulleidia. Next base: position 5,339 of record CAJKOS010000044.1, read on the forward strand.
AACGGTTATGCAGTATGGCAAAGATGCCAAGAATGTATGTAACTGGCTGCTTTCTGACATCAGTGCATGGCTGAACAAACATGAAATGGCTATTACGGAGTGCCATCTCAATCCTGAACATCTGGCAAAGCTTGTCGGCATGATTGATGAAGGCAAGGTTTCCAATGCCCAGGCAAAGAAGCTTGTGGATGATCTGATGGAAGGCAAAGATCCGGAAATTTCTGCCAAGGAAAAGGGCCTTGTGCAGATTTCCGATGCTGGTGCTATCCAGTCTATGGTTGAGGAAGTGCTTGATGCTAATCCTCAGGCTATTGAAGATTTCAAGAATGGCAAGGACAGAGCTGTCGGTTTCCTGACAGGTCAGGTCATGAAAAAGTCGAAGGGACAGGCTAATCCTGGTATGGTCAACCAGATGATCCGGGAAGCCCTCAAGAACAGATAACTGGTAAAATGATGCCCGAAAGGGTACAATAGATTTTGCGGAGAGTAAACTATGACGCAGAAAATGAATAACGAAACAAAAATCAGAAAGAGTCATCGCAGCAGACGTACCATTGCGGTATTCTGGATCTGCTTGATTCTCGTTGTTACACCGATTGCGATTCTTGGCTGGATGCTTGTGTCCAGTGCCATGGATACGCATAATCCGGTTCTTGGCAACCGCTATGAGGGAGACCTCGATCCGGCGATTACCCAGGAACAGATCGATACGATCAATACATCGGTTGCTTCAATTGATGGTGTAGAAGCTGAGTTCTCCAATATGGCTACCGCAACATTGCGCATTTATGCAAAGGTTGCTAATACTGCCACAAAGGAAGATGCGACAGCGATGGCACAGAACATCTATAGCACGGTGACAGCTACACTGGATCCGACAGTCTACTTTTCCCAGGCAGATGGCAAGAAGATGTATGACCTTGAAATTCATGTCTATAACATGACAGCAGATGAAGATCGTACAGCAGATACCTTTGTCTATGTCATCGGTACGAAGACATCGAACATGACTGACCCGCAATACCAGACAGTATCAGAGGCACGTTACCCTGAGCTTGCCCAGCAGTTGCGGGATGATGTGGCAAACCGCATTGCGGCAGAGGAAGCAGAGGCTGCAGCAGCCGCACAGGCAAGTGCTGCACCAGCTGAGACAGCTGCCACAGAGCCACAGGCGTAAGAAAGAGAAAAGGGGCATGGTCCCCTTTTTTTAACAGGTGAAGTATGGAAAAGAATGAAGTTTATACAGCAGTGTGTACGGGTTATAACGAAGATGGCAGCGGTGTTGTCAGAATTGATGGGGTTGTCATCTTTGTGCCGGGGTTATTAGAAGGGGAAGAGGCAGAGATTGGCATTACGGCCATGAAGCGCCACTATGGCTATGGCAGAATTGTCCGTCTGATCAAAACATCTCCGCATCGCACAGAACCGGTATGCAAGGTTTACAGGTTATGTGGTGGTTGTCAGATATTGCATATGGACAGGGCAGAACAAAGCCGTTTCAAGGAAGAAAAGCTGAAGCAGTGCTTCCGTGCCAATGCCAATATGGAAATTGAACCATTGCCTATCATCACAGCAGAACCGTATACAAACTACCGCAACAAGGTACAGATACCTGTGCAGGTCAATCATGGTGAAGTGGAAATGGGTTTCTATCAGAAACACACGAACCGCATTATTCCTTTTGAAGAATGTCATGCGGAATCCGATTTATCAAATGCGATTGTCAGTGACCTGAGAATCTGGTTTAGAGAACTGGATTGTGGGGATGTGATGCGGCATGTGCTCATCAAACATGCCCATCGGACAGGACAGGTCATGGTTGTTTTCATCGTGAAGAAATGGCCATGTCATAATGATCAGGAACTGATCCAAAGACTGATGGATAAGTATCCGATGATCAAGAGCCTTAGTGCCCTGGTTAACAAGAGAACGGATAATGTCATCCTTGATGGCAAGGATGTCTATCTTGCCGGGGAGCCATATATTGAAGAAGAACTGTTAGGAAAGACATTCCGCATCAGTGCAAGATCTTTCTTCCAGATCAATCCTTTCACCACCCCACTGCTCTACAAAACTGCCATTGATTATTGTGAACTCTCGGGTAAGGAAATACTGGTAGACCTGTATTGTGGTACAGGTACCATCGGTATGATTGCCTCGGATAAGGCAAAGAAGGTATATGGTATTGAAATCGTACCGGATGCTATCCGTGATGCAAGAAAGAATGCGGAAATCAACGATGTCACCAATATTGAATTCCTGACAGCTGATGCTAACCAGGGGGCACAGCGCATTCTCAAGTCAAAGCTGAAGGTAGATGTAGTCATTGTCGATCCGCCAAGAAAAGGTTGTACAAGAGATACACTGGATGCGATTGTACGCATTTCACCTAAGAGGCTTGTCTATGTGTCCTGTGACCCGGCAACATTGGCAAGGGATGTGAAGATATTGGAAGAAAATGGCTATCATATGGAAAAGGTACAGCCAGTGGATATGTTTCCAGGAACAGTTCATGTAGAGACGGTTGTTCAGATGACAAGGAATGATAAAAGTCCTTTAAACGACTGAAGCAATGAAAAAAAACGACCAGTTTTTAGAGAATCCAAAAAATCTTTTTTATCCTCATTGGCTGGGAAGAGATATGAATTTGCATATATGGAACCATATGCTGCTATTATTGGACAGCAGGGACAGAAATCGGAGCTCGGAGAATATAAAGCAAAAACTTTCAAAGAAGCGCTGCAGAAAGATCTGAGTGGAGCTGTCATTTATACGATTGCGGATAAATTGAGATTGAAGGCATTTAAGCGACAGAAATACCAGTGTGTGAATCTGGCTGGCAGAGCGTTTAGTGCATATCTCGATGATATACCTGCAAGAATGATATGGGATGATGGAAGAACTGCAGAAGTCTTTAAGGAAGATAAACTGTATACTGAGCTGAATGAAATAACAATGCCAGGCGTTGAATATATCGATGCCCTTTTGATTCAGGCTGGTGATGTGTATTGTTTCTATGGGAATGGCATTCAGGTTGACGACGCAAATTATGAATATGAAAGATTGCGGGTAGAACAAGAAGTATTTAAAGAGACAAAGACAGTTAAACTGTTTGGACATACCGAGAAAAAGTTCTGTCATTCAAATCCCCGCTTCAACTTCTTGGTAAAGTTAAAGAAGAGGAGGATGAACAATAGTCTGGATGCAGGCATGATTCTTGTCACACTTTTATAGCAGAATAATCTGATTCAAACACACAAGCTGATATGTTTTTGTTATGTGATCTTTCTATCATTGCTGTGTCTGTAAGGAACTTATTCTTGAATTGCTCATATTTTGAATAGAGAATTTAGTATGCTGTGAAAATGATCGCACACCATGTTGAGGAGGATATTAAATGACTTTGACACAGTTGAAATATGTAGTGGAAGTAGCTGAGACAGGCACGATCAGTAAGGCTGCTGAGAATCTGTTTATCTCTCAGCCAAGTCTTACAGCTGCTATCAAAGAACTTGAAGCAGAATATGGAATAACCATTTTCACACGTACAAATAAAGGTGTAACGCTGACTGCTGCAGGGGAGGAGTTTCTTGGTTATGCCCGACAGGTTATCAGCCAGACAAGGCTGATGGAAGCCCGCTACTTTGGTACTGCACCAGTGCGGCATCAGTTCTGTGTATCAACACAGCACTATTCATTTGCGGTGGAAGCCTTTGTTTCCCTGTTGCGGGAATATGGTGGAGAAGAATATGACTTCTGCATTCGTGAAACACAAACTTATGAAATCATTGAGGATGTTGCCAAATTGAAGAGTGAAGTAGGTGTTCTCTACCTGAACCAGTTCAATGAAAAGGTATTGCGCAAGCTTTTCCAGGAACATGACCTCACTTTTACAAGATTGTTTATGGCAAAGCCACATGTCTTTGTGGGAAGAGAGAATCCACTGGCTAAGAAAGAGGTTGTACGTTTAGAAGATCTTGCGCCATATCCACGTCTTTCCTATGAACAGGGAGATCATAATGCATTCTACTTTTCGGAAGAAATACTGAGTACATTAGAAGCAAAGAAGAATATCATGGTCCGTGACAGGGCAACGTTGTTCAATCTTTTGATCGGATTGAATGGTTATACGATATGCAGTGGTGTGATCAATGCACAATTGAATGGTGAAAACATCATCGCTGTTCCACTGGAAGTGGATGATTATATGGAAATCGGCTATGTGACACATAAGAAAGTCGTACTTGGAAAGTTTGCGGAATGTTATATTGAAGCTTTGAAACAGTACACGACGGACAAGGGAATATGATCTGCTATAGTTTTTGCCTATGGCAAAGATATGGTTGTTTGTATGTTACACAGAGTTCTGTACCATGTATACTGAAACCTGCAAAACACACAGGAGGAATATTCTATGAATAAGGTAACACCATTTCGTTATGATTATGTGGGCAGCTTCCTTCGCCCTGCTGAACTGAAAAAAGCCCGTGCTGACCATGAAGCAGGTGTCATAACTGCTGAAGAGCTCAAAGCAGTAGAAGATACATGTATCAGAGAACTAGTCGCAAAGCAGAAAGAAGCAGGCTATCATGTGATTACTGATGGTGAGTTCCGCCGCTCCGCATGGCATCTTGATTTCATGTGGGGATTTGATGGCATTGATCATAAGAAGACTGAGACAGGTCTTCCTTTCCATGGGGAAGCCGCAATGCTCGATGATACATATCTGACCGGTAAAATCCGCCTCTCTGGTGAACATCCATTTGTGGATCATTATCGGTTTGTCAAAGCACTGGAAGATGAAACAACTGTCGCAAAGCAGACAATTCCTTCTCCTGCCCAGACCCTTGCCCAGTTCTGGATGCCTTTTGGAAGAAGTGTTACAGAGAAGTATTATTCTGATGTAAATGAACTGGTTTCTGATATTGCGGAAGCATATATTGCAGTATTGCATCAGCTATATGAAGCAGGCTGTCGTAATGTGCAGTTTGATGACTGCACATGGGGCATGATGGCAGATAAGACAGGTCATCTTGCCTATGGCACTACACAAGAAGGATTGATTGAAGTACAGAAGATGCATAAAGATATCAATAACCGTGTTATTGCCGGAGCACCGGAAGGTATGGTTATCAATACCCATGTGTGCCGTGGCAACTTCCATTCCACCTATGCAAACAGTGGTGCCTATGATCCTGTTGCGGATATTCTCTTTGGTGAAGAAAACGTTAATGCCTATTACCTGGAATTTGATGATGAGCGTTCTGGTGGATTTGAATGTCTTTCCAAAGTCTCTGGTGATAAGAAGGTTGTACTTGGTCTCATCACGACAAAGAGTCCAGTGCTTGAGGATAAAGCAACGGTTATTGCTAGAATTCATGAGGCAGAGAAATATATTCCTCTTGATCGTCTCTACCTCAGTCCACAGTGTGGCTTTGCGTCCTGTGAGATTGGAAACAAACTCACTGAAGAGGAGCAGTGGGCAAAGCTGAAGCTGGTAAGAGAAATTGCGGAAGAAGTCTGGAAGTGAATTTGTATACATCCCCTGATAGAAATGTCAGGGGATTTTTGTGAAGTGTGTTTCTGGGTATGGATACATCTGTTATACTGAAATTAGTAATTCATAGAGACAAAGGAGATCATCATGAGTATCAAAATTAATGGATTGTTCAACGATCCGGATTACAGCGTCAAAGATTCAAAAGGTATTTTTACAGTGGTGGAGTATGTACAGGATCTGACGGTATCCCCAGATACTGCTATGCGCGAGTATTTCATGTCCAAGATGGGTGTAAGGCGCAAACAGGTAGTATGTCAATTAGATGGCAGAGTTGGTGTGACCATGCAGGCGGGTGCCATGCAATGGATGGCAGGTGATGTCCATGCGACAACCGGTATCAAGGGTGCTGGTGATTTGCTTGGCAAACTTGTTAAAAGTGCTGTTACCGATGAGTCCGCAATCAAGCCAGAGTACAAAGGCAGAGGCGTTGTCTGCCTTGAACCGACGTATAAGTTTATTCTTTTGGAACAGGTAGAAGACTGGGCAAATGGTCTTGTTGTACAGGATGGTATGTATCTTGCCTCAGAGAATACGGTTAGACTTTCTGTGCAGTCGAGAAAATCGTTGTCTTCTGCTGTTGCAGGTAATGAAGGGTTGTTCAACCTCAAGCTGAAAGGTGCAGGAACGGTAGTATTGGAATCCAATGTTATCCGTGAACAGCTGATAGAAGTTGAACTGGAAGATGATGTTCTCAAAATTGATGGAAACCAGGCAATCTGCTGGTCAGGAAGTCTTGATTTTACGGTTGAAAGATCAGGTAAATCATTGCTTGGCTCTGCAGTATCTGGTGAAGGTCTTGTCAATGTGTACAGAGGAACAGGTAAAGTGCTGCTCAGTCCATTGGATGATTCCTCTTCTCTCTATACGGCAACACATACAAAGAATGTCAAGAATGAATGATAAAGCTTTTCCTGAAGTGACAGGATAACGTAGAGATACTGACAAGCCTGGTTGTCTTTCAATCCGGCTTGTTTTATCTAAAACCCCAGCAGAATACTCCCACCTCTACAGGTGGTGAGATTAATGC
>CAJKOS010000045.1 GCA_905201565.1 uncultured Erysipelotrichaceae bacterium
ACCGTTCGTTTTACATAGAGCAAAAGAACGATACATTGATCGAGCTCAAAAACCGGTTGCTCAATGCTGCTTCGCTGGAACAGAAATATGAGCTTTCCAAAGAATTTCTTATGGGGCGGTGCTGTAGCAGCCAATCAGCTTGAAGGCGCATGGCTGGAAGATGGCAAGAAACCCAACATCACCGATGTCATGGTCGGTATTGGTTCCAAGGATCCAGGTCTCAAGTGGAATACAGAGACAAAGAAGTGGGAGATGGCACTGGATCCTGACAAGATTTATCTTTCCCATGAAGGTATTGATTTTTATCACCGCTACAAGGAAGATCTCAAGCTGATGGCAGGTATGGGCTACAACTGCTTCCGTACATCTTTTGCCTGGGGCAGAATCTATCCAGATGGCGATGAAACTGAACCAAATGAGAAGGGTCTTGCCTACTATGAAGACCTCATCGATACGATGAGGGAACTCGGCATGGAACCGGTGATTACCCTCAGCCATTATGAGACACCGCTGCACCTGATGACAGAATATGGTGGATGGTCCAATCCAAAGCTGATTGAGTTCTGGAAGAACTATGTCACAACGGTATTCAACCGCTTCAAGGGCAAGGTAAAGTACTGGCTGACATTCAATGAAGTCAACAGCCTTCTGCGCAACCCGTTAGTTGGTGCTGGTGTTCTCGACATTGATCCGGCTGATCCGGAAGATCCATTTGGCTCGATCACTGATCAGGATAAGTGGGATGCTTACTACAACATTCTTGTCGCTAATGCCTGGACGGTAAAACTCGGTCATGAAATTGATCCGGACTGCCAGGTTGGCTGCATGCTCACATGTTCTGGTGTTGCAACATATCCATATAACTGCAACCCTGACAACATCCTTGGAGCCCTCGATGCACAGCGCTTCAATGTCTTCTACTTCGGCGATCCATTCTGCCTCGGTATCATCCCTGGTTATGTAAAGCGCAGATGGAAGGAAACAAATATTGCGCCAAGGTTTATGAGTGAAGAAGGTGACAAGCTCATCCACGATTATACGGTTGACTTCTTCTCCTTCAGTTACTATCGCTCTTCTACCTATAATACAGAATACAACATGACCCTCGATACAGGCGGACTCAAGGGAAGGGATAATCCATTCCTGACAGAATGCTCACCAAAGCCATGGTCATGGGCAGTTGATCCAAAGGGTCTCCGCTATACGCTGAATGTGCTGTATGACCGTTATCGCATGCCGATGTTCATCGTCGAAAATGGTATTGGTCTTGATGAGAATCTCGATGAGAACCATGAGATCAAGGATCCATTCCGTGTGAAGTATCTCGAAGACCATCTCGTACAGGTCAATGAAGCGATTGAAGATGGTGTTGACTGCATGGGCTATCTCTGGTGGGGTCCGATCGATGTTGTCTCTGCCGGTACTGGTGAAATGAAGAAGAGATATGGATTTGTCTATGTTGACCGCTTCAATGATGGTACAGGTACTCTGGAAAGAGTGAAGAAGCAGTCCTATGACAGATACAAGGAAATTATTGAATCCAACGGTGAGATTCTTTTGAAGAAGTGAGGTTAGAAAATGAAACAATTAGGTATCTCCGTATATCCGGAACATACAACCAATGAAAAGACATATGAATACATCCGCAAGGCTGGAAAGCTTGGCTTCAAGCGCGTATTCACATGTTTCCTGAGTGTGACAGAAGACAAGGATGCAGTTGTGAAAAACTTCAGCGAACTTTGTTCTGTCTGCCATGAAGCAGGAATGATCATCAGTGCTGATACAAACCCTGAGGTATTTGAACGCCTTGGTGCTACACCATATGATCTCAGCGTATTCAAGGAAATCGGTCTTGATATCATCAGACTGGATGGTCACTTTGGTGAGATGGAAGACATTGCCATCACCCATAATCCATATGGCATCAAGATTGAATACAATGCCTCTGGTACAATCGATATTCCAAATCTTGTCAAATGCGGAGCCGAAGAAGAGAACATGTGCATGTGCTCCAACTTCTTTCCGCAGCGCCATACCGGTATGGGACTCGACAGATATATCGAATTGACATCTGCTTATAAGAAGACGGGTCTTCGCATTGCCAGCTTTGTCTCCAGCAATGCAAAGAATACATTTGGTCCTTGGCCAGTCTTTGATGGCCTTCCAACCATAGAAATGCACAGAGACCTTCCGATTGATCTGCAGGCAAGACATCTCAATGCAATGAATCTCTGCCAGGATATTATGATCGGCAACTGTTTTGCGGATGATGAAGAACTTGAAGCTCTTGCAAAAACAGATCTTTCCAAGATCAATGTCAAAGTGGAATTTGAAAATGATATTACGGATCTTGAGAAGGAAATTGTCCTCTGGGATAAGCATTCTTCCCGTGATGACTGTAATGATCTCATCGTGAGAAGTTCTTCTCCGCGTGTTGTTTTCAAAGGAAAGCCGATTCCGGTCAGAGCACGTCAGGACAAGATGGCTCATCGTGGTGATGTCGTTATCGTCAACGATAATCTTGAACATTATCGTGGTGAGGTCTGGATTGTCCTCAAAGATATGGAACTCTCTGATCAGTACAACCTCATCGGTAGGATCCCGGCTGAAGAACAGATTCTTCTTGATTGGATCAAGCCGCGGTTCCTGTTTGGCTTCATTGAGAAGTAAGAGACATCTGCGGGTTTCATACCCGCAGGTCTTGTGAAAGGGAGATATATGATGAAAAAGACTATATTAGCTATTGCTTGTGCTCTTGCACTTGCAGGATGTGGTGGAATGAGTGAAGAACAGAGGCTTTCCACTTATGTACAGGGATATCTTGATCTGACATACAAAGATCAGATCAATGATGATTTTCTGGAGATTGCCGGCATCAGCGAGGAAGAAGCTGAGCAGCAGTATCAGGATGGGCTTGATGTAGAAGTGCAGTTTTTCATTGATGGCATTGCGACTATCGAATATCCAACGGAAGAAATTGAGACAGCGATCCGTGATATGTATGAGGAAATCTACAGCCATAGTTCCTATACGGTAGGTGCCGCATCAGAGCTTGACAGCGGCAACTATGCGGTAGAGGTCAAAGTACAACCGATTGACATCATGACAAACTTCACCCCGGAAGACTTCCAGAATGTGTTTACACAGGTGCTTGCTGAAAGAGGGGTAACGGATAACTTTGCCCTGTATTCCATGAGTGAAGAAGAATATGCATCAGCAGATCAGGAATATGCAAACCGGCTTGTGGCGATGATTGAAGAAAAGATTCCTTCCATCGGTTACACAGAGGAGAAATCTCTTGCTGTGCAGATCATGGATGGGGGAGATATGTGGGAACCAAACCAGGATGATTTCTCACAACTCGATACATGGATGATCGATTACAGCACATTTGGCTATGAATAGGCGATGTTTTGTGGATTATCATTGACATGCATATGCGGTGATGGTAATATTATCGGGCGTTAAATGATAGCAGCATGCAGAGTCATGTCCAAGGCGTTATGAACATCGTATCGATGCGTCGCAAGTAACCGGCTGCGGAAGGTGAAAGGGCTTATGATAACACCCGGCATAGATGATCTGCACCTGTTGTTGTTTCTCGGCCAGTATAAGGAGGAAACAAAACATGGCACGTTACACAGGTCCGGTTTGGAAGAAGTCCAGACGTCTCAGCTTCTCCATTCTTGAAACCGGCGAAGAACTCAAAAAGAGAACATATGCGCCAGGCCAGCATGGTCCTACAAAGCGCATCAAGCTCAGCAACTATGGTCTGCAGCTTCGTGAAAAGCAGAGAATCCGTAACATGTACGGTCTCAACGAACGTCAGTTCGCCAACCTTTTCCAGAAGGCTTCCCGTATGGGCGGCATGGCAGGTCCTAACTTCCTGATTCTTCTTGAAAGAAGACTCGACAATGTTGTCTACCGCATGGGCTTTGCAAGAACTCGTAAAGCAGCAAGACAGCTCGTCAACCATGGTCACATCGAAGTTAACGGAAAGAAGCTCGACATTCCTTCCGCAATGGTAAACCCTGGTGATGTGATTTCCGTTCGTGAAAATGCAAGAAACATGAAGGCTATTGCTGAAGCACTTGAAAGCAATATCGCTAATCCTGCATTCGTCGAAGTTGATAAGGAAAACAAGAAGGGAACATTTGTCCGCCTTCCTGAAAGATCCGAACTCAACCAGGAAATCAACGAAGCTCTCGTTGTCGAATTCTACAACAGATAAGGATGAGCATCCCGCACTTCGGTGCGGTTTTCTTTTTTCTCTGCCACACGATTATGTGAAAAATCAATCATGTTTTATGTTAAGATAGTTAAGTGATGGGAGGAATAACAATGGATCAGATTCTGAACATTATTTCTAATGTGTGGGTAATATTGGCGATGATTGTTCTGGTCATCGTATTGATATGCTGGCTGTTATTTGTCAGGATCAAGGCGAGGGGGTTTCGCAAGGAGCTTTCCGAATTCGAGGAACGCTACAATGAAGTGAAAAACATTCCTTTGCAGTTCAAGATGAACAAAGCAACAACCATTGGCAAAGTAGATGGTGAGACAACAAAGAAAGTCCGCGATGCAAGGGAAGTATTCGATAAGTGTGAAGCGAACATCTCTTCAATTGCTTCAATGCTTGCGGATGCGGAAGACTGCATCAATGCAGGCAAGCTGCGCAAGGCAGATGCGATCATGGATCAATTGGATGATCTGATCAATGAGGCAAAGTCTAGTGCGGTAACACTCAATGATATGCTTGACCTCATCCTTGCCAAGGAGACAAGCCAGCGCAAGACAGCAACTTCCTATAAAAACACCTTCCGCGCTTTGAAGAGTGAAGCGGAGGTACATGCCCAGGATCTTGCCTATTGCTGGGATTATCTTGAAGAGAAGATCAGTTCTACCGAACAGATGTTCTCCACATTTGAAGAATGGATGTTTTCATCCGACTATGACAAGGCAAACAAGGAACTTGAGAATATCAAGGCTTCCCTTGTGGAAATTGATGCCATTGTCGAAAAGATGCCACCACTCTTGCAGGATGCCCGCGGTGTGATTCCTAGCCTTGCGGAGAACCTGCACAAGGATTATACCCGTGTGCGCAATGCCGGTGTTTATCTTGGACACCTGGAAATTGAGAAGAACCTTTCAGCACTCACGGTTTCTCTCAAAGATGATCTCAAGAAGCTCAAGGCCGGCAAGATGGATGGCATCCGCAAACATCTTGATGCTTACAAGGAAAGAATCAACCAGCTCGATGAATCTGTTCTTTCGGAAGGGGAGTCCGGTCAGTCTTTGATGAGCCTTGCCGAAGAAACAGAGAAGAGCTTTGTCTCTGTTGAACAAAACCTTGCCTATGTCAAAGAACACTATGCTTCTACTTCGGTAAGATTTGGTCTTGAAGGCATGGACGCAGATATTGCCCGCCGTGAAGAAGAGCTCAGACGGCTGCAGGCAGAAAAGCCAAGGGTTATGGAAAATGTCAATAACCATACCAGTCCGGCTAGTACTGTGCTTGTATCCCTGAAGGAGCTACGCGATGAAATCGGCTCCATTGAGACTTCTTTGCAGAACATGAAGCAGAAGATTGAAATTGCAAGCGGTGATGAGGATCGTGCCAAGAAACAGGTTGTCAAATTGCAGATTATCATGAACCAGATCAGGGTGAAGATCAGAAGATACAAGCTTCCAAACATCTCTGCCCAGTATGAAAGTGATATGACAAAGGCAGATGGCTATATCGATACCCTTGCCAGGGAAATGAAGCAGATTCCTCTCAACATCCAGGTTGTCAATACGACATTGCAGGAGGCTCTTGATTTCATTTACCGCCTCTACAACGATGTAAACAATGTGGTGGGTACGGTTGTCATGGTGGAAAATACCATTGTGTTTGGAAACCGTTACCGTTCGACCTATGCGGATATCGATTCTGAACTGACACGTGCAGAACTTGCTTTCCGCAATGGTGAGTATACACAGGCACTGACGATGGCAATTGCGACCATTGAGAAGATTCACCCGGGCAACTATGAAAATATGATCAGGGAGAATGCGAAAGGTGCGTAGGATTTATTTCGATAATGCCAGCACCATGGCGATTCACCCGGAAGTGCTGAAGACGTATGAGTCTTTGCTTGAGAAGTATTATGCCAACAGTGAATCGCTGTATGATGAAGGTGTGGAAGTCAGCCGCATGCTCGAAAAAGCCCGGAGTGCAATTGCCGGGCTTTTGGGTGTAAAAGCAGATGAGGTGATTTTCACCTCTGGTTCCAGTGAATCAAACAGTGCAGCCATCAAAGGTGTCACATTTGCATGTGCTGGAAGAAACCATATTGTCACAAGCAATGTGGAACATTCCTCCATCATGAATGCCACAAGACAGATGGAAGAAATCTTCCATAAACAGGTCACGTATGTACCCATCCATCCAGATGGCCGGGTGCATGTTCAAGATGTCATATCTGCTTTGCGGGAAGATACAGCCATTGTCTCCATCATGTATGTAAATAACGAGACCGGGGCGATCAATCCGATTGCAGAAATTGCGGACTATGTCAAAAAGCATACCCATGCCTATATGCATGTGGACATGACCCAGGCAGTTGGCAAGGTGGATATCGATATGCACAATATCGATCTTGCCTCCATCAGTGCCCATAAGCTTGAAGGACTCAAGGGTAGTGGCATTCTTGTGAAAAAGACACATGTACCATTTGTACCACTGATCAATGGTGGTGAACAGGAGTTTGGCTTGCGTGGAGGTACGGCAAATGCGCTGAGCGACCTTGTCTTTGCCAAGACCCTGCGTCTTGCATTGGATAACGGAAAGAAATACCATGCGTATATCAGCGGCATGAAGAAACAGTTGCTGGAGGGTCTATGCAGTATTGATGGCATCGAGATTAACAGTCCGGATGATGGGATTGTATCGACGGTCAACTTCTCGTATGAACCTATTCCAAGTGAAGTGATGCAGAATGCATTAAACCGGTATGGATTCATGGTTTCTGCCCGCAGTACATGTGATTCGCATTCCGACAATCCAAGTTATGTTCTCAAAGCGATGGGGTTCAGTGAAAGGCGGGCATCGAGCTGTATCCGCGTTTCCTTGTCCTATCATAATACAAGTGAGGAAATTGACCTCTTTATCAAAGCATTAAAGGAGATCACACAACAATATGGTGAAATATGATACCGTGCTCATCCGCTATGGAGAATTGAGCACAAAAGGAAAGAACCGCAAGGACTTTATCAAAAGGCTGGAGCGCAATATCCGATACATGTTCAACGATTTCAAGGATCTTGAATACCGCCGTACACATGACAGGATTTACATCCATCTCCATGATGAAGACCCGGAAATTATCAAAGAGCGTCTGCAGAAGGTGTTTGGTATATCTTCTTTCTCCTTTACCGAGAAGGTAGATCCTACCATTGAAGCCATCCAGGCGGCGTGTCTTGAAATAGCTAAGACTACTGACAAAAAGACATTCAAGATGGTCGCAAAGCGCCATGACAAGACATTCCCGATGATTTCTGATGAAATCAACAGGGCAGTGGCTGGTGTGATATTGCGCAATACAGAACTGAAGGTAGATGTGCATAACCCGGAACTCATGATCCGCATTGAAGTTCATCGCGATGGTGCCTATATTACCAGTGACAAGATCAAGGGTGCCGGTGGTTATCCGACAGGTATCAATGGCAAGGCATTATTGATGTTGTCAGGTGGTATTGATTCACCGGTTGCGGCTTATGAGATCATGAAGCGCGGTATTGAGGTTGAAGCGGTACATTTTGCTTCTCCTCCATATACAAGTGAAGCAGCCAAAGGCAAAGTGCTGGAACTTGCAAAGCAGGTTTCAGTCTACCAGGGGCACATGAAGGTGCATATTCTCAACTTTACGGAACTGCAGTTAGCAATCTATAAGACAGCTGGTGATCCTTATGCGGTCACATTGATGCGCAGAATGATGTTCCGTCTTGCTGAAAGGGTCGCAAAGGATAACAAATGCCTGGTGCTTGCGACAGGTGAAAGCATTGGTCAGGTAGCCAGCCAGACCCTTGAATCGATGGTATGCATCAATGATGTTGTCCATATGCCTGTCATTCGTCCGCTTGTCTGCTATGACAAGGTAGAGATTATTGATCTGGCACGGAAGATCGGTACATATGAGACTTCTATTCTTCCATATGAAGACTGCTGTACGATCTTTGATCCAAAAAATCCGGTCACAAAACCATCTGTTGAAAAGGCAGAACATTTTGAAAGTCAATTCCCATATGAGGAACTGCTGGACAAATGCCTTGCGACAGAAGAAACTGTCATTGCCAAAGAAGAAAAGGAACAGGAAGATTTCCTGTAAGGAGGAGTTATGGCAAAGAGTGCGCTTGCTGAACAGCTTTTATCCATTATTGAGGGAAGTCATGAAATGAGTACCAAGGAATTGATGGATGCCGTGAATCCGATTGTTGTGGAAGTGGAACTCGATGAGACGATGAAGACTTCCCGCAAATTGAAGATCTTTGATCTCTTTACGCGCATGTACAATTGCAGTGAGAAGGAGAGAAGGAAGTACGGTAAAAAGATTTCCCGATTGTTATAAGAAAATATTGACGGAAGTTTCTCTTATGGTAAAATACCACTGTTATCAGCCCTCTTGATGAGGTCTGTAACCGCTCAGAAAAGGGTTAAGACAATTGTCCCCTTAATGGCGCGTCTTATGATAAGTGTCAGGAGGTGTAAGAAATGTACGCAGTTATCGAAACAGGCGGAAAGCAGCTGAAGGTCGAAACCGGTATGGCAATCTACGTTGAAAAGCTCGATGTAGAAGCAGGCGAAGAAGTTGTCTTCGACAAGGTTTGCATGCTCGGTGGCGACACAACAAAGATCGGCACACCATATGTTGATGGTGCAAAGGTCACCTGCAAGGTTGAAAAGCAGGGCAAGGGAAAGAAGATCAGAATCTTCAAGTACAAGGCAAAGAAGGGTTCTACCCGCCGTCGTCAGGGTCACCGTCAGCCATATACAAAGCTGACTGTTGAAGCAATCGAGGGTTAATCGATGATCACAGTCCGTGTTACTGTTGCAGAGGACAAAATTACAGGTCTATATGTTTCCGGACATGCAGGATATGATGTCAGGGGCAAGGACCTTGTCTGTGCAGCGGTCAGCGGCATTACATTCGGTCTTCTCAATGCAGCAGATGAATTGATTCCTTCTGCTGAATGCAGGGTTATGGATAACAGGATTGAGATCGTGATCAATGATCCTGATGAGCGCTCAGAGTATGTGATGCGCACAGGTCTTATCCAGTTAAAAACCGTAGAAGAATCCGATCAGAGTTATATCAAAGTAAAAATGGAGGTGTAGAAACCATGAAGTTCACATTAGATATTCAGTTCTTCGCCAGCAAGAAGGGTGTATCTTCCACAAAGAACGGCCGTGATTCTGCCGGCAGACGTCTTGGTGCAAAGAAGGCAGATGGCCAGTTCACTAACGCAGGTTCTATCATTTATCGTCAGAGAGGCACAAGAATCTTCCCTGGCAAGAATGTCATGCGCGGTGGTGATGACACACTGTTTGCGACAGCTTCTGGTATTGTCAGATACGAACGTCTTGGCAAGGATAAGAAACAGGTTTCTGTTTATCCGGAAGAAGCTTAAGTCTGAATGAAAAGATGTGCTCCTGACAGTGGTGTCAGGAGCTTTTTTAAAGCGGAGGTGAGACAATGAGTGATTTTATTGATCTGATCAGACTCCATGTCAAGGCAGGTGATGGCGGCAGAGGCTGTGTTGCCTGGAGACATGAAAAGTTTTATCCAAATGGCGGACCGTTTGGTGGTGATGGTGGTAATGGTGGTGACATCTATTTCAAGGTGGACACCAATGAGACCACACTGACCAAGCTCCGCTTTACGCGTACCATCAAAGCAGGAAATGGTGCGCCTGGCCTCATCAAGAAAATGCATGGTAAAAGCGGTGATGATGTCATTGTCCCAGTTCCACTTGGTACAATGATCCGCAATGCGGCAAATGGTGACCTTCTTGCGGATCTGACAGAACCGGGTCAGAAGGTATTGATTGCCCATGGTGGTAAAGGTGGTCTTGGCAATTATCATTTTGCGACTGCCCGCAATGATGCCCCAGAATACGCACAGCCAGGAGAAGTGGGTGAAAGCCTTGATCTGCAGCTCGAGCTCAGACTCCTTGCGGATTGTGGTGTCATCGGTTTTCCATCGGTAGGCAAGTCCACATTCCTTTCGGTTGTCACCAATGCCAAACCGGAAATTGCTGCCTACCAGTTTACGACCATCGATCCAAATATCGGAGTTGTTGATCTCGATGACGATAACAGTTTTGTCATTGCGGATATGCCTGGTCTTATTGAAGGGGCAGGTGATGGCAGGGGTCTTGGCCATGAATTCCTGAGGCATATCAGAAGGTGCCGTGTGCTCATCCATATGGTCGATATGTCTGGTGAACAGGGCGATCCAATTGAAAATTATGAAATCATCAATCAGGAACTTGGCAAATATGATCCTGAACTTCTCAACAAGCCACAGCTTGTTGTCGCAAGCAAGATGGATGATGAATATGCCGGGGAATATCTCATTTTGTTCAAAGAGAAATACCCGGATCTCAAGGTATATGAAATCAGTTCTTTGACCCATACCGGTCTTAAGGAAGTGCTCTATGCTGCCAGTGCCCTGATTAAGGAAGCAAAGGTTAAGGAAGCAGAAAACAAGGAAGTACAGGAAGAAACGGTTGTTTACAAGTACAAGCCAAAGCGTCCGGACTTCTTCATCGTCAAGGAAGCACAGCACAGGTGGAAGATCGTTTCTGAAAAGATCGACCGCATTGCGGCAGAGATGGATCTTGACGATATGGAAGATGCCAAGAAGTTTACGGAACTTGTCAATGAGATGGGTCTTGAAAAAGCCTTGTATGATGCCGGGGCAAGAACGGGTGACCAGGTGCTTGTCGGCAGTTACATCCTTGGCTATAAGGAGTAAGCATGATCGCGTTTATTGCGGGTGTTGTGGCTGATGTCACAAAGGATACAATCGTCATCGATCATGATGGTATGGGATGGGAGGTTTTCTATCCCCATCCCGAACGCCTTCACAGCGGTGACGAGGTACGCGTATTTACCTATCTTCATATCGTGGAAAATGATATGAAGCTCTATGGCTTTGAAACAGCAGGTGAAAAGCAGTTATTCATGCGATTGATCTCCGTCAAGGGACTTGGTCCAAAGACGGCTATGGGCATTCTTGCCAAAGCGGATTATGACCACATTGTTGCGGCAATCGAAAGTGATGATGTAAAATTCCTGAAATCCATGCCGGGTATTGGTCCAAAGGCAGCCAGCCAGATTGTATTGGACCTCAAGGGCAAACTTGTGGCTGTTGAAGAAGAAAAGAAGCAGAAGGATGTTCCTGTTGCGGTGCAGGAAGCCGCAGATGGTCTGAAGAACTTCGGCTATAAGCAGTCTGAAATTGCCAAAGCAGTTCATAAGATGATGGAAAAACCAGGTCTTTCCACCCAGGAATACCTGCGGATTGGACTAAGGGCACTGATGAAGAACAGTGCAGGAGGATAAGGTTTTATGGAAATGAATGATATTCTCAATGCACAGCGCATGCAGAATGAAGATGAGGAATCGATTCGTCCAAAAACCCTGGATGAATACATCGGTCAGGATGATCTGAAGAACAACCTGCGCATCTTCATCCAGGCAGCCCTGCAGCGCAATGAGTCACTTGACCATGTGCTCC